>JBILYN010000223.1:0-7260 GCA_044377715.1 Aquabacterium sp.
TGCTCGACGGTGCGGCCAGCGAAGGCCAAGGCGTCGCGCAAGGTGTGGTCCAGGCCTGGTTCAGCTTCGAGACTTCGGTTGGCCGAGGCAAAGGCCATGTCCGGCTCAAGGATGGCCGCTGCTGGACCTTGTTCACGACCTTGCAGGAACTCAAGGGTTTCGAGGAAAAGCGTGGCGAGACCCGCGAGCTGGGCGCCGAGCATGGCGCGATCCGTGGCCGCCGCAACTGGCTCGACGCGCAGGCTGCCGAGGCTGCCGAACTGGGTTACCAGCGCCAGCCCTATTGCCTGATCGTCGGCGGTGGCCAGGGCGGGCTGGGTCTGGGCGCACGGCTCAAGCAGTTGGGCGTGCCCACGCTGATCGTCGACCAGCACGCCCATGCCGGCGACGCCTGGCGCAAGCGCTACAAGTCGCTGTGTCTGCACGACCCGGTCTGGTACGACCATCTGCCCTACATGCCGTTCCCGGACCACTGGCCGGTCTACACGCCCAAGGACAAGATGGGCGACTGGCTCGAGGCCTACACCCGACTGATGGAGTTGAATTACTGGCCTTCGACCGAATGCCTGAGCGCGTCCTTCGACGAGGCATCGCAGCAATGGACGGTACAGGTCATGCGCGAGGGCCAGCCGGTCACGCTGCGGCCGCGCCACTTGGTGCTGGCCACCGGCATGTCGGGTCGGCCCCGCGTCCCGGACTTCCCCGGCGCGTCGCTGTTCCGTGGGCGTCAGCACCATTCCAGCCAGCACAGCGGCGGCGAAGACTTTGCCGGCAAGCGCTGCGTCGTGGTCGGCTCGAACAACTCGGCGCACGACATCGCAGCGGATCTGTGGGAGTACGGCGCCGAGGTGACGATGCTGCAGCGCTCGCCCACGCTGGTGGTGCGCTCCGAGACCCAGGGCCGCTACGGCCGCCTGTTGTACTCGGAGGCCGCGCTCCAGGCCGGCGTCAGCACCGACCTAGCAGACCTGACGGTCGCGTCGATTCCTTACCGGCTGGTGCCGAAGTTCCAGATGCCTGTTTGCGCCCAGATCCAGCGCGACGACGCGCCGTTCTACGACCGGCTGCGCGCGGCGGGTTTCCAGCTGACTTTCGGCGAGGACGAATCAGGTTTGGGGCCGATGTACCTGCGCCGCGGCTCGGGCTATTACATCGATGTCGGCGCGTCCGAGCTGATCGCCGATGGCCGCATCGCGCTGAAGTCTGGCGTCGGCATCGACAGGCTGACCGAGGACTCGGTGGTGTTGAGCGACGGCAGCGAGCTGCCGGCCGACCTGGTCGTCTACGCCACCGGCTACGGCTCGATGACCGGCTGGGCCGAGGCGCTGATCTCGCCCGAGGTTGCCGAGGCGGTCGGCCCTTGCTGGGGCCTGGGGTCGGACACAACCCAGGACCCCGGCCCCTGGGAGGGCGAGCTGCGCAACATGTGGAAGCCGACGCGCCAGACCGCGCTGTGGTTCCACGGCGGCAACCTGGCCCAGTCGCGCCACTACTCGCGCTACCTTGCGTTGCAGCTCAAGGCCAGGATGGAGGGCATCGACACGCCGGTCTACGGCTTGGGGCGGCCTGCAGCCTGAGTCGGTTGACAACTGGCCCATGTGTGCTTTCTGGCCTTTGTCGCTCCGACCGTCGTGTAGCTCTCTGCGGTCCTGTCGATCTGCCACTGGCCAGCGCTCGAGCGGGCTCGGGCGGATCCCAGGCTGCATCAGATCAGTCGAACACCCGGCAGTTTGGCCATCCGTCGATCAAAGGTTGCCGTGAACGCCGCGCCTAGCCCGGCATTCTTCGCCATGGCCAGGCAATCGACGAATCCGCACTTGCTGTGTGCGAACTGTTCCACTGCAGTCTGCACGGCCTCGCGACTCTCGAAGGCTATCGAGGGCTCATCGAGTAGGCCGTGCAGCGCAAGCAACAGGGCTTTCTTGTCTTGGGCATAGGCGCTGCGCAAGGTCCAGAATACCTCTGCCAACACAACATCACTGACCCGCAACGCGCCAGCAGTCTGGCCGTGCTCGTCTAGCAGCGCGTCGACACGACTTTTTTGTGCGGGGTCGTCGTTGAGCAGCCGCCGCAATGTGCCTGCCACCGCTGACAGCAGGTGACTGAATAATTCGTGAGTGCTACCATTGTGCTTACTTGAATCAAAGGAATTCTGGTCATGGAAGTCGCGATTCGCAAGATGGGCAACTCGCAGGGCGTGCTGATCCCCAAGCCCATCATTGCTCAGCTGGGTTTGGCGGGAACGGTCGATCTGCAGGTGCGTGACGGGGTGATCGAAATCCGCCCGTCGCGCGCCAACCCGCGCGAAGGCTGGGCCGAGGACGCCCGCCGCATCGCTGCGTCCGACCCGGACCCGCTGGTGTGGCCGGAGTTCGCCAACCAGGACGACGCCGACTTGGCTTGGTGATGAAGGCCGGCGACATCTGGCTGGCGCAGCTGGCCCCGACGCTGGGCAGCGAAATCCAGAAGACTCGCCCATGTGTGGTCATCTCGCCCGACGAGATCAATGCGCATCTTCGCACCGTCATCGTCGCGCCGATGACCACGGGTTCCAGGCCGGCGGCGTTCCGCATCCCGGTCACTTTCCAGGGCAAGCCGGGCCTGATCGTGCTCGACCAGATCCGTACGCTGGACCGCGTGCGGCTCGTCAAGCGACTCGGCGCGCTGCGCCCGGCCACCTTGGACAACACCTTGAAGACGCTGCAGGCGATGTTCTCGCGCTGAGAGCTCGGCCGTCGCCATGCTATCCAGCTGAGCTTGAGGGCGCTGGTTAACACCTCTTCCGGACCACTGCGACCGCGCCCCTCACTGCCAGCCGTAGCGCCGGTTGTAGAAGCGCTTCATCAGCGTCGTCAGCGCGCCGTAGCCCAGCAGGATCGCCAACAGCCAGCCGAAGTAGGCTGGCGGCAGCGCCTGCAGCCTGAAGTAGCCCGCCAGCGGCCCGAACGGCAGCCACAGGCCCAGCGCCATGATCGCACCGGTCGTCAGCAGCAAAGGCGTGGCGGCGCGGGTCTCGATGAACGGCAGCTTGGGGCTGCGGATCAGGTGCACCACCAGCGTCTGCGTCAGCAGCCCGACAACAAACCAGCCCGATTGGAACAAGCCCTGGTTGGCCAGGCTGTTGGCGCCGAAGACCCACCACATCAGCGCGAAAGTGGCCAGGTCGAACAGCGAGCTGATCGGCCCGAAGAACAGCATGAAGCGGCCGATATCGGCCGGCCGCCAATGCAGCGGGCTGGCCACTTGCTCGGGGTCGACGCGGTCGAACGGGATGCCAGTCTGGGCGATGTCGTAGAGCAGGTTTTGCACCAGCAACTGCAGCGGCAGCATCGGCAGAAAGGGCAGCGCGGCGCTGGCCACCAGCACCGACAGCACGTTGCCGAAGTTCGAGCTCGAGGTCATCCGGATGTACTTGAGCAGGTTGCAGAAGGTGGTGCGGCCCTCGACCACGCCGGCGTCCAGCACCATCAAGCTTTTCTCGAGCAGGATGATGTCGGCGGCCTCCTTCGCGATGTCGACCGCCGAGTCGACCGAGATGCCGATGTCGGCCGCACGCAGCGCTGGCGCGTCGTTGATGCCGTCGCCCATGAAGCCCACCACATGGCCGTTGGCACGCAGCGCGCGGACGATGCGCTCCTTGTGCAGCGGCGTGAGCTTGGCAAAGACCTGGTGCTGCTCGACCGCCAGTGCCAGTGCCGTGTCGTCCATTGCCTCGACCTGTGCGCCCATCATCAGCCGGTCGGCGGCCAGTCCGACCTGGCGGCAGATGCTGGCGCTGACGAGCTCGTTGTCACCGGTCAGCAGCTTGACGGTGATGCCGTGTGCGGCCAGCGCTTGCAAGGCCGGCGCGGCCGACTCCTTGGGCGGGTCCAGAAAGGCGATCGTGCCGATCAGCGTCAGCCCGCATTCGTCGGCCACCGAGTAACGGGTCTGGTCGGGCGGCAGCTCTTTCATCGCCACCGCGACCACCCGCAGCCCTTCTTGGTTGAGCTCGCGTGTGACCTGCAGCACCTGCGCCAGCAGCGAGGCGTCCAGCGGCTGGTCGGGCTGGCCGCTGTCGACGCGGGCGTGGCTGCACACGGCCAGCACCTCCTCGAGCGCACCTTTGCAGACCAGCTCGTGGTGCTCGCCAGGGCCCGAGACCCCGACCACCACCGACATGCGCCGGCGCTCGAAGTCGAACGGAATCTCGTCGATCTTGCGGTAGTCCTGCGCCAGCTTCAACTCGGTGGCGAGTTCGACATGCTCGAGCACCGCGCGGTCGAGCAGGTTCTTCAGCCCGGTCTGGTAATGGCTGTTGAGGTAGGCAAACTCGAGCACTTGTTCCGACGGCCGGCCCAGCACGTCGGCGTGGCGCGCCAATGCGATCTGGTCTTGCGTCAGCGTGCCGGTCTTGTCGGTGCACAGCAAATCCATCGCGCCGAAGTTCTGGATCGCGTCGAGCCGCTTGACCACCACCTGCTGGCGCGCCAGCCCGACCGCGCCCTTGGCCAGCGTCGAGGTGACGATCATCGGCAGCATCTCGGGCGTCAGCCCGACCGCCACCGACAGCGCGAACAACAACGCCTCGGTCCAGTCGCCTTTGCCCAAGCCGTTGACCAGGAAGACCACCGGCACCATCGCGCAGGCGAATCGGATCAGCAGCCAGCTCACGCTGTTGACGCCGGCCTGGAAGGCGTTGGGCAATGGGTCGGTGGCGCTGACGCTGGCCGCGAGATGGCCGAAGTAGCTGGCGCCGCCGGTCGCGCAGACCAGCGCGGTGGCGGCGCCCGACACCACGTTGGTGCCCATGAAGACCAGGTTGCTCTGCGCCAGCGGCGCGCTGTTGTCGCCGACGCGCTGCACGAACTTCTCGACCGGCAGCGATTCGCCGGTCAACGCGGACTGGGCGATGAACAGATCGCGCGCGCTGAGCAGCCGGCAGTCAGCCGGCACCATGTCGCCGGCTGAGAGCGCGACCAGGTCGCCAGGCACCAGTTCGCGCAGCGCGATCTCGCGTGGCCCCGACAGGCCGGCGACGCCTGCGTTGCTGCGCCGTATCACCGTCGCCTGGTTGCCGACCATCGCCTTCAGCCCTTCGGCGGCACGGTGCGAGCGACCCTCCTGGACAAATCGGATCGCGGTGCTCAGCCCCACCATGATGCCGATCACGACCGTTGCCTTGGCGTCGGCGCCGAACCAGGACAGCAGCGCCAGCGCGCTGAGCAGCAGGTTGAACGGGTTCTTGTAGCAGTGCCACAGGTGCAGCCAGGCCGGCAGCGGCGCTTCGTGCGCGACCTCGTTGGGGCCGTGGTGCGCCAGCCGCGCGCGCGCCTCGCGTGCGCTCAAGCCCTCGGGGTGCGACTTGAGCCTGGCGATCGCCGCCGCCGGCTCATCCTGCGCCAGCCGCAGCAGGTCGCGCGACATCTGCGCCGGGGCGGGCTGGGCGTTGCCGCGGCCGCCCAGGATCTCGAGCAGCGGCGACCTGCCGAAATGCCTGAGCCTGCGCCGACGACGCAGGAACGCGCTGAAAGCCTGGGTCAGGCGCCGGGTCAGCCGGTGCTGGGCCGTCGGCTTCACGGGGGTCTAGGGCCGGTGGGTTGTGCGCGCATCGAGCGTGCATCATCGGCCGCCCCGTCGCCTCAGCGCTTGCCTCGGCGCAATGCCGGCCCGGACCGTTCGATCCGAGCCCGTGGGTGACTCAAGGCAGGTTGAGCCAGATCTCGTTGCGCCGCATGAACCAGGGGGTCCAAGGCGGGTCGTAGCGCGATAGCACAGGCTCGCCAGTCCAAGCCAGACCGGCAGACTGCAACGCGGTCTTGAGCTGGGCCAGGTGCTCTGCCTCATTGGCCTCAGACCAAAAGCCCGAGTAGGTGATCGCCGCAACCCGGCTGGCAGGCACCTCGCGCAGCTTGATCCGCGCGTCGATCGGTTCGGGCGCAGATTCCAATGTCACGTTCTTGGGCAGCACGAACTGCACCAGGTAGCCGCCGGGGGCGGCGGTCTGGGTCACCGGGGCGGTCATCTCCAGCTTGACCGGCACCGGGGTTTGGGTCACCGGTGCGGTCATCGCGAATTTCCGTTCGCCCTTGTTCTTGCCGAAGATGTAGCCGGCCAGCATCGGGAAGGCCAGGTTGCCGGCCTTGTCGGCCGGACCCGTCACCAGCACCTCGGCCACCACATAGGGCGCGTACTGGCGCAACTCGACTTTGTCGATGCGGCGCAGCACTTCGTGGGCGGGCTCTTCGATGGCCTGGCCGGTCAAGGGCGCGGCGGCCAGCGCGAGGGTTGAAAGCAGTTTGCGCATCGCGGACTCCAGATTGTTCGGGTCGATGGTGAGGGGGCTCAGGACAGCAGCTGGGCTTTGCCACTTTGCTTGATCCCCACGGGGAGCGGCCGGCATCGGCCGGCCTTGCGGCGCTCAGTCTCGCTTGCGCAGCGCGATCCAGCCTGCGATCACGGTGAAGCTCAGCACAATCAGCGCGATCACCAGAAAGCCATGCGGATTGTCGGCCAGCGGGATACCGCCGACGTTCATGCCCAGCAGCCCGGCGATGATGTTGATCGGCAAGGCCAGCACGGTGACCACGGTCAGCGTGAAGACGCTGCGGTTGGTCTGCTCGCCGACTTGGGCCACGATCTCTTCCTGCAGCAGCTTGATACGCTCTTGCAAAGCGGCCAGGTCGCGCAGCACCAGCGAGAACTCCTCGGTCGATTGGCGCAGTTCGTCGAGGTCGTGGGCCGCGATCCAGGGCGGTGGCTGGCGCAGCAGCCGGAACAGCGCGCCGGGCTCAGGCGCGAGCAGGCGCTGCAACCGCACCAGCACCCGGCGCAGCTTGCCGAGCTCGGCGCGCTTGGGCCTGAGCCTGCCGTGTTGCAGGTTGTCTTCGAGCGCATCGACTTGCAGCGTGGCGTCGCGCACGATGCGAACCAGCACATCGCCCTGGTCGTGCAGCAAGTGGTTGAGCAGCGCCACCGACGAGTCGAAACGACAGCCCTCTTTGACCGCCTGGCGCAGCCGGTCGATCGATCGCAGCGGGTGGGTCCGCGCGCTGATGGCCAGGCGCTGGTTGACCGTCAGCCACAGCGATGCGATCTCTGACGGGTCGAACGAGAACTCGTAGGCCACGTCGTTGACCACCGCGATCAACTGGTCGGCGGCGTCCTCGATGCGGGTCGACCGCGAGCCGTCTTTCAAGGCCTCGAAGAATTCGGGTACCAGTTGCAGCCGGGTCCGCATCCATTGCTCGGCCGAAGCGTCGGCCAGGTTGAAGTGCAGCC
>JBILYN010000224.1:0-7259 GCA_044377715.1 Aquabacterium sp.
GCGAGGTGGCGGTTGACGCTGGCGACCTGGCGCGGGTGGATGCACAGCTTGCCGCCAAAGCCCAAGCGGCGCGCGCGCAACACGTCGCGGCGCAGCCCGTCCTCGTCCTCGATCGCGGTGCTGACGCCGTCGATAGGCGCGCCGATGCCGGCCAGCCTGGAGGCCATCACCAGTTGCAAGCGGAACGGCAGCAACTCGTCCTCGGTCGCGTCGCGCAGCCCCAGATCGGCCTGCAAGTCGATCGACCCGAAAGCCAGGCGCAACACGCCAGGCGCTGCGGCGAGACCGGCCAACCCGGCCAGGCCGGCAGCGCTCTCGACCAGCGGCAGCAGCGCGCGCGCACCCGCGCCCATCACCGCCGCCAACGTGTCGGCGCGCTCGGCCTTGGGGCACATCACCGCGGCCACGCCAGGCGCGCCGCACAGCGCCAGGTCGTCGACAAACCAGGGCGTGTCGACACTGTTGATGCGAACAATCACCGCCATGCCAGGCCGCAGCCAGGCCTGCAGCGCGGCGCGGGCGCTGTCCTTGTCGGCCGGCGCCACGGCGTCCTCGAGGTCGAGGATCACCGCGCTCGCACCTGCGGCCAGCGCTTTGTCAAAGCGGTCGGGTCGCGAACCCGGCACGAACAACAGCGAGCGCTGGCTGCTGCCCAGCGAACTGGCAGCGCCAGCGCGCGGATCGGCGGTGGGGTGGCTAAGGTGGTCGGTCATGGCGGTCTGCGATCAAGTGATTCGTCGGGCGGCTTCAGGCCAAGCCGTCGCGGGTGGATGGGCGCATCAGAAGACGCCGTCAAGCCTCATCTGCTCGATCTGACCGGCGTCGAAACCCAGCCCGGCCAGGACCGACAGGCTGTGCTCGCCGAGCGCGGGCACCGCGTCCATCCGGGCCTCGACGCAGCCCGGCGGCAGCAGCGCGGGCACCCGGCCGGCGGGGGTGTCGACCTCGGTCCAGCGTCCGCGCGCCTGCAGTTGCGGATGGACCCAGACATCGGCCAAGCTGTTGACGCTGGCGTTGGCGATGCCGGCAGCGTCGAGCCGCGCGACCACTTGCTCGGCCGTCATGGCCTCGAAAGCCACGGTGATCAGGCCGCGCAAAGCCTCGCGCGCCGCAGTGCGTCGTGCATTGGTGTTGAAGCGCTCGTCGTCGGCCAAGCCGGGCTGCAGCATCACCTGCTGGCAAAAGATCCGCCACTCGCGGTCGTTCTGCAAGCCCATCATCACGACCTTGCCGTCGCCGGTGGTAAACGGGCCATAGGGGTAGATCGTCGCGTGCGCCGCGCCAGCGCGGGGCGGCGGGCTCGCTCCCTGGTAAGCGTAGTACAGCGGGTAGCTCATCCACTCGACCATGCTCTCGAGCATCGAGACATCGATGTGCTTGCCGCGGCCGGTGCGTCCGCGCTGGATCAGCGCGGTCAAGATGTTGCTGTAGGCGTACATGCCGGCGGCGATGTCGGCGATCGAGCAGCCGGCCTTGGCCGGCTCGTCCTGGCTGCCGGTGATCGACACGAAACCCGACTCGCTCTGGATCAGCAGGTCGTAAGCCTTCTTGTCGCGGTAAGGGCCGGGCTTGGCGTCGTCGTTGCCATAGCCCGAGATGTCGCAGACGATCAGCTTCGGATGCTTGGCCGACAAGACCTCGTAGGACAGCCCCATGCGAGCCGCCGCGCCCGGCGCCAGGTTTTGCACCAGCACATCGGCTTGCTGCAGCAAACGCGACAGCACCTCGTCGGCCTGTTCGTGCTTCAAGTCCAGCGTCAAGCTCTCCTTGCTGCGATTCGTCCAGACGAAGTGCGAAGCCAAGCCGTTGACGCGCTCGTCATAGCCGCGCGCGAAATCGCCCACGCCAGGACGCTCGACCTTGATCACCCGAGCGCCCTGGTCGGCGAGTTGTCGGGTGCAGAACGGTGCAGCGATCGCGTGTTCAAGCGCGACGACGGTGATGCCTTCAAGTGGCAGCATGATTTCTCCAAGAGGTGCGCACCACAGACTGTGAGGGCGGCAACCCAATCAAGTGGACGCCGCGGAACCGGCTACGCCGGGCCGCTGGCGTCTGGCCCCTCGAGGGGGGAGTGGCGCCAGCCGCTTCGGGGGTGGGCTAGTGCGGTGTTGCATGCTGTGAGCGACTTGAGAAAACCGATGGATTTGCGTTTGTGGCTAGGCGCAAACCACAGCGATGCCCAGTGGCATCGCGAGGATTTGCAACGACGCCACGGGCGCAAAGACGCGGTTTTATGTCGCGAATGGCGTGCAACACCGCACTAGAAACTCCGCGGCAACCCAAGCACATGCTCGGCGACATAGCTCAGGATCATGTTGGTCGAGATCGGCGCCACCTGGTAGAGCCGGGTTTCGCGGAACTTGCGCTCGACGTCGTATTCGCAGGCAAAGCCGAAACCGCCGTGGAACTGGATGCAGGCGTTGGCCGCCTCCCAGCTCGCCTTGGCCGCCAGGTACTTGGCCATGTTGGCCTGGGCGCCGCAGGGCTGGTGCGCGTCGTACAGCGTGCAGGCCTGCCAGCGCATCAGGTCGGCCGCCTCGACCTCGATATGGGCCTCGGCGATCGGGAACTGCACGCCCTGGTTCTGGCCGATCGGCCGGCCAAAAACGACGCGGTCCTTGACATAGGCGCTGACACGGTCGATGAACCAGCGGCCGTCGCCTATGCATTCAGCAGCGATCAGCGTGCGCTCGGCGTTCAGCCCGTCGAGGATGTACTTGAAGCCCTGGCCTTCCTGGCCGATCAGGTTCTCCTCGGGGATCTCAAGGTTCTCGAAGAACAGCTCGTTGGTCTCGTGGTTGACCATGTTGGCGATCGGGCTCACCGTCAAGCCATGGCCGATCGCGTCGCGCAGGTCGACGATGAACACCGACATGCCTTCGCTCTTCTTCTTCACATCGGCCAGCGGCGTGGTGCGCGCCAGCAGGATCATCAGGTCGGAATGCTGGATGCGCGAGATCCAGACCTTCTGGCCGTTGACAACATAGCGGCCGTCCTTCTTGACCGCCAGGGTCTTGATCTTGGTGGTGTCGGTGCCGGTGCTCGGCTCGGTCACGCCCATCGACTGCAGACGCAACTCGCCGGCGGCGATCTTGGGCAGGTAGCGCTGTTTCTGCGCGTCGCTGCCGTGACGCAGCAGCGTGCCCATGTTGTACATCTGGCCGTGGCAGGCGCCGGAGTTGCCGCCCGCGCGGTTGATCTCCTCCATGATCACCGAGGCCTCGGCCAGGCCCAGACCTGAGCCGCCGTACTGCTGCGGGATCAGCGCGGCCATCCAGCCGGCCTTGGTCAGCGCATCGACAAAAGCCTCGGGGTAAGCGCGCCGGCTGTCGACCTCGCGGTGGTAGGCGTCGGGGAACTCGGCGCACAGCGCGCGCACGGCGTCGCGGATGTCTTGGTAGCGATGGTCGGGGTGGTCGGTCATGGTCGTGTCAACAGAAGGTCAGGAGAATTCGGCGCTGGCTTGCATCGTCAGCCAGCCTTCGTGGTCGCGGGTCCAGAGCTGCATGCCATGCCCGCCGGCGTCGGGTCGACCGCAGACAGTGAAGCGGTGGATGTCGAACACCGGCCGCAAGGCCTTGAAAGTGAAGCGCTTGACCCGCGCGCCGGGCTTGTCGCGCCGCTGCAGGTCGAGCAGCAAGGTCGCGATCAACGGGCCGTGCACGATCAAGCCGGGGTAGCCCTCGACCTCGGTCACATAAGACCGGTCGTAGTGGATGCGGTGGCTGTTGAAGGTCAGCGCCGAGTAGCGAAACAACATCACCGGGTCGGGTGTGATCTCGCGCCAGAACGCCGCGTCGGCCGGCGCTGCCTGGGGCGGCGGCACCGGCGCATCCGGCGCAGGCGCGTCGCGGTAGACGATGTCGTGCTCCTCGCTGACCGCCAAGCCCTGGGCGTTGCGGATCTCGTGTCGCACCGTGACGAAGACCAGCGAACCGCTGCGCCCGGTCTTGATGTTGACATCGGCGATGGTGGAGTCGCGCGTGATCTCGTCGCCCACCCGCAGCGGCTGGTGAAACTCCAGCCTGCCACCGGCCCACATGCGGCGTGGCAGCGGCACCGGCGGCAGGAAACCGCCGCGCTTGGGATGGCCGTCTTCGCCAATCTCGCTGTGGCGCGCCAGCGGCGTGAAGTACAGCCAGTGCCACAGCGGTGGCAGCTCGCTGCCGCGCGGCGGCAAGGGCTCGTCGCGGTCCAGCGTCGCCGACAGCGCGGCCACCGGCACGGCGGTCACCACGTCATGGTGCTGCTCGCTGCGGCCTATCCAATCGCGTAAATGCTGCAAATCCATCTCGACCCCTGACATCTAGACCCTTGAATCAACCCTTGAATCAAACCAACCAACTGACCCGTCTCAGCCCAAGCCAGCATTTTCTTTGCCGCAAGCTCAAGGCTTCAGGCCCGTCAAGCAGCCAGCCCGGCATCGGCCTGCACCTGGGCCGGATCGACGCCCAGCTTGGCCGCAGCGCCCAGGATCTCATGCCAGGTGGTCGCATCCACCGGCACGCCCTCGGCGGTGCGGCGCGCGCGCGATGCGCGCTCGGGCTCGCCAGGCGCGCTGACCGGTGCAAAACCTTCGCGCGGCGGCGAGGCTTTGACCCAGTCCAGAAACGCCAGCGCTTCTTGCTCGAAGCCGGCCCGGTCGGCCAGCGCTGCCGGGTCGACCAGCACGCTGAACATGCCGTTGAGCACCCGACGCTTGCTCGCTTCGGCATCGCGCTGGGTCATGCCGGCGGCCAGCGCGCCGCCTAGCAGCTCGCACATCAGCGCCAGCCCAAAACCCTTGTGGGCGCCGAAGGTCAGCAGCGCGCCGAAAGGCGGCACGACCGCGTACTTCGGGTCACGCGTGGCGTGGCCCCGGTTGTCGATCAGGCTGTCCGGGCCAACGAGCTCGCCCTTGTTCATCGCCACCCGGGTCTTGCCCTGGGCGATCACGCTGGTGGCGAAGTCCAGGATCACCGGGTCGCGCCCGGTCAGCGGCACGCCAGCGCAGAACGGGTTGGTGCCGAAGCGCGCGTCGGCGCCGCCGTGCGGCGCGACGATGCCGCGCGAGATCACGTTGACGAAGTGCATAGACACCATGCCGGCGGCGGCGGCTTGCTCGGCCCAGGCACCGATGCGGCCGAGGTGGTGCGCGTTGCCCAGCGCGACGATGCAGCTGCCCGACGCGCGTGCGCGCTCAATGCCCATCGCCATCGCCTCGGCGCCTATGACCTGGCCAAAACCGCTGTTGCCGTCCAGCCGCAACATCGAGCCGCTGTCGAGCAGCGTCGTGACATGGGTGTTGGGCGTCAGGCCGCCTTGCAAAAAGGAATCGGTGTAGCGCGGCAGCATGCCGATACCGTGCGAGTCGTGGCCTGTAAGGTTGGCGGCGATCAGGTTGGTCGCGACGGCCTGCACCTCGGCCTCCTCGCTGCCAAAACCCCGCACCAGGCGTTGCATCGCAGTGGTCAGGCGCGGAACGGGAATCAGGTAGGTGTCGGTCATCGCGGGTTCGCTGTGAGCTTGGATGGCTGCCATCCTAGCCGGCCCGGCAGTGCCGGTGCCCGGCGAAGGGCGAATTTCGCGTCCAATACCGGCATGGAAGCCCTGCACCACATCGACCGCCGCCTGACCGACCTCGAGGTCAAAGCCTGCTTCACCGAAGACCTGGTCGACACCTTGAACCGGCTGGTCGCAAGCCAGCAAGCGCAGATCGACCTGCTGCTGCGAGAGATCGGCCAGCTGCGCCAGCAGCAACCGGATTCAGACGCAGGTGCATTTCGCAGCCTGCGCGACGAACTGCCGCCGCATTACTGAACGCTGTCGAACAGCTCAGCCTGCAAGCCGCTGCGCTGCATCCCGGCCTCGCGGCGCAAGCGCTGCACCACATCGAGCACGCGGTTGACTGCGAACGGCTTGGTGATGTAGTCGTCAAAGCCCGCCGCGAGCGCCAGCTCGATGTCGGTGGGCATGGAGTTGGCCGAGACCGCGACGCAAGGTGTGCCCGCCAAGGCCGGGTCGGCACGCAGGCGCCGCATCAACTCGGTGCCGTTGAGCACCGGCAGGTTCAAGTCGATCAGCAACAGGTCGGGCCGCAACTGCTGCGCCAGCGCCAGGCCGCTGCCGCCGTCGGTGGCGACCTCCAGGCGAATGCCCTCCAGCCTTTTGAGTGCATGGCGCATCACCAACACGTTGAGCCGGTTGTCCTCGACATAGAGCACGTTGAAGTCCGACAACACCGGACCCAGCGCAAGGGCCCGATCGCCGAGCACCTCGTCGCCCGCGGCGTCGGTCGCTTGACGACCAGTTCGCGCCGCGACGCCGCTGAACACAGCACCGTCTTGCACCGCTGGCAGCCACAGCGTGAACACCGACCCCTTGCCGGGCTCGCTGCGCACCTTTAGCCTGCCACCCATCGCCTCGGTAAGTTCCCTGGCCAGCGACAGACCCAGCCCTGAGCCTTCGACCTCGCTGAGTTCGGCGCCGAGCCGGTTGAAGGGCTGGTACAGCGAATTAATCTGGCGCTGCGTCAGCCCCTGGCCGGTGTCGCTGACGGCCAGGCAGACCCAGCCTGCGCCGCTGGCTGGCCCATCCGCCGCCGACCCAGGCTCGTGCGAGATCGCCAACGACACCTGGCCGCCGACCCGGTTGTACTTGATCGCATTGCTCAGCAGGTTGATCAGGACCTGGCGCAATCGGCGGTGGTCGGCGGTCACACGCCAGTCCAACTCCTGCCCGCTGATGCGCAGGCTGACCTGGCGCGAGGCAGCCATCACGCCCAGCCAGGACAAGCACTCGGCCGCCAACGGACCCACGCTGCTGGGCTCAGCCACCAGGCTCAATCCATCGGCCTGGATCAACGCCAGGTCCAGCACGTCGTCGATCATCGATTTCAGATGGTCGGCCGCGCCATGGATCGCGTCGACTTGCTCGGCAAGCGCAGGCGACGCGCGCACCTGGTCTTCGAGCGACAGCAGCTGCGAGAAACCCAGCACCGCGTTCAGCGGCGTTCGCAGCTCGTGGCTGACGCGTGCCAGGAACTCGCTCTTGCCGCGGCTGGCGATCTGGTCGGCAAGATGCTCGGCCTTGGCAGCTTGCGCCGCGCGGCGGTCTGTGATGTCTTGCGCCGTGCCGTGCAGCTTGAAGACCAGGCCCTGCGCGTCGCGCAGCGCAGCGCCACGAGACTCGACCCAGCGCTGACGGCCCGACGGCAGCGCGAGCTCTAGCTCGATCACATAGGGCTCGCCCGTGGCGATCGCGTTCAAGGTCGCGGCCCG
>JBILYN010000225.1:0-7230 GCA_044377715.1 Aquabacterium sp.
TGGCAAGCTGGTCAGCGTTCGCTGCAGCCTGTCCCGCTACGGCCGCAGTCAGTGCAGCATTTTGCGCGGGGGTCGCCGCCGCTGCGCCACCGGCGGCTTTCACCGCCGAGTCCGCAGTGGTAAAGGCCGTGTCGGCCGCCGCCTTGGCTTGATTGGCGGTGACCAGAGCAGTCTTGGCTGTCTGCCAGTCGTTCGAAGTGCTGCTGACAAGTTGCCCACCCGCGGCACCATCAAGGCCGATGGTCGGCACTTTCAACAGAGTGGCGAAAGTCCCCGCCTGGGTCGACAAATCTCCGACGTTGGTCGCAATCTTGTCATCGAGCGTGGCTGCGGCGCTCGCAGCAGCATCCGAGAGCAGCTTCGCGCCTACGGCGGTAGCGCTGGCGGTCGCCAACGACGCAGTTCCAACCCCGCCACCAGGCGCCTTGGCCAAGGTGGCTCCATCGGCTTGAATATAGACTTTGTACTGCACGGCGGTCGACGTGGTGGGCGGGTTGACCGTGCTGCGCGGGTCGCTCACCACCGTGGGGTCGACTTTCTGGAAATACAGGCTGACCTGGTGCGGCACACCCTTGCTGTCATAGACCTGGACTGACGTGCTCGTGTTGTAGGTCGACGGATCGGTCGCGAGAAAAGTCTTTCCAGTCTTGGTGATGGACCCGGCGATCACGACCTGCGGCAGAGGGTTGCGGGTGTCGAGGTTGACGTTGACCGTGCCGGTGGTCGAGACCAGGGGTGCCACCTCGGAGGGTGGCAGCTTGAGCGCGCTCGGCGTTGCGCCGGCAATCACGTTGGTCAGCGTGCTGTTGGGCTGGTAGCCCGTCAGGTACAGACCGTTGGCGTTGACGATATAGCCTTGGTTGTCGACCGAGAAGCTGCCGTTGCGGCTGTAGTACTTGCTGCCACCGTCGCCGGTCGCCATGCTCGACATCCGGAACATGCCCTGACCCTGGATCCCCAAGTCGAGCGCCGAGGCCGATGCCTTCATGCTGCCCTGGTTGTCGACACGCTTGGTGCCGAATTCAGCGACCCCCGAGCTGCCGCCCGACTGCACGGCCTTGAAGTACTGGTCTACAAACAGCGACTCCCTGGCCTTGAACGCGGTGGTCGAAGCGTTCGCCACGTTGTTGCTGGTGACCTGGATTGCGGCCGACTGGGCCTTCAGACCCCCGTAGCTGATGTTAAACAAGCTCATGTCAATCTCCTTCAGGGTTTGGTCAGTTGGATCAGATCGGCTGGGTCAATCGCCCGGCCGTCGGTGGTGAGAAGCTGGGAACCGGTCTCGGTGCGGGCCACGCCGCTGACCAGGCCACGCGTCAGAGAGGTCGCGGTCACCGCGGCGCCAGCGCTGTCGGCTGCGCTCACAAGCAGCTTGTAAGCACCTGCAGGCAAGCGCTGGCCGTCATAGCCAGAGCCGTCCCAAGTGAAGGTGTGCACGCCCTGGGTCAGGGCGCCCAGGCTCAGCTCGTCGACCACTTTGCCGTCCGGCGCGGTGACAAAGACGTTGGTCTGCGTGCTGCCAGCCGCCACCTTGAGGCCAAAGTCTGCCGGTCCGCTGGCGCTCAGCGCCATGCGGTCGCCCGGTGCGAGCACGCTGTTGCCGATCAGCGACGAGTTGTTCATGAACGACTGCGAACTGGCCTGGGCCAGCAGCGAGTTGATGCTGGTGTTGAGCTTTTCGATGCCGGCGGCGGTGTTGAGCTGGGTCAGCTGGCTCGTCATCTGCGCCGGATCCTGGGCGTTCATCGGATCCTGGTTCTTGATCTGCGCCAGCAGCATCTTCATGAAGTAGTCCTGCGTCTCCGCGGCCGATGTGCCCAGCACAGGGCTCTGTGCGGCAGCGTTCGCTGCGGCGGCCGGGTCGTAGCTCGGGATGCCCGCTGGCAGGCCGGAAACATTCGATGTCGTCATCAAGTCCTCACCATGTCGATCACGCGCTGGATCAGCTGACGTGAGTTGTTCATCAGGTCCACATTCATCTGGTAACTGCGCGAGGCCGCCACCATGTTGACCATCTCTTCCACCGGATCCACGTTGGACGCCTGCACATAACCTTGGGCATCAGCGTGTGGATGGCCAGGCCGGTACTGGCGCTTGAGCGCGGCACTGCTCTCGACCACTGCCGCCACCTCAACCCCTGCGGCCACCGAGCCAAACCCCGGCGTCGGCCGGAACACCACCTGCCGGGCCCGGTAGGCCTCGCCGGTGGCCGAAGTGGTCGACTCGGCGTTGGCGATGTTCGAGGCGATCGCGTTCAAGCGCTGGCTCTGCGCGACCGTGCCGCTGGCCGCGACGCGAAATGCATTGGTCAGGCTCATGGCTGGCCTGTCAGCGCCATCTGGCGCGACCGCATGGTCTGGCCCAGCAGCGCAGCGGCGAGCTCGAAACCCGTCGTGTTCTCGGAGAAATGGGCGCGCTCGACATCCGGGTCGACGGTGTTGCCGTCGATGCTGGGCTGCAGAGCCGTGCGGTAAAGCAGCTGCGGACCATCGAGACCGGTGTTGCTGGTGTTGAGGTGGCGGCCATGGCTGCCCTTCAGTGCCAGGCGAGGCTGGTACTGAACGCCTTGCATCTGCTCGCGCAGCGCGCTGTCGAAAGCCACATCTCGCGCCTGGTAGCCGGGGGTGTCGGCATTCGTCAGGTTGGACGCCAGGATCTGCTGGCGGTGGCTGCGCAGCTGCAGTGCAGCGGCGTTGAAGTTCATCGGGTCGAATTGGGGGACGATGTTCACAGCGCATCCATCTGGGGTTGATGCGGTGAATACTGCAATTCGCGTGCCAGGCTATTTGCCGGCCGGAACCCAGCTTGAACCCATTTATTTCGACCTCGGCGGCAAGATCCGTCAGACCCAGGGTGCCGCTTGTTGCCGCCGCAAGCGGCAAGCTTTGCCGCTTGCCGCTTCAGGACTTGGTCAGTTCGATTCCTTGATCAGGCGGGCGTTGAGCGGCTGCACCGGTCGCGCGTTCATCGGGTACAGGCGCGAGAAGATCGCGATCTGCTCGGGCGAGACCTGCACAGGCGTCTTCATCACCATCCACAACACGCCTTCGCTGCAGGG
This sequence comes from Aquabacterium sp., assembly GCA_044377715.1. Taxonomy (GTDB): domain Bacteria; phylum Pseudomonadota; class Gammaproteobacteria; order Burkholderiales; family Burkholderiaceae_C; genus Pseudaquabacterium. Next base: position 3,059 of record JBILYN010000225.1, read on the forward strand.
CGGCGTGGTCAGCGAGCCCATGTAGGTGAAGTAGCGGCGATCCTCGGGCAGCAGCTTGATCAGGTCGATCTGCACCGATGCCGCCACCTCTTCATTGCGCTCGAGCGGCAAGTTGTTCCAGACCGACTGCACCACGGGTTGAGGTAAGCCACGCGTCAACAGCACCGCGACCACCGCCAGGTTGCCTTCCAGGTCCTTGTGCACCAGGTGCGCCACCATGTCGGTCTGGCGGCCGTTGACGCGCTCCTCGGAAGGCCGGTGAAAGTGGAATTGGGCCAGATCGTAGCGACGACCCAGCACCTCGATCGCATTGCCCAAGCCAACATTGACCTGGATCGTGTGGCCGTTGTCCAGCACCCGGAAACCACTCGGCTGGTAATCGAACACCACCGGGTCGAGGCCAACCTTGATGCCATCACGGATGTCGATCGGGCTCTGGCGCTTGCCGCTGGCACAGGCCGAGAATGCCGGATTCAGCGAGCTCCACTTCTCAGGCGCACCGGCGCCGCCATAAGCCCAGTGCGGCAGATGCTCGGTTGCCTGTGCCGCCCGGTGCGCAGCCGCCAAGTCGGCAGCGTCGGCGCGCGATGCGCGTTTGGACGGCTTAGCGGGCGCAGCCTCGCCGTGCTTGGGTGCGGTGTCGCTGGTCTTGAGAATCAGATCGCCCGACCCTGCCAGGCGCTCGGTGAGCATTTTCTTCAGCGCCTCATCGCCCTGGGCTGCGGCCTTGGCCGGCTTGGCCGCTTCGGGTTTGGCAGGCTCCGCAGCGCCCTGCACAGCGGGCGCTGCGCCGGCCAGTTTGGGCTTGGCCGGCACCAGTGAACCCGACGCCGGCGCGATGGCGGGCTTGGCGACCAGAGGCTTGGCGGCCTCTGCCGGCGCGTCGCTGGCATGGACACCAGCGCTCAGGCTCAAGGCACAGGCCAGGCCGGCGGCCCAGGCCAGCAGATGGATCGGGCGGGATTCAGATTTCATCGCGTTCTCGGTTTGTCGAAAGGTTTTCTGAGGCTCGGGCGCGCGGCGGCACCATGGCGGGACGGAGGGCGGAGGAGGCTGGGGCCGCCCGGGGCATGGCAGAAGTTGCAGGGATTGGCGATGTGACCGGCTTGAGCGCTGCTGTGGCTTCACAGGACGGCCAGGACAAGCCGATGGCCGGCGGCAGACTGGCCACTGCCAGCGTGCTGGGCGCCGCAGGCACCGGCAAAGTCGCGGCATAACTGGCATACCACCAAGCGGGCTTGACCCGCGGCAACGCGGGCGACCGGTCGAGTTGCAGTACGCAGGCACGCAGCGCCAGGTCGATGTCTCTAGGCCGGCCAAGACGACCCGCCTTCAGCCCCACGGCCATCGGCTGCAGACAGGATTGAAATTCGAGCAGACCCGACTGGGTGAATCGGCTGTGGGCTTCATACAGCGTCGGCAGTCGGCGACTGAGGCAGCTGAGTTGCTCGCCAAATTCGGCAGCCCGCCGGCACAAGCCTTCGTCGTTGACTTGAAGCACCGCCGCAGCGTCTGCCAGCCCTTGCTCGGGCAGTTGGCAGGCCTGCAGCGCCTGACGCCAGGGATCGGGCGGTTCTGGCACCACGGACAGCGACGCACAACCGGACAGCGCCATCAACAGCAACATGCTGGTTTTACCGCGCATCAAGCAAGCCCCGATCGACGAAAGTGAGTGCGGCCGAACTGATCAATTCGGTCAACACAGGCAGTTGCAGCGCGACCAGCGCCACCACCACCAACGCCAAGGGCGCACTGATCGAAAAACCGACCGACATCAGGTTGAGTTGGGGCGAGATGCGGTTGATCAAGCCGAGCATGAAGTTGGTGAACAGGTAGAGGGCGAAGCTGCCGACAGACATCACCAGACCGATCGAAAACGCACTGGCCATCAAGGCCAGCAGCGCCGGCATGTTCCAGCCCACCGGCCAGGCGCCAAACGGCACGGCCGCAAAGCTCGTGGCGATGCGCTCGATAAACAACAGGTGCACGTCGCCAATGAACAGCACCGCGACGACCGCCATGCCCAGCAGTTCGCCGAGCACGGTGGACGGCAGCGCAATGTCGGGCGCCATGGACTGTGCGAAGCTGAAACCTGAATGCATAGCCAGCGATTCAGACAGGAAGTCCACCGCCAACATCGCCAGCCGAAGCGAGAAACCGCAGACCAGGCCAATCGCCAATTCGCCCAACACCGTCAGCATACCGATCTCGGCCATGTCAGGCAGCGCGACCGATGGAGCGACCACCACCGACAGCAAGAGCACCGGGGCGACCCGCAGCGACAACGGAAACGCGCGAAACGACAGCAAGGGCATTGACAGGAACAGCCCCAAAAAGCGTACCGACACCAGCGCCAGCATCGATGCGGTACCCAGCAGGCGCAGATCAAACCCTGTCGCACTCAGCCCGGTCACCGCGTTCACGCCGCCAGCCCGATCAACCGGCGATGGCCGGAATGCGTGTGATCAGCTCACGCACATAGTCGACGAACAGGCTCAGCGTCGTCGCACCGGTGAGCGCGAGCACCAGCATCACGGCCAGCATCTTGGGCACGAACACGACCGAGGGTTCGTTGATCTGCGTGGCCGACTGCAGCGCGCCGATCACGATGCCCACCACCAGCACAGTCAGCAAGACCGGCCCGGCCAGGATCACCGCCATGCGCATGGCCGTCAGGATCAGCTCGATGATCAGACTCGATTCCATGGCGTCAGCGCGGCAGGAAGCTCTCGACCAGCGAGCCCGCGAGCAGGCTCCAACCGTCGGCGAGCGTGAAGATGATCAGCTTGAGCGGTAGCGAGAACATCACCGGTGAGACCATCACCATGCCGACCGATGTCAGGATGCTCGCCACCGCGAGGTCGATCACCACGAAAGGCAAGAAGATGACGAAGCCGATCAAGAAACCGGTGCGGATCTCGGAGATCGCGAACGCTGGCACGACCACGCGCAATGGCACGGCTTCGCGGTCGGTCAGCGGAACGCGAGACAGGCGCGAGAACAGTTGCAAGTCGGTATCGCGGGTGTGTGCCAACATGAACTCCTTGAGCGGCTTGCTCCCTTTGTCGAGTGCCGCTTCAAGACTGATTTGCTTGCTGGCATAAGGCTGCCAAGCCTGGGTGTACATGGTCTCGAACACCGGGTTCATCACGAAGAAGGTCAAAAACATCGACAACGCGACCAACACCGCGTTGGGTGGCATCGATTGCAGACCCAGCGCCTGGCGCAGCAGCGAGAAGACGATCAGGATCCGGGTGAAACTGGTCATCAGCATCAGCGCCGACGGCAGGAAACTCATCGCCGTCAACAGCAGCACCGTCTGCACCGGGACGCTGTAGCTGGTGCCACCACCGCCGGACGGCGCGGCGTTGACGAGTGAAATGTCTTGTGCGTTGGCCAGGCCCACCATCAACAGGCCAAGGACCAAGCCGCCGACCCGACCCAAGCCATGACGCCAGCTCATCGCGTCACACCGCCGTCGCGAGCCGGCAACGGCGCGCCGTTTTCGAACAAGCGGTCGAGCAGGGTCACGCCTTGCGGTCCCTGGGCCAGCAGGTAGCGCCGACCCTCGCATTCAGCCAGCACCAAACGGTCGCGCGGACCTAGCGGCGCAAACTCGATCGCGCGCAAGCTGGCGCCGCCTCGCCCCGCAACACCCGCGTTGCGGCGGCGCCAAGCCAGCACCGCTGCCCCTGCGACCACGGCGGCCAGCAGCAGCAGCGAGGTGACATAACCCGCCATATCGCTCACCGGTTGAGCTTGCGCAGTCGCTCAGCCGGCGTGACGATGTCGGTCAGACGGATCGCGTAGCGATCGTTGACGATCACCACCTCACCTTGCGCGACCAGGGTGCCGTTGACCACCACATCGAGCGGATCGCCGGCGTGGACGTCGAGTTCGATCACCGCACCGTAAGTCAGTGCGACAAGCTGCCGAATCTGCATCTTGGAACGCCCGAGCTCGACGGTGATCTGCACCGGCACATCCATCACCAGCTCGATGTCGTTGGCTGCGCCTCCACCGCCGACCGACTCATCGAGCAGCGAATAAGGAGAGGGCTGGATTTTGCCGCGCTTGGGGTCTGCGCCCAGAGGTTCGGCGGCGCTGGGGCTTGAAGTGGACTCTGTGCTCACGGCTAGTCTCGATCTAAAAAGTTGTCGGACGTGGCGGCC
>JBILYN010000325.1:0-5261 GCA_044377715.1 Aquabacterium sp.
TCCAAAGGCAGCTTGGGGTCCATAGTTTCTAGAAATAACAGCTATGTCGATTTGCAATTTCAGCAGGCGGCCTGGAAAATCGAGCGGAACAACCAGGGCGATGCCGACGCAGGTGTCGACAAACGAGATTCGATTGATCTCGAATCTGAGATCGATCAGGAACCTGTATCTGCTGCTTTTGATTACAAAGTTTTACAGGCGCTCATGAAGAACCAGCGCGATGCCGACGCAGGTGTCGACAAACGAGATTCGATTGATCTCGAATCTGAGATTGATCAGGAACCTGAATCTGCTGCTTTTGATAACAGCAAGCACCATTTACGTATTGAAGAAGAGTCTGAAGGTGTATCGTGTCCCGACCCATTGGCCAATGCAGCCCGAGCACCAGTACCAGCAGGTGTGAAGCTGGCACGATCGGGCATGGGCAATGTCGCACGCGTCAAAGATCTGCCTCAAGTCATCACACCCACCGTGCTGGTGGTCAAAGAACAAGCAAGCGATGGGGCTTTGTCGTACCACGCTGTAGCCGGTCAAAAGACCCTCAAGGATTGGGCACGCACGCAGGCGACCACCTCCGAGTTCGATGTGGTGGGTTTGCTCATGCCCAAAGCTGCAGGGAAAACGCTGCGTGACGCCGACGTTCGGATGACAGTTGTTTCTCGCGCAGACCTCAAACCCATGGCGAGCTCAGCGCTGAACCTGTTGAAAGGACTGGCCAGCCACGGATTCATCCATGGCGACATCAAACCCGCAAACCTCATCTGGGACACCAAGAGCAAGACGCTGCAACTGATCGACAACGACAGCTTGAAAAAGGTGTCCAAGCAAAACGGATCGCAGGTCAAAGCGGATGTGAAGCAAGGTGTAACTCCCATGTACCTGAACCCCGTGGGCTTTCACAGTGCATATAGTGGTGGTAAAAATGAACAACTGGGTTTGGGCAGGGACTTGTTTGCCATGGGGTTGACCCTGCTTGAGGCATCACTGCACGCAAGAGGCCAAGCTGCCAAAGCAGAAAAAATAATTGCCGGAATAACTTTCAACGATCAACCTGACGGAAAAGCAATTTACAAAAAGCAATTTGGGAATTACGACGACGGCATCAAGGCCTTGATGGCAGAAGAATTTGCGCCAGGCAGCGTAGATGCTTTTGCGCGCAGTTGCATCATCAAATCCATCGAACACGAAAAAGGCCGCCTGGGTTTGGACGAGAACGACAACGTCGTGTTGCCACGCACAGCCACCTTTGATCGGTATGACCCGAACCGCGCTGGGAATGACCAGCATTTGTTGGCTCAGTTGGAGCGGGACTTGGCTCTTTTGACTTAAGAGGTTGGTACCGGGTCTTAAATCTGAACCCCTAGATTGTGCCAAGTCTATTTGAATGGCTTGGATGACCGCTTCATAGCCGCGTTGATAGAGCATCTTGATCGGTGAGGTTCGATGCGCTGAGCGTGGCCTTGATCGGCGCGGCGTTGTCTAGCGCTGTGTTGGCGATATTGCCTGGAATAATATTGATCGAAATAAGCGGCTTTTCTCCGCGCAAGCTGCAGTGGGCCAACAGTGTGTTTGCGTTGATGGTCTTGGCCACCCTCTGGGCGGTCAGCCGGGTTGGCGGCAAAGGCTGATGGCGATGTGCCGAGGCAGATGAAGCAAACCATGAAAAATATCGCTCTCTTCGTCGGCATCTTCGCCGCGGCCTTGGCTTCGGGCTGTGCCTCGTACGCGCCGAGTGTCGGCAACCTGGCCGAGGCTTACTCCAAGGCGATCGACCAGCACCAGCGCGACGATTTGTTGCTCAACATCTTGCGCGCCTCGAATGACCTGCCGCTGAACTTCACGGTCATTCCCACCTTGATTGGCCGGGGCAGCCTGCAGAACACGCTGTCGGTGGGCGGGGTGGCGCTGCGCGCTGCGGGCAACCCGGCGCTGCGCGCTGCGGGCAACCCGGCGCTGGCCGACGGCCTGGTTTCGAGCCGTGGTTTCGACTTCACGCTGGCATCGTTGGACAACGACAAGTTCATGCGCTCGTTCATGGCCGACCTCAGCCTGGACCGTTTCAATGTTTTCGCGTCGTCCAATGAGATCGCTGCGCAGCTGACGTTCTCGCTGCTGCTGTCTGACATCCGCATCCATCCTGCTGGCGCGCGCGAGCAGCGGTTTGACAACGCCGGCGACGAAGCTGCGTTCTTGCGCTTCCAGGCCCAGTTGGGCGGGCTGCTCGATGCGGGCTTGCGCACCGAGCTTCGCGATGAAGCGCTGCCTTTTGGGCCAGTCTTGAACAAGGCCGAGGCGATCGCGGTGCTGGAGAAAAGCCTGGGCGCGATCAGCGATGACACCAGGATGCGGCGGGTGGGGCGCAGCGACAGCCAGTATCAGCTAGTGCGCTTCAAGAAATCGACCCGCTTTTGCCTGGCCCCTGCGCCCGCTGGCGATCAAACCCAGACGCGTTTCGGTGCCGAGATTCTCTGCAAGAGCCTGTCAGCGGTGGTGCCCGGCGCGCGCATGGGCAGCCTGCCGGCGGCGGCGGGGTCGAGAGATCACTTGTCGCTCAATGTCAGGTCTAGCAAAGAGGTGTTTCGCTACCTCGGCTACATCGCGCGGATGCAGACCCGGGCCGACGCACCCAGGCTTGCCACGCTGCGCGCGCCGCCGGGTCAGGCGGCTGCGGTGGCCGATCAAGCGATGCTGGTGGTGCGCGGCGGCGTGCCGGCCGCGGGTGTCAAGGTGATCGCTGCGGCCGAACACTTTGGCGAGCACTTCTACATCCCGCTCGAGGGCAGCGGTCACTCGGCAAAGGTCATCGATTTCTTGTCGGTGCTGATGGCGATGCACAAGGTCAGCGGCGCGATACCGGCGTCGCCTGGCGTGTTGCTGAATTGATGCGGCTCGCGTGGTACCCGGCTCGGAGTACAAGATCCAGGAGGCATATAGATCATTTTATAGATTTATTTTCAAACGTAAAAAATCAAAATAAATCGCCATTTTCCAACGACCATTAACCCCGGAAAATATCTTTAAATACCTATTGCTGGGTAATTTCACTCCTCTGTCCTCGGCCTTCGACCATGACCAAGTTATTCCAGAAAATTCACCGGCAAGTCAGTCAATTGACCGGCCCCATTCACCGACTGCTGACCGGCGTCCTGATACTGGGACTGGCGCAATGGGTTGCAGGCTGCAGCGGCATTGATCGCCTGGTGCAAACCGACCTGGGCTATATTCAAGGGGCGACACGCAACGGCGTGCTCGAGTTCCGAGGCATTCCCTATGCCGCAGCGCCGATTGGTGCCAAGCGCTTTGCCCTGCCCCAAGCGGCGGCACCCTGGACCGGCGTGCTGGACGCCAAACAGTTCGGCAAGAGCTGCCCACAATCAGCACGCTTCAATCTGACCGAAGCCAGCTTTGAAGAAGACTGTCTGTTCGTCAACGTCAGCACCCCGGCCAACATGGCAGCGGGCGCCAAGTTGCCGGTCTTTGTCTGGGTCCACGGCGGCGCGTTTGTCGGTGGCGGCTCCAACCTGTACCGCTTGGACCAGTTGGCCAATCAGGGCCAGATGGTCGTCGTTTCATTGAATTACCGGGTCGGACTGTTCGGTTTCATGCCGCTGCCGGCCGCCGGTTCGGCAGCGCCGGGCGCCAATGGCAACGGCAACCTGGGCCTCGAAGATCAGCGCCTGGCCTTGAAATGGGTGCAAAAGAACATTGCGGCCTTTGGCGGCGATCCGTCCAACGTCACCGTCGCGGGGGAATCAGCAGGTGCCGGGTCGATCTGCGTGCACCTGGCATCGGCCGACAAGGTCGGCGGCCTGTTTCATAAAGCGGTGGTGATCAGCGGCGGCTGCCTGTTCCCGATGCCTTCGGTGCAAGAGGCAATCGGAAGTTATGTGCCCTACGCGACGACGACTTCATTTCCGGTCATTGGTTCCCCGGCGGAAGCTATCGCCACGCCGGTTGAAAGCCCGGCAGTTGGCGCGCCGGCCTGGCAGATCATTGCGCAAAATCCCAATGTCAATTGCATTGTTCCGAACACCCCGTTGGCCAGCCTGCCAAGCCCGCAGGCGATTGGCGATTGCCTGAGGAACGCCAAGGTCAAGAACTTATTGCTGGCGCAAAACTATTTCTCCAACGTCGCGATCATGGCTTTTAGCCCCACGATCGGCAGCGACGCCAGGAGCCTGGCCGACGCGGCGACGACCGCGCCTCGCAGCTTCGGCGATGCAATCGGCAACGCCAATTTCATGCAAGTACCCCTGATCATGGGCGGCGCAAAGAACGAGCTGCGCCTGTACATGGCCTACAACGTCCTCGGGCAGAACGGTCCGAACATCAAGATACCGGTCAGCAACGATGGCGGCGCCAGCGTCAACAGTGCTTACATGAATATGTTCTATGGCCATGGCGTTTCCTGCCCCGGCAGCCAATGCAGCGCCATCACCAAGCGCTATTTCCCCGACCCAGGCACCAGCGCCAAGCCTGGTACGACGCCGATCAACGGCGCCACCTTTGGCTCGATGATTTCTGATTTCACGCCAAACGTCGGCATCAACCACTGTCTTTACCTGAAGACGTCCAACACCCTCTACGGCAAGACCGGCAACAAGCAATATCAATTCGAATTTGCCGATCCGCATGCTCTGGTCGCTGGCGTCGGCATCACCGTGCCACCGAACGAGCCGCTTGGATTCGATCTCGGTGCCGTGCACTCGTCGGTGCTCAATTACTTTTTCCCCAAGCTGTCGAACACGGCCGCCATCAACGCCCCTGACCTGCCGGCCACGTCGCAGACATTGGCCGATCAGATGGTGGCCTATTGGTCGAGCTTCGCACGCACCGGCGTACCGGCGCCAACCGGTCTTCCTGTCTGGCCAGCCTATGACGGCGCCGCGCTGTCGACCAAGGTCATGCGCTTTCAGCCAAGCGACATCGGCCCGATCAGCCCCTTCAATGCCGATGCAGAGCACCAATGCACCGGTTTCTGGTGGGCAGCAGGCCGTTAAAGCTTGACAGGCAGAAACGGCGCCGCGCCGAGGGCACACTCAGCCTGGGCGGCCCATCTGCTGTGGATTTCCAGCCTTTGAAAATCAAAAACTAAGGTATGAAGGACGCGCCGGTTGCGCCATTCGCCGAGAAGGTGAATGTTTGATTTACCGTGCTGAGGTAAGTCACGGACATCACAACGCCCACCTGAACCTCTGGAATAGGCTCTGTTGCGCTACCCCGGTTAACCACCGAGCTGAGCACCACGTCCCCCGCCATTT
>JBILYN010000600.1:0-9045 GCA_044377715.1 Aquabacterium sp.
GGCCTCTGCTTTCTTGTCGAGCTCGCGCAAATCAGGCATCCACTGACCACCAAAGTCTCGATGGGTCGCACCGTAGTCAACCGACAGCTGAAGATCAGTACGGTAAGTCTCCCAAGCCCCAAATAGAAAGCTGCGCCCAACAAATGAAATAATGGGCGACTTGGATGCCTTGGCATATTCATAATTCAGCTCGCTGGCATCTGCTGCAGAGACGACGCGCGCGCTTGCGTCACCTTTGATGGTTTCGATCACGCCCTGGTTTTCGCGCATAAACTGCCAGGCCGTTTTGCTCACACTGAATATATTTCCGACCGTATCGATGACATCTGTGACAGTATCCAAAACAGTGGTGCTGGTACTGGTTGCACTGAGACTTCTGCGCACTTGTTGGCTGGCTTTTGGAGTTGGCACCGATGCGGCCATGTAGGCGCTGAGGAAAGGCTCAAAACCAAGCGTGGAAAGGCGATATTCATTGATGAATTTATGCCCACCGCTGTCTACTGCGGCCATTCGCTTGACGAAGTCATCCCAGGTGTAACCAAGTCTGTAAAGCGTTTCCTTGAAAACGCGGGGCGTGATCTTCAAATCGGTAAAGAAGCGGGCAATTTTCCCGTCAATGTCCTGGTTGTCAGGCCAATATTTTTCCACCACGCGAAACAGCTCTACATACTCGTCTACCGACAAACCTGAGGCGGCCTGTCTGTCGCACAGCTCATCGATGGTCATGCCAAAGTCGTGGAGGCGCTGCACAATTTGGGCCGCGTTACGGTCTGGAAGCTGACGCCGAATGCTCTTCCAAAAGTCGGCATAACAAGCCTTGTATTGCGCCACAGACATTTGGGGCGTGGTGCTCACATTGCTTGAACTGGTTGCCGCAAGAATCCACAAATGGGGCAACTGGCTCTCTTCGACCGAGCCGAGTGATTGGTCCGAAAGTGTGCCCTGTTCGTCAACCACGCTGTAGGTGTTGTACGTTTTTGATTGGACCTCAACACCATCCACCAGTATGGATGCAATAAATGGTTGTCCGGCCTGTAGAGACGATGGCGATGACCCGCCACCGCAACCCGCAACACCGATGGATAGAAGTGCTGACGAGATGAGCGTGTATTTGAACGACATTTTTTAATCCTGATGGGTGCGTGCGCGCGCTTGCTTGCTAAGCGTTGCAGTTGCCGACCACGCCAGACCCCATGTTGGACGCTGGCGTGTTGGGCGGGTGGCTTATCGGCCTATGACAAATGACTTCCAGCCCTCTCGTGGGCCTTCCAGCGAGACTCGGCTTACGCTGCTGTTGTGCTTGAACCGCAGGTGGTCGCCATCTACAGAGCAGTCGGCACTGACGCAGCGCAGTCGCCATTGGGATGTAAAGGGATGCGGAATAGTATTTTTATCTGTTAGCGCACTGTCTTTAAGTTCGACTTGCCAGACCAGCGTCGTCCCGCTGTCGATTGCTTTCCCTGCTGGCACAGTGTACGAAATGGTGGCTGTAATGTAATCATTAGTATCCGAACGCGCGCTGATACGAGATGTGAAGTACTCAAATCCATCAATTGAAAGATTCGACTCCTTTCGCATGATGTATCTCGTATTGATCATCTCTGGGCAAATGTAGATGCCTTGGCATTTCTCATACATTTCGAAGCTATTGAAAGGCGACACAGTGCCACTATGCGGCCAGCTTTCGTTGTTTAGCGTAAATTGTTTGGGGTCCCACTTTACAGCGAGGCTGTTTTTTGTGGGGTCCGCGCTTGGCCTGTACGTGTTATAAAGATCATCTGGCATGCCTGTATCGAACCACGCAGTGTGTGGAAGGTCATTGGTTACAAGAACCGGAACACCTAACACGTTTTTATATCGCGAAACGACTTCAGCACCTTCATTCGCTTTGTACTGCAACTTTGATTTCACCATCTTTCCGTTATTATAACAATGGGCTATCAAGTAGGGGTCCGAGTCGTTTGGGTACCACGCGCTGACAGCGGCTGTCGTGGTCGATTCGTCACTGCGGCAAACTCCATTTATGATCAAGCCAAGTTGCACGGATGCTGGCAAGCCTTTCAGTGCAGGCACAAAGCTGCTACCGAGGGCGCTACCGAACTCACCCAGGTTTTTTTCGAGCGTTTGGTTGACCTCTATTTGTGCAGTGTCCCAGCCCGTACTAAACGGTGACACAAAGTTCAGCTCTATCCATTTGCGGTCATTGGCATTCGCGGCCAGATACTCTGCATGAATCATGGCAATTTCGTCTTTCATCATGAGCGCCAATTGCGTCTGTGCCTGGCTGAACTCACTCGAGATCTTGCCCAGCATCATGTTGCAGCGCCCGCGCTTGTCTACCACATCATCCGTGATCTGTGTTTCGTCTTCACACTTCAACTTGATGGCCGTGGCCAGCGAGTCGAGGTTGGATTTCAGCGCCAGGCCTTTGAAGGTTTGATTTTGTCCAGCCGTGCTACGCAATAACGTGTAGAGGGTCGAACCGTCAAAGGTTGATTTCTTGAGCCCGCCATACTTCTTCACGAATTCGCTCAAGTTTTTGTATTGCTGGCCCGATGGGGGGTTGAGCATGTTGCGGTAGGTGTTGGTGTAGGAGCTGATTTTGTTGAAGTCGTCGTAAAAACGACCCAGCGCCGTTCCCTCAAGGACTTGGTAGACCGCTTCCTTCAGTTGTTCAATGCTGTAGCCCAACGCAACGACCTTGGCATCAAGTTCGTGGATCTGTTCTTGAATCTCGTCCAGCTTGGTATTGATTTCAGAGAGTTGGTCGACAATTTTGTCTGATTCGTTACAAGCTCTACTCACAGTGGCACCGATGAGCTTGCCAAAAAACTTGCCGACAGCTTCGCCAACGTAGGGGATGTACTTGCCATAGTCTTTAACTACTTCAACCACCACTTCAAGGGCCGGCGGGCAGCTTGCATCTTTGGCCGCAGCCAGTAATCTTCGGGTTGCCGTTTTTGCCACTGTTGCCACAGGCTCCACTGGGTTTTTCAGGTAATTTGGAGGCAGTACAAAGTGCGAGTCAAGACGTATTTTTAATTCCGTGTAAAAATTGTCTTCTCCGTAGCCCAGCTTGGGGTCTTGGCGCACTTGCTGATACAGCTTGCCAAGCTCCAGAAAATGGTCCGGTGTGCCGTCTGTATTTTCTGCATTGATGAAGAAACTGGCGAGCTGAACGCTCAGTTGTGCCGGCGTGACCTCGTAGCGCGCGGCATACGTGCGAAACAAGTAGGTGCCCAGCATCGTGTCCGAGTAGGACAAAGAAAATTGGTCCTGGTCGGTGCTGTACACGTCGCTGACCGACACCAGTTGGTTTTGTGGGTTGTAGAGTTTGAAGCTAAGTTGTGCTGGCGGCTTGTAGTTTTCCAACTGCATGCGGCAGTTCACGACCTGTTCGCAGTCCAGTCCCTGCGCATAAAGCTCCTTGCCGTTTTGGTCAAACACACTCACCTTGCTGGCGTTCAGCGCTTTCATGTCGCCAAAGCGTGCTTGAGCAACCCGGCTGGTATCGGGGTCGCTGCCGCCGCAGGCGACCAGACCGATGATCATTGCCAAAACGGTGCCCAATTTGAGCAGGGGATGCACGTTGGGTGCACGCTTGCGCGACAGACTGCGGCTAGCTTGGGGTATTCGTTTCATGGGTTCTCCGGAAAAGAAGGTGGTTTGCTGCGTCGACAAAATCAGCAGAAAAGTGAGATTTGGCGAATTCTTTCAGCGCGACCCTGGAGTGGGAAATCGGGCTTGGATCGGACAGCGCTATGAACCTTGCTGATCGAGATGGCAAGGCTTGGGTCAGTCAGCCAAACCTGTTGTCACCTTGTAGTGGGCCATATGTTGATCAAAATAGACATGGCCCATCACACCGGGCAGATCCGAGGGTTTGTAGCGCATCTGCGTATGCATTTGGTAATCGATCTGCTCACCATCCTGGCGCGGTCTGGAAATCGGATTATTTGAATCACCTCTCACCAATCCCGGTACTGTGGTTGCGTGAGAAAAAACCACTTTCAAATACCCCTCTGCATCTTTGCCGAGGATGTGTGTATTGGCATCCTGCCTGTCAAAGCCCGAAGGCATCCAGCCATGGCTGTCCAGATTGACATAGCTGGTTCCCAGGTCAGCAAAAGTAGCCTGCGTCAGCAGCTGCGTCAACTCGGTACGCGCATTGTCGAGTTCAACCGGATTGACAAACATACTCTCCAACTCAGCGTTCCACCGCTCCCATCGCTGCTCGCCCACAGGGGTTGATGAGAGTTTTTCTCCTTGGCTCAGTTGAAGGTTAATTCTTCGAGTGATGACATCCAATTTGAACTGGTGCATCCGTGGCTCGTTTTGCGCTTGCGCCCAATCCCGGCCGACGGGCGCAGATTGCTTGTGTTTCTCCAGCAAGGTTTTTGCTTCTGTCTGGAGCAGGTCGAGCCTGTTGCGTCCTGACTGCGACAACCCTTGCGGCGGCATGTCGCCCGCTTGGTCTGAAGAATGGGGCATGAACAGGTTTTGTGAAAGTGGCAGCTTCATTTCGCTGTTCATCGCCGCTGCCGTGCTTCTGAAGACACCACCAAAGACATGCGGCTTGGGCGGGTCCGGTGGCGGCAAGGCATGTGTCAAATCATGCAAAGGTTCCCGCTGGTACATCGTTGACTGCTCAGTTAATTTCTGAGACTGAATCGCCGTTTCGCGCGCGACTTGCCGATACAAACTGGCAGCTGCCCTCAAGTCTTCTGACAGCACTGCTGTCCTCGGTTGTAAGTCTTGACGTAAATCGACCAATTGCTCCGACAAACCCAGACGAATGCTCAAGCCTTCACGCATGGCCCGCATCTCATTGGTCATGCTGAACAATAGCCCCACCGATTCCCACTCATGCGTCGATTGATGGTCATATGGCGACAACAACTGCATCGGTGCATCTACGTTGTACGATAAAAACTCACCCACCACGGCCGAAGACTGCAGACCCTGGTATGCCTTGACCAGCAGGTTATCGCTCATGCTGCCAATCACGACATCGCGCAATAAGTTCTTGGACGCATCGTCCGGGGCCATCGATACCTGCGCCTGGGCAAAGGCTTGCATGGCAGCCGAGTCGTCTCCTTCCGCCAAGGCCATCAATGTTTTGTAGCGCTGGAGCGCTGAATTCGTCAAAACTTGCAGTCTGTCAGACGATATGTCCGGCTCAGCGGTGAGTATTTGAGTTGCCATGGTCTGCGAAAGCACTGTCATTGCCTTGAAGTCTTCGCAATGCGAACGCAAGACGTCTGTGGCGATGTTGTTGACCTGTTCTGGTGTCAATGACTGGATTTTTCCATCGGGTCCTTTGGCATGGCTTGCCACTTCGTTTTGGAGGCGCTTACCCAGCCCCATCAAAGGAATCTGCGAGGCATTTAGCCCGGCACCAAGGACTGCACTGGCCACCGTGTCCAGCATTTCATTGAACTGCGACCCACCCGGCACGAACGATGCGGCCTGAAAATGATTGAGTTGGGCAACCGACTTTTGGTACAAGTCGTCAAGTGTTTGCGCCTGCTGGAACGCACCCACCAAGTTCGTGCGCAGAGCCTCCTCGGGGGGGGCTTTGGGGCTCGACAAATAGTGCCTCGGAAACACGCTTTCAGCAGGATGGGTCAAGCCCATGGCCGGCACACCTGCTTTCAAACTCGCATAAAACTGCTCTGGCGTGATCCCGTATCGGCTCTGCGCCAACTGTTCTTCCTGCTTGCGATGCAGGATGCTTTGCATGTCCGCCAGATCGCGCTTTCCAGCAGCGGGGTATTGCGCCAACATTTTTTTCGAAGGCAATCCAGCCAATGCGGCCTGCTGCTGCTGTGACAAGGCATCCAAAAGTTGGCGATTCTTTTCAAGTTCTCTTTCGTCGCCGATGCGCGACGCAGCATCCATGATGCGCGACACAACCTCTTTTTCTTCGTCGATGAGCGACACATCGTCTATTGCTTGATTCGTCGCCTTTCCTTCCATCTCAGTGGTCTGTTCTGACAAATGAGAGAAGACTGCTTGCCTGCCATGCTCGCTGGTCAAAAGTCCCGACATCTGTGCGGCGTTGAACACGGGGGGTTGCGACTCGGCATGCAAGTTCAAGAACTGGCTCAACACGGTGACTGTGGACTCATGCGGCAGACTGGCCTTCATATGCGCCTGCCACGCCGGCACATCCTTGATGACCGCAAATGAATTCTGCCGTGCCAGATCCAAGCTGATGTTGACTCGGCGCGCTGATAAGGGCTTCCCCTGCAGGGCACGGTTCTTCAACTGGTCGCGCACTGTATTGGCAGCATCAGTGCCATATTCCTGCTGCACGGCGTTGATCAAGGCCAGTCCCGCATGCGTGTTTTGCGCCTTGCCCGCACCAAACCATTCTTTGACGCGTGCCACCATCCGGCCACCCAGGCTCCATGAAGTGGGTCCGGTCCGCACAGGACTTGCATTCTCTTGTGCAGCGTTTTCGATACGCACACGGGTAGCACTGGCACGCAGATTTTGAAAATCAGAAACCTTCACCATAAAACCACCTTTTTGCGCTCACTCAAACACGTTGAAATTGAAAGTGCAAATCCGAACGGACTGCGTCTGCCTGTGGGCTCGCCAGGCCTGCGCTGATCACCTCTGCCCAAGCCTCTGCCTGATTGAGGTACGCCTCGACCAGCGTCGCAAACGCTTGGCCCTCCAAGGCCAGCGACGCCCGCGCCAGCCACAGCACCTGCTCGCCTGAGGCATCGAGAGCCAGCACCGCGCCACCGGTTTCTGCGCGAACTGCATTGGCCTGCAGAAAACGCTGCAGCAATGCCGCATCTGCAACTGCGGGCAGTGGAACCAAAAGGCAGGACAGCACCAGCATGGCTGCCTCAGCATCCAGCGCGAAATGCACCACCAACTCGTCAAAGCTCAGCACACAGGTGCCCGCTTCATCCAGAGTCAAGGCATCCAGCTGGTCTATCGGCGCCAATGCACGCATCAGCTGGTTAGCCTTGGCAAGAGTGTCTTCAGTCTGCATAGTTTTCATCTTTTTTTTCGTTGTAACCCATCATTTGGGCGCGCCGCGGCAGGCTACAAGCAGGGTTCAAGTGCCTATTTACTTCTGACACCGGATACTGCTTAAATCTTCAGGATGATAAACCTTGAAAATGAACAGTCGGAACGCGTTGTTGGCTTTGTCATGGTCCCCGGGCAACGCGCTGCAGCGGCTCCATTGACATTGCTGGAGCCCTGCGACTGGCTGACGGTATTGATATTGCTCGGTGCAGGCAGGAGTAGCCGTTGGTATTAAACTTTGTAACTACTTACATTTTTTGCCTTTGTTACCGTATGCGCCGCGTTCCGGATATAAAATATCATGTCGCCGCCGCGAAGGCGTATATATAATATGCGACCGCAGCTGTATTTTTAAATCATGGGTTGCGGCGCGGTATTGGCACCTCAAAATACTGACCGAATTTCACTGGACAGAATTTCGGTCGCAGCCTAGCTGGGTGTGCACGTCAGCGCGCATACGCTGATATTGCTTGGAGACGGGCTTGCCATGGCTGAAGTCGCGGCGAAAATTTATATTCAGGTACAGGCGGTAAGGTTCGACGGTGTCAGGCCGGAGCCGGCGTGGTGGCCACGCGCCGGTACCAAATTTCCAGGTCGGCCGGTGGTGTTTTTTTGATCATGGTGAACAGGTACAGCGCCTCTGGGTCGAGCGACCTGTCCAGCCGCACCGCGCGCAGGTTTCCAGGGCTGGCCAAGGTGATCTCGGTGTTTGGCAGGCAAACAGAGTCGTTGGCCGTGCGGTTAAAGCACAGCTGAGGCACCCCGTTGAGCTCTGCGGCGGTGGTGGTGGTGCCCGTGATCGACAGCTGGCTGGTGGGCGCGTTGTGGTAGACGGCCCAAAACGCTGTCTCTACGGGTTCATTGTCGGGCGGCAGTGAATAGTTGCGACTGACAAAGGACCAGTTGTAGGACACGGTGGTTTGCAGGGCTTGGAGGTTGTCGCTGCGCACGCGCTGTGCACGGGCCACTGGCGTGCCAGAGCAGTCGTTGTTGCTGAAATAGTCTGTTTGTTGCCCCTGCAGCAGCACCGTTCCTTGCGCTGCATCGGCCACGCTGACCGTGACCTGGTCCAGCCTGCCTTGGCCGTTGCAGCGTGCCCATTGACCCGCCATGCTGAGCAGCGGCTTGTAGTCGGGGCCTGCCTGGGTGAGCAGGCCGTTGGTGAAGTCCTCTATCCTGGGTTCTGGGCTGGCTGCGCCGCCGCCGCCACAGCCCGCGACCACCAACAGCCCGGCCAGCGCGAGGCCCACCAGGGCTGGGCCATGCGCGCCATGTAGCCGCCCTTGCGTTGTCTTGTTGTAGCTGGCGGCAGCGGGGTGATGGGGATGGGGATGGGGATGGGGATTGGCTGCAGTGTCAGGCGTCATGGTTCGTTTTTCCTGGGTTCTTTTCTGGGCAGGGCCAAATTTCGGCGATCAGCGACGATCGCAGCCTTGTCAGGATTTGCTGGTCGCTTGATTGGGCCTGTCGCTGATCAACCGTCCAGCTCCCAATCACCATCGCTGACAGGCACGGTGGTCGGCACCGGTTGAGTTTCGGCAGCGAGTTGCGCCGGCGTCTTGAAAGGCAGATGGGTCAGGATGTCCGTCGCCATGTCGTTGCGCAGTTGCCAGCGGTTGCTGGCGCTGAAATCTCGCTCGATGTCGCCCACCGATTCGCCGTCAACCAAGCGTTTGGTGAAGTTGTGTGTGAAGGCACCGCAATCGTTGGCGCCTTGCTGCTTGGCTTGCGTGATTTGCAGGATTCCCGTGTCCTCTTTCCAGTCTTCACCGAACAGTTGGTGGCCGAATGCGGCCAGGGCCACCCGCATGTCGCCACTGTCAGGGTAATGACTCCGCGCTGTTTCGAGCGAATGCCCTTTTGAGTCAAGGAAAATCATCTTCCGGTCGGTGAAATCGACCAGCAGTGCGACCGAATGAGCCTCGGGGTGAAATAGTTTGCCTTTCAATCCTGAGGGTGGATAAAGCGCCAAGGGGATCGAAAGTATTGCTCTTG
>JBILYN010000212.1:0-7867 GCA_044377715.1 Aquabacterium sp.
CTCTTGCACCGCTTTCCTGAGCTGCCACCTTGAGGCGACCGATCTCGGGCTGGCAGCTTTCAAGCACCTGTGCAAGGTTATTTTTGAGTGTGTCGCGTTGTTGCCCGGTGATGCCGGCATGTTCGAAGTGCGTGACGGTATTGTTGTCGGCGTAGGCCTTGATGGCCTCTTGACCAATTTGGATCGCGATGTTCCCCATGGTCTTTCCCGGACGCAAGACGTCTTTGATATGCTCGCCTTCAGTATGAAAATCGGCCTGCTTGAGCAATTCTTGCCCCTCGCTATTGAGTCCTCTGCAGGCAACGCGCAGCGAGTTGATGGCGCGTAGTCCGGCGCCCTGGCTGGCATTCAGTCGATCGACGGCACGGAGTTTCAACGGCTGACCACCCTGGGCCCGCTCGACATCGGCCAGGATATTGGCCACCTTGGCCAGGGTCAGCCGCTTGTGGCTGCTGTAGGTCGACAGCGTCTTGTCGATTTCCGCGGTCATCTGGGCACCGCTGCCGGCGTGGGTTGCGATGAGGGCATTGCGGAAGTCGCGCCACTCCCTGGGATTGGCCCAGTTCTTGGTGTATTTGACCCCTGGAATCACGCACAAGATATGCGACAAGAGGTTGACAGCGCCACGCCCGAAGTTCTCCCCACGGGTGGGTTTGCGCAGCACGAAAGTTGTCTCGCCGTCTTCAACCTTCTTGCTCAGATGCAAGCGGTCACCGCTGTTGATCGCCTGTGATGGCAGTTGAATCTTCATGATGTCATGGATCCTCAGGCTAGATTCGCGTAAGCCGGAAGCTGCGGGTCTTGTTCGGCATGCCCTGTTTCATCACGCAGGCGGTTGACGGTCTGTTGCCAAGCCTGCACCGTCAGGGCAAAGGTCTCGATTTGCAATTCGAGGTGGTCGACCGATTCAATCTCTGCCACCGCCAATCGGGTGGCCAGCAGGATCAGGCGTGAATGCGGTTCTAGAGACAGCGTCGCGCCGCCGGTTTCGCGCCAGAACAGGTTGGCCGCCAGCAGTGCTTCGACGAATTCGATGTTGTCATCGGGCGCTTCGCCGAGCTTGGCAAATACCAGCAGATGGTCGGCTTCGCGCGCGAGGATGACCTCGATGCCATCAAAGACCAGTACGGTGGCGCCGTCATCGTCCAATTGCAACGGTCCTGTGCCGATTTGGTCAGCCAGTTCGATGAGCAGTTTGTCTATGGGATGCGTCAATGGGGCTTCTCCTGTACGAGTGAACGGGCTTGGTCTTGAAGGGTCGGGAACTGAGGTCTCTGTGCGAATCACTGCGCGAGGCGCAATCGCTTGGCTGGCGTTGCAACCGTCCTCATGCAGGCTGCTCGCGCTTGAGCGCGATGTGCGCCGTCATGCTGCGCGCGAGCTCGCTCTCGGCCCAAAACACGCTGCCCAGTTCTTCTTTCAACAGCAGGTCGGCTTCTTCTTCGTCTTGCGCCAGCATCAGGATGGCGATGCCCGGGTTGAGGCTGCGCGCCAGTTGCACCAGGCTGCGGGTGTGGGCGGGGTCCTGGAAGGTGATGGCCAGCGTGGCGGCTTGCTCGAGCTTGATCGTTGCCAGCACCGAGGCCAGTGAGGTGTCGCCCGCCACGGCCAGCAGGCCTTGCTGGCGCGCGGCTTTGACCAGTTCGCGGTCGTGCTCGAGGATCACCGGGTTCAGGCCCTGTGCGCTGAGTTGCTCAGACACGCGGCGGCCGACCTTGCCCCAGCCCGCGATGACGATGTGCTGCTGCAGCGGGTCAGCGGCGCCCGCTGGCAGCTCGGGCAATTGGGTCAGCGCGTCCTCGGGCGCGGCTTGCTGCCCGGGGGTTTGCGCGGGCGCCGGGCTGAGCCACCGGGTCAAAGGCGCCAAGGCGGCGAACAGCAAGGTGTTGCCGGCGATCGAGACGATTGCGCCGGCCAGCACCAGGCTCTGGCCGGCCAGCGGCAGCAGCTTGAGCGACACCGCCAGGCTCGCGAGGATGAAGCTGAACTCGCCGATCTGGCCCAGCGTGATGCCCACCAGCAAGGCCGAGGCTATCGATCGGCCCGACATGCGCATCACCACGGCCGCGCACAGTGCGTTGCCGAACATGATGATGGCGGCGACCACCAGCAGTTTGAGCGGTTCGCGCCACAGCACCTGGGGCTCGAACAGCATGCCCACGGAGACGAAGAACAGCACAGCGAACGCGTCGCGCAGCGGCAGCGATTCGTCGGCGGCGCGGTGGCTGTATTCAGACTCGCGCATCATCATGCCGGCGAAGAACGCGCCCAGTGCAAACGACACCTCGAACAGCGCTGCAGCGCCAAACGCCGTGCCGATGGCCATGGTCAGCACGCACAACGTGAACAATTCTTTGGAGCCGGTCTTGGCCACCCACCACAGCACCTGCGGCAACAGGCGCCGGCCCACCAGCAACATCAGCGCGACGAAGGCCACCACCTTGCCCAGGGTCAGCGACAGGCTCAGCGCCAGCGCTCCCAGCGATGGGGCGTTGCCGGCGCCGCCAGCAGGCAGCAGTATCGCGGCCAGCGCCGGCACCAGCACCAGCACCAGCACCATCACCATGTCTTCGACAACCAGCCAGCCGACGATGATGCGGCCGTTCTGGGCGTTGAGCTCGCCGCGTGCCTCCAAGGCTTTGAGCGCGACCACCGTGCTGGCCACCGACAGGCACAGGCCGAACAGCACCGATTCGGGATAAGTCCAGCCCCAGGCGTGGCCCGCCACGGTGCCCATCAGCGTGGCCACGGTGATCTGCACCAGCGCACCGGGCACGGCGATGCGCCGCACTTGCATCAGGTCGGAGATTGAAAAGTGCATGCCGACGCCGAACATCAGCAGCATCACGCCGATCTCGGCCAGTTGCCCGGCCAGGCCGACGTCGCCGACGAATCCAGGCGTGTACGGTCCGATGCAGACGCCGGCCAGCAAGTAACCCACCAGCGGCGGCATGCGCAAGCGGTGGGCCAGGTAGCCCAGCACCATGGCCAGACAGAAGGCGATGGCGATGGTGGCGATGAGTTGAGTTTCGTGGGGCATGGTGTCGGCATGTCTAGGGCCGCGAGTCCGCCATCGGGACTGTGGCGACCCGCTGGGTCAAAGGCTCAGATGTTCGGGCTTGGGTCGACCAGCAAAATGAGATTGCCGTAAGAAAACATCAGGCGCTGCCACCGGCTATTGCCCGGTGGCGTTGAATTCGGCGCCATGAGCTAATGGGCTGGTACTTATTCAATGGTTCAGCGTGAGGGTTGCCAAGGGTTTTGGCGCCGGCGCAAAGATCCGGGCAGGGTGATTTGCCGTGGGTCACACGCTATTGGCAAGTCTATGTAATTTATTGAAAATCTGCAAACAGCAATTTTCGGCAATGAAAGTCGAAAATTAATTGACTGCGGAATTTGAGCAGCTGGCTCAGGGAAATAAGCTGTTGCCCAACCGGGCCGCTTCCACATAAATGGCCGGCAGCCTGACGCCGCGCGCTGCCAGCGCCGAGGCCCGCATGCCGACATTGAAGTGCGACGAGGTGACCACGGGCGGCGGCGGCGCGGCGCCGGCGTCTACCCAGGTCAGCGCCAAGCGCATCGCTTGTTGCCCGTAGTCGGCGGGTGACGGCGAGACCTTCAGGCTTCCGCCTTCTTCGACATAGCTGTCTTCGATGCCCAGCGGCAGCGGCAGGCTGTTGGCTTCGGTCCACTGGGTGACCGTTGAACCAGCCACCGGCCTGGCGTCGCTGCTGCTGTGGGCCAGGCCCTCATCGCTCAACACCAGCAAGACATCGGCCTGGCCGCTTGCGTTGCGGACGAAGGCCTGCCATTGGGCAAAGCTGCTGACTTTGGTGGCCGACGTCAACTGGTGTGGTGACCAGTCGAAAGACTGCACCTGGGCCAGTTCCGCTTGCCCGGTTTGGTTGTCCACCGCCAGCGCGGCGATGCGTATCGACCGGCCGGGCCGGATCGTCAGCATCGCGTCGCGAACCGCAACCAGCGGCAATTTCTCGGCAATCCCGGTGACGTTGTGCGCACCTGCGTAGCCATAGTGTTCAGGAGGCTGGTTGATGGAGACGAAGACAAGCCTGGGTCGATCTCGTCCCGCCAAGTGGCGCGCCACGTAGGCGCTGCTTTCATCGTCGACCGCGATCACGATGTCGGGATCTTGTTGGGCGATGAAGCGGCGGGCCTCGATGGCTGCGGCTTCGCGTTGCTCAGGGCGCAGTTTGCGGTTCAGCCCCATGTAGTGCCAGGCCACGGCAACCGGGCGCCGGTTCTGCCTGAGCACATCGCGCAGGCCGGCGTCGACGTGGCGCACCCATGGCACATCCTGATCGAAGGACTGCAGCACCACGATGCGTGGCTTGTTGGCGTTGAAGCCGCCCAACAGCACGACAAAGCCAGACAGAAATGCGCCGATCAGCAGGCTCTTCCAATGCGCTTTCATAGCAGGCCTAGCCATTTCCAATAGGGGATCGATAGAAACACCACCGCGACCCGCGACAGGTTCATCAAGTGGTTGTAGACCATGAAACGGGATTCATTGAAGTACTGGGTCAGACCTTGCGACTCGACCTGCGTGTAGACCCCGGTCTGGTAAGGCAGAAACCAGATGTCGCTGAAAATTGCAGTCAGGAAGACGCAGATCCAGGGGTGGATGCCTTGGGCCAGCGCCACCGGCATCAAGATGACGGCGGCCACCAGCATGCCGGCCACCGTGGGCAGCGCCAGCCGCAAGATCAGCGTGGTGGCAAGCGCGGCCAGAATGAACCATTCGATGCGGCCGTCGATGAAGCCGAAGCTGTGGCTCATGGCCGCGGCCAATTCGGTGTCTAGGCCCAGATAGCCCATGATCTTGGTGATGCTGTCCATCCCGAGCAGAAAAAACAGCATCGGCCAATCGAGTTGCTGGCGGAACTCTTGCTTGCCGAACAGCCCTGACAGCAGCAAGCCGATCAGCACGCAGCCGGCAATCAACGAGGGCTGGACGTGATGCCACGAGACGGTGGCCGCGCCGACCAGAAAAAAGCCAAATCCGCCCAGCGCGATTTGTTCAGCACCAGTCAGCTTGCCCAGCAGCGCCAACTGGGTGGCGATCCGATCCTTGGGCAGGGGCAGCGGGTTGTCGCCTCGAAACAGCCAGCGCATCGCGACCAGGTGCAGTACTGTCTGTGCGACCGCCGCCACAGCGGCTGCGGCCAGCCAGAACAGACCCAGGAACTGCTCTTGCATCGCTGCGGGCATCAGGCCGACTGCGGTGATGTTGGACGCCTTGCTGGTGGCGAGCATGGGCGAGAACAGCATCGCGCCCGAGAACGTGGCGGCCATCAGCGCGGTGGCCATCACGCCTTGCCTGGGCAGGCGCAAACCGTCGACCATGTCGCGGTACAGCGGCACCAGCAAGGCCAAGCGACTGTTGCCCGAAGGGGTGATGGTCGACAGCACATAGCCCGCGAGCAGCAGCGCTGACTGCTGCCAGATGGGCTTGTCCGGGAGCTTGGTGAGCAACCACAACATGGTGCGGTAGCTCAGGCCCGAGGCGCCGATGACCGCCGCCAGCGCGAACACGCCCAGCAAGGTCACCAGGCCAGGCGAGGCGAATCCTGCCAAGGCCACCCCGGGCGGCGCCAGTCCGATGAACAGGGTCGCCACCACCGCCAGCAAGGGCGGGATGAATTCGTCGACCAGCGAGAACACCCACATCAACACGGCCGCCATCAGGATGGCCGAAAAGACCGCCGCCTGATCGGACAGCCCGCTGGTCTGGGCCAACCGATAGACCAGCGGCGGCCCAAGCACCGCAATGGTCCAGCCCAACAGAGTCGCCTTGCTGGTGGCTTGGGCGCCGTCTGGCTTGGGCTTGGATTGAAGCGGCTGCGGCGCACCGTCCAGATACGGTGCCAGCAGCAGCAGGGCGTTGGTCCCGAAACCGGCTTGCGATCTGGCCAGTTCGGCCAGCGCTGCCCTGGGCAGCCGCCAGGCCTGCAGCGCAGTGTCAGCCGTCACCGTGCAGGCGTAGCGCGGCAGTCCAGCGGCGGCTTCTTCGCCACAGCGCCTGGGCTGCAAGCCGATGTCATGCCCGGCTTGGGTGGTCAAGCGGGCCGCGCCATCGGTCAAGAGGTACAGCGCCGTCGCCGCTTCACCTTGCTGGTAGAGCGCCTGACCGGGCTCGAAACCAACCCGCTCCATCGCGCCCAGCAGCCTGGCCATGGCCTTGGCGTCGACACCGGAAAAAAGCGCATCAGCTTGCAGCAGCATCAGCGGTACAGAGGTCATGGACAAGACGAGCTCCCGCCGGTGGCGCCGGCTCGAGGTTGACGATCTACCGCAGATCATGCAATTGCTTGCAGTCTAGGTAAAAAGTTCAGACAGAGCAAACCTCGATAATCTGTTAGGCGCGAGTGGCGAAATGGCGCGATGCGACTTACAGCGGACAGGGAGGGTGGCTTGGCGGATCGGCGCAATCTCCTTGATCACTGCAAACAGCGCGGTGTGGCAGGGCTTGCGCTGTGTCATGAACATCCTGGGGCTGACGCCGCCGAAGCGCTTCGCGCAGGCCTCCAAGCTCACGCAGATGGTGAAGGCGCACCTGACGGCGCTCAACCAGCAAGTTCCTGTCAAGCAGCACTACCAGCTCACGCTGGCCAGGCATTCGATGGGTGGCCGCATGGCCACTTGCGCTGCGCTGCGAAACGAGGTGCCGGCCGTCGTGAACTGCCCGGTGCGGCTGGGTCTGCTGCCCGTGCAAAGGTGGCTCGCGAGGCGCTGAATCGGGCCGACAAGCTTGTCACCGAGGTCGTCGTTCAATCCGATTAGGTGTCCGACAACAGCTTCGACCCGTGCGTGACCGACGGCGCTGGGTGAAGTCGCTGGATGACGGCGCTTGATGATGGCGCCGGCGCCTGTGCTGGCGAACGCGCGCCAGGTTTTGGCTTGCGACTGCGGCGGTTCGCCGCGTCCTCAGGGTTCAGCCGCGAAAGATCCGCACCGCCTGTGCCACCACTTCGGCCTGGCCGTGCAGCGACGACGCGGCGGCGGCCAGTTGCTCGACCATTGCGGCGTTTTGCTGGGTCAGGCCGTCGAGCTCGGTCACTGCCGCATTGACCTGGCCCACGCC
Source organism: Aquabacterium sp. (assembly GCA_044377715.1). GTDB lineage: Bacteria > Pseudomonadota > Gammaproteobacteria > Burkholderiales > Burkholderiaceae_C > Pseudaquabacterium. The sequence goes on from JBILYN010000212.1 coordinate 7,103, forward strand.
TTTGGACTGCTCGCCCGAGGCGGCGCTGATCTCGACGATCAGGTCGTGAACGCGCTGCACCGCGGCCTGGGTCTGTCGGGTGTTCTCACCCGTGGTCTCGGCGAGTTGGGTGCCGGCTTCGACCTGGCGCGTCGAATCCTCGATCAAGGTCTTGATCTGGCGCGCGGCGGTGCTGGTGCGCCCGGCCAGCGCGCGCACCTCTGAGGCCACCACCGCAAAGCCGCGGCCGGTGTCGCCTGCTCGGGCGGCTTCCACCGCAGCGTTGAGCGCCAGAATGTTGGTCTGGAACGAAATGCTCTCGATCACGCCGATGATCTCGGCGATGTGCTGCGACGATTGGCGGATTTCGCCCATGCGGTCGGTGACATGGCGGGCGGCGTCGCCGCTGCGCGCGGCCAAGGCCGAGGCCTCGTGGGCGAGCTTGGCGGCGGCCCGCGCGGTGTCGGCGGTCTGGCCGACCGTTCCGGTGATTTGCTCCATCGACGCTGCTGTCTGCTGCAGGCTGCTGGCTTGCGATTCGGTGCGGTTGCCCAGGTCGTGGTTGCCGTTGGCGATTTCGCGCGAAGCCAGCGTGATGCCCTCGACCTCGCGTCGCACGTCGCCGACGATGGCTCGCAGGTTGACGTTGAGTTGGGTCATGCCGCGGGCGAGCTGGCCGACCTCGTCGAAGCGGTCTGAGCGCAGGGTCTGCGACAAGTCGCCGGCCGACATGCGCCTGGCCACGCCGATCGCCTCGCGCAGCGGCGCCAGCGCTTGCTGGCGCAA
>JBILYN010000003.1:0-68888 GCA_044377715.1 Aquabacterium sp.
CTCGATGCAAGAGATGAGCCGCTGCATCCACTGCACCCGTTGCGTTCGTTTCGGCCAGGAAGTCGCAGGTGCGATGGAACTCGGCATGCAGCACCGCGGTGAGCACAGCGAGATCACCACCTTCGTCGGTCAAACCATCGACAGCGAACTGTCGGGCAACATGATCGACATCTGCCCGGTCGGTGCGCTCACCAGCAAGCCCTTCCGCTATGCGGCGCGTACCTGGGAACTGTCGCGGCGCAAGAGCATCAGCCCGCACGACTCCACGGGTGCGAACTTGGTCGTGCAGGTCAAGGCCAACAAGGTGCTGCGGGTTGTGCCGCTGGAAAACGAAGACGTCAACGAATGCTGGATTGCCGATCGCGACCGCTTCAGCTACGAAGCGCTCAACAGCGACCAGCGTTTGCACAGTCCGATGATCAAGCAGGACGGCCAATGGCGTTCGGTCGAGTGGAACGTCGCGCTGTCCTACGTGGCCGACGGTTTGAAGCGAATCAAGGCAGAGCATGGCGTGGTCGGCATCGGCGCGCTGGCCTCGGCCCATCGCACGGTTGAAGAACTGCATTTGCTGGGGCAACTGGTACGCGGTCTGGGCAGCGAGAGCATCGACTTCCGTACCCGGCACGCCGACTTTGCCAACGCCGCACCGCCTGGCCGTGCGCAGTGGCTGGGGATGCCAATTGCGTCGCTGTCGACCTTGGACCGGGCGTTCGTGATCGGCAGCTTCTTGCGCAAGGACCATCCCTTGTTTGCGCTGCGGCTGCGCCAGTCGGCGCGCCAAGGCGGGCTGGTGATGAGCCTGCATGCCGCGCACGATGACTGGGCGATGCCGCTTGCCGCCAGCATCACGGCAGCGCCGCAAGACTGGGCCCAGGCCCTGGCCGATGTGGCGGGCTACATCGCCAGTGCAAATGCTGTGGCTGCGCCGGCCCAGGCGCAGGTCAATGAACACGCCGAACGGGTAGCGCAGGCCCTGATGTCGGGCGAGCACAAGGCTTTGCTGCTGGGCAATGCAGCGGCCCAGCATCCGCAGGCCGCCACGTTGTTGGCACTGTCGCAGTGGATTGCAGCCCAGACCGGCGCTTCGGTCGGTTACCTCACGGCCGACGCGAACACCGTTGGGGCCCAGTTGGTCAAGGCCATGCCGGGCGCGGGCGGCCTCAACGCTGGCCAGATGCTCAGCCGTCCGATGAAGGCCTTGTTGCTGCTCGATGTCGAGCCAACGTTCGACGCTGCGGACAGCACAGCGGCGCAGACGGCTCTGGCGGGCTCAGGCTTGGTGGTCGCACTGACATCGTTCAAGGACGCGGTACTGGACCATGCCGATGTGCTGTTGCCTATCGCTGCCTTCACCGAGACCGCCGGCAGCTTTGTCAATGCCGAGGGCAGGGTGCAGAGCTTCCACGGCGTGGTCCAACCCGTCGGTGAGAGCCGACCGGCCTGGAAGGTCTTGCGCGTGTTGGGCAATTTGCTTGATCTGCCGGGCTTCAAGCAAGAAAGTGCCGAACAAGTTCGCGACGAAGCATTGGGCGACTTGAACTCGGTGGCCAGCAGGCTCGACAACAGTTGCGCCGCTTCGATGGTCGCCCAGGCGTCTGCGCCAGGCTTGCAGCGCTTGGCCGATGTGCCGATCTACGCTGCCGATGCGCTGGTCCGGCGCGCCGCTTCCCTGCAGCGAACCGCCGACGCCAAAGCGCCGGTGGCGAGCCTGCCCAGCGCGCTGTGGCAGCGACTTGGCTTGCATGCGGGCGATCTGGTGCGGGTCTCGCAAGGCACGGCCAGTGTGCTGCTGCCGGCGCAGCAAGACGCCAGCCTGGCGGTCAACGTGGTCCGAGTGCCTGCGGGCCATATCGACACTACAGCGCTGGGCGCGATGTTCGGCGCGATCACGGTTGAACCGGTGCATGAACGCACGGCCGAAAAGGTCTGATGATGATCAACGACTTCAACCAATTCGGTGCATCGCTGTTTGGTGGACCGCTCTGGCCCACGGTCTGGCTGGTGATCTGGAGCCTGATCAAGATCATTGCGGTGGTCGCGCCGCTGATGGTCTGCGTGGCCTACCTGACGCTGTGGGAGCGCAAGGCCATCGGTTGGACCCAGGTGCGACCTGGCCCGAACAGGGTCGGCCCGTTCGGCCTGCTGACGCCCATCGCCGATGCGGTCAAGCTGATCTTCAAGGAGATCATCCGGCCGACCGCTGCACACAAGGGCCTGTTCTTCCTTGGCCCGATCATGACCATCATGCCGGCCTTGGCCGCCTGGGCGGTCGTGCCGTTTGGCCCCGAGGTGGCGCTGGCCAATATCAACGCTGGCCTGCTGTTCCTGATGGCGATCACCTCGCTCGAGGTCTACGGTGTGATCATCGCCGGTTGGGCGTCCAACTCCAAGTACGCTTTCCTGGGTGCGCTGCGGGCTTCGGCCCAGATGGTGAGCTACGAAATCGCGATGGGCTTCGCACTGGTGATCGTGCTGATGGTCGCAGGTTCGATGAACATGAGCGATATCGTGATGAGTCAGGGCAAAGGCATGATGGCCAGCGCCGGCCTGGGCCTGCTGTCGTGGAATTGGTTGCCACTGTTCCCGGTGTTCATCGTCTACTTTATCGCCGGCCTGGCCGAGACCAACCGTCATCCTTTCGACGTGGTTGAGGGTGAATCCGAGATCGTCGCTGGCCACATGATCGAGTACTCGGGCATGTCGTTTGCGATGTTCTTCCTGGCCGAATACGCCAACATGATCCTGGTGTCCACGCTGTGCGTGTTGCTGTTTCTGGGCGGCTGGCTCAGCCCGTTCGCTTGGCTTGATTTCATCCCTGGTTGGATTTGGCTCGGCATCAAGGTGTTCGTGGTCGTGACCATGTTCCTGTGGGTCCGTGCCACCTTCCCGCGCTACAGCTATGACCAGATCATGCGTCTGGGCTGGAAGATCTTCATCCCCATCACGCTGATCTGGCTGGTGGTGGTTGGGCTGTGGATCCAGACCCCCTTCAACATCTGGAAGTGAACCGAGCAATGGCTCAGACCGCATCACTGAAAGACTTTCTCTCCAGCTTCATGCTGCTGGAGTTGCTCAAGGGCATGAGGCTCACCGGGCGCTACTTCTTCCAAAAGAAGATCACCGTTCAGTTCCCGGAGGAGAGGACACCGCAGAGCCCGCGCTTCCGTGGCCTGCATGCGTTGCGCCGCTATGAAAATGGCGAAGAGCGCTGCATTGCCTGCAAGCTGTGCGAGGCCGTGTGCCCGGCGATGGCCATCACGATCGAGAGCGAGGTGCGCGACGACGGCAGCCGCCGCACCACGCGCTACGACATTGACCTGACCAAATGCATCTTCTGCGGCTTTTGCGAAGAGAGCTGCCCGGTCGACTCGATCGTCGAAACCCATATCTTCGAATATCACGGCGAGAAACGCGGCGACCTGTACTTCACCAAGGACATGTTGCTGGCCGTCGGTGACCGTTACGAGACCGAGATCGCCGCCAACAAGGAGGCTGACGCGAAGTACCGCTGACCGCACGCCGGCTTGCTCAGTGGCGGCTGTTGGCTGCGCGGGCAGGTCGATGAGCCGGGATGCATCGCGAAAAAACCATGACCAGCGCACTCTTTTATTTCTTCGCAGCCTTGCTGCTGTTTGCCTCGTTTCGTGTGATCACGGCGCGAAGCACGGTGCATGCCGTGCTCTACCTTGTGCTGGCTTTTGCCAACGCCTCGGCCATCTGGTTGCTGCTGAGCGCCGAGTTTCTGGCGATCACGCTGGTGCTGGTCTACGTTGGCGCGGTGATGGTGCTGTTCCTGTTCGTTGTGATGATGCTCGATGTCAACGCTGATGAGAACCGCGACGGCTTCTGGAAGCACCTACCGCTGGCCGGCTTGATAGGCGCAGTGATCGCGCTCGAGATGGCGCTGGTGCTGATGGGCGGCTTCAGGCTGACCGACGCGCCTGTTCTTGACCCTGCGCTGGCCAAGCTGGGCAACACCCGGTTGCTGGGCATCGAGGTCTACACCAAATACCTGTATCCGCTGCAGATCGCTGCGGTGCTGCTGTTGGTGGCCATCATCGCGGCGATTGCGCTGACGCTGCGCAAGCGCAAGGACAGCCGTTCGCAGGACCCGTCGCAGCAGGTGCTGGCCAAGAAGGCTGACCGTCTGCGCATCGTGAAGATGAACCCGGTGATCGAGGTCGCCTCGAGCATTGCCCAGCCAAGCGTAGCGCCAGTCGCTGGCGCGGGAGACAAGCCATGAGCTTCGGCACTATCACCCTGGGTCACTATCTGTCGCTGGGCGGCATGCTGTTCGCGCTGTCAGTGATAGGCATCTACCTGAACCGGCGCAACCTGATCGTGCTGCTGATGGCCATCGAGCTGATGCTGCTGGCGGTGAACATGAACTTCGTCGCTTTCTCGCATTACCTGGGCGATATGGCGGGTCAGGTCTTCGTGTTCTTCATCCTCACTGTGGCGGCGGCCGAATCGGCCATCGGTTTGGCGATCCTGGTGGTGCTGTTCCGCAACCGCTCCACGATCAATGTCGACGAACTCGACACGCTCAAGGGGTGAGCATGGACCTGAGAACTTGCCCGCGCAAAGGCTTGTGCCTTGCGAACGACCGTCGTGTCCCGCGGCGGGCTGAAGCCGGAACCGAGTAGAACAACATGGCTGCACAACTCTCCCAGAACTTGCTGCTCGCGGTGCCCCTGGCGCCGCTGGTCGGCGCCGTGCTTGCAGGTTTTTTTGGCAAGTTCATCGGCCGCGCCGGTGCCCACAGCGTCACCATCCTCGGCGTGCTGATCTCTTTCGTGCTGTCGGCGATGGTGCTCAATGATGTGCTCGCCGGTGCGCGATTCAACGCCACGATCTACGAATGGATGAACCTGGGCGGTCTGAAGATGGAGATCGGCTTCTTGGTCGATGGCCTGACCGCGATGATGATGGTGGTCGTCACCTTTGTCTCGCTGATGGTGCACGTCTACACCGTCGGCTACATGGCCGAAGACCCAGGCTACCAGCGCTTCTTCTCGTACATCTCACTGTTCACCTTCAGCATGTTGATGCTGGTGATGAGCAACAACTTCCTGCAGTTGTTCTTCGGTTGGGAGGCGGTCGGTCTTGTGAGCTACTTGCTGATCGGCTTCTGGTACACCAAGCCGACAGCGATCTTCGCCAACATGAAGGCTTTCCTGGTCAACCGGGTGGGCGACTTCGGCTTCATCCTGGGCATCGGCTTGATCGTGGCCTATGGTGGAACGCTGTCCTACGCCGATGCCTTTGGCAAGGCCGGCGAACTGGCCAAGATCGGATTTGCCAACCCTTTCGGCGGTGGCGAATGGATGTTGATCAGCGTCATCTGCATCTGCTTGTTCATCGGCGCGATGGGCAAGAGCGCGCAGTTCCCTTTGCATGTCTGGTTGCCGGATTCCATGGAAGGCCCGACACCGATCTCGGCGCTGATTCACGCAGCGACCATGGTCACGGCCGGTATCTTCATGGTCGCGCGCATGTCGCCGCTGTTCGAGCTGTCGGACACCGCGCTCAATTTCATCCTGATCATCGGCGCGATCACGGCCTTGTTCATGGGCTTTCTGGGCATCATCCAGACCGACATCAAGCGGGTGGTGGCGTATTCCACGCTGTCTCAACTTGGCTACATGACGGTCGCGCTCGGCGCGTCTGCCTACTCGGTGGCGGTGTTCCACCTGATGACGCATGCTTTCTTCAAAGCGCTGCTGTTTCTGGGGGCCGGCTCGGTGATCATCGGCATGCACCATGACCAGGACATCCGCAACATGGGCGGCCTGCGAAAGTACATGCCCATCACCTGGATCACCTCGCTGCTGGGCTCGCTCGCGCTGATCGGCACGCCGTTCTTCGCCGGGTTTTACTCCAAAGACTCGATCATCGAGGCGGTCAAGGCCAGTCACCTGCCGGCTGCACCCTGGGCCTATGCCGCGGTGGTGATCGGCGTCTTTGTCACCGCGTTTTATTCGTTCCGGATGTACTTCCTGGTCTTTCACGGCAAGGAGAACTTCCGTCACAAGCCTTTCCCTGGTGAGCATGACCAACATGACGGCCACCACGGCGACGGCCACGGCGATCATGGCCATGGCGGCAGCCACGTCCATGTGCCGCACGAGTCGACCTGGGTGGTCTGGCTGCCGCTGGTGCTGTTGGCCATCCCCTCGGTGGTGATCGGCTACCTGACGATAGGCCCGATGCTGTTTGGCGATTTCTTCAAGGATTCGATCGCGGTGCACGGCGAGCACCACCACGCGATGAAGGAGCTGGCTGCAGGATTTCACGGTGCAGCCGCGATGGCGATGCATTCGCTGAGCTCGCTGCCCTTCATCCTCGCTGCCTCGGGCGTGGTGCTGGCCTACCTGTTCTACATGGTGATGCCTTCGGTGCCGGTGGCCATCGGTAGAGCCTTGTCGCCCGTGATCCGGGTGCTCGAGAACAAGTACTACCTCGACTGGTTCAACGAGAACGTGTTGGCCGCGGGTGCGCGCCTGCTGGGTCGCGGCCTGTGGAAGGGCGGTGACATGGGGCTGATCGACGGTGTGCTGGTCAACGGCTCGGCGCGCGCCGTTGGCTTGTTGGCCCACCTGACGAAGTTGGTGCAGACAGGCCATGTCTACTGGTACGCACTGGTGATGCTGCTGGGGGTGTTCGGCATGCTCACCTGGCAGTTGTGGCCCGCTGTGTTGTTGCCTTTCCTTTCCGGCCTGGCTGGCCGTTGATGCGGCAGGGCGGAGAATAAAAATGGGTTTCGGACTTCTGAGTGTTTCGATCTGGCTGCCGATAGCGGTCGGCATCTTGTTGCTGGCGCTGGGCCGCGACGACCAACCGGGCGTGGCGCGCTGGTTGGCACTGGTCGGCGCGGTGGCCAGCTTTCTGGTGACGATCCCGCTGATCACGGGCTTTGACAACGCCACTGCCGCGCTGCAGTTCCAGGAGAGCCTGCCCTGGATCGCGCGTTTCAATGTGCACTATCACCTCGGCGTCGACGGTATTTCGGTCTGGTTCGTGCTGCTCACCGCTTTCATCAACATCATCGTGGTGGTGGCAGGCTGGCAGGTGATCACCGACCGGGTGGCCCAGTACATGGGGGCTTTCCTGATCCTGTCGGGTCTGATGGTGGGCGTGTTCTGCGCTGCCGATGGTCTGCTGTTCTATGTGTTCTTCGAGGCCACGCTGATCCCGATGTACATCATCATCGGCGTCTGGGGCGGCCCGCGCCGGGTCTATGCAGCGTTCAAGTTCTTCCTCTACACGCTGGCGGGGTCGCTGTTGATGTTGGTGGCGCTGATCTACCTGTACTACAAGTCGGGTGGCAGCTTTGACATCGCGACTTGGCACAAGCTGCCCTTGGACCTGCAGCAGCAGGCCTGGCTGTTTTTCGCGTTCTTCGCGGCGTTCTCGGTCAAGGTGCCGATGTGGCCGGTGCACACCTGGCTGCCCGACGCTCACGTCGAGGCGCCCACTGGCGGCTCGGTGGTGCTGGCGGCGATCATGCTCAAGCTCGGCGCTTATGGCTTCCTGCGTTTCTCGATGCCGATTGCGCCCGATGCCTCGCATCAATACGCCTGGGTCATCATTGCGCTGAGCCTGATCGCAGTGGTCTACATCGGTCTGGTGGCGCTGGTGCAGCAGGACATGAAGAAGCTCGTGGCCTACTCGTCGATCGCCCACATGGGTTTTGTCACCCTGGGGTTTTTCATCTTCAACGAACTCGGTGTCTCGGGCGGACTGGTCCAGATGATCTCGCACGGCTTCGTCTCGGGTGCGATGTTCCTGGCGATCGGGGTGTTGTACGACCGGGTGCATTCGCGTGACATCGCCAGTTATGGCGGCGTCGTCAACACCATGCCCAAATTTGCGGCCTTCGCGCTGTTCTTCACGATGGCCAACTGCGGCTTGCCGGGCACCGGTGGATTCGTCGGCGAATGGATGGTGATCCTGGGTGTGGTGTCGTTCAATTTCTGGCTCGGTGCGATCGCCGCGACCGCGCTGATCTCGGGCGCTGCCTATTCGCTGTGGATGTACAAGCGGGTCTACTTCGGTGCGGTGACCAACCACCATGTTCGCGACCTGAAGGATCTCAACGCCCGCGAGTTCGGCATCATGGCCGTGCTGGCCTTGGCCACGCTGGTGATGGGCGTCTATCCCAAGCCTTTCACCGATGTGATGCATGTGTCGGTGACCGAGTTGCTTAAACATGTCGCAGTCTCCAAGCTGCACTGACATGAAGCCCCAACGCTCACGTTGTTCGCTGCCTGTCAAAGGGTTTGCGCTGCCTTGCGGCGCTGCGGCGGCGGCTGATTCGGAGCACCAAAAAACATGAACCCAATGAACTGGCCAGTCGTTTACCCCGAAGCCCTGCTGCTGTTGCTGGCTTGTGCTGTCGTGTTGGTGGATTTGTTCGTCACCGACCCCAAGCGCCGCCTGACTTTCTGGTTGACCCAGGCCAGCCTGGCGGCGGTGGCCGCATTGCACTGGATTTTCTACGACGGTGGCGCGACGAATTACGGCATGCAGCGCATGATGGTCGGCGACCCGATGGGCCATTTGTTGGCCTTTTTCGCGACGCTGGCGGTGATGGTCACGATCGCCTATGCCCAGCCCTACATCGCCAGCCGCGAGATGCTCAAGGGCGAGTTCTTCACGCTGTCGATGTTCGTGCTGCTGGGCATCAACGTGATGTGCTCGGCGAACAACTTCCTGGTGATCTACCTCGGGCTGGAACTGATGAGCTTGTCGCTGTACGCGCTGGTGGCGCTGCGCCGCGACCACGGCGTGTCCACCGAGGCGGCGATGAAGTACTTCGTGCTCGGCGCGCTGGCTTCGGGTTTCTTGCTCTACGGCTTGTCGATGATGTACGGCGCGACCCGATCGCTCGAGATCAACGAGGTCTTCAACGCGATCTCGACCGGCCGCATCAACGGCACCGTGCTGACTTTCGGCGTTGTGTTCATCGTTGCCGGCCTGGCCTTCAAGCTCGGCGTCGTGCCTTTCCACATGTGGGTGCCCGACGTTTACCAAGGCGCACCGACAGCGGTCACGCTGCTGATCGGTGGGGCGCCCAAGCTGGCGGCGTTTGCAATCACGATCCGCTTGTTGGTCGAGGGCATGTTGGGCTTGGCGGTGGACTGGCAGCAGATGCTGATGGTGCTGGCGGTGTCATCGCTGGTGATCGGCAATCTCGCGGCGATCGCGCAGACCAACTTCAAGCGCATGCTGGCTTATTCGACGATCTCGCAGATGGGTTTCATGCTGCTGGCGATGACGGCCGGCGTGGTCAGCGGCAACACGCTGTCTGCCGGCAATGCCTACAGCTCGGCGATGTTCTATGTCGTCAGCTATGTCATCACGACGCTGGGCACCTTCGGGCTGATCATGTTCCTGTCGCGCGCCGGTTTCGAGAGCGAAGAGATCAGCGACCTGGCCGGTCTGGCCAAACGCGCGCCCTGGCTGGCCGGCATCATGACGCTGTTCATGTTCTCGCTCGCCGGCGTACCGCCGATGGTCGGCTTCTACGCCAAGCTGTCGATTCTGCAGGCCTTGATCACGACCAATCTGCCCGCTTACATCGTGTTGGCGGTCATCGCGGTGATGCTGTCGCTGGTCGGTGCTTTCTACTACCTGCGGGTCGTCAAGGTGATGTATTTCGACCCACCCACCGATGCCTCGCAGCCACTGCAATCGGGTGGCATCAGTGCGCTGCTCGCGCTCAACGGTGTGGCCGTGCTGGGTTTTGGTCTGCTGCCGGGTGGCTTGATGGCGATGTGTAGGGACGCGATCCTGCGCGCGCTGGCAACCTGAAACTGCTATTGCGCAGGGTCGGGCTCGGGTCGAGTCGTGAAAGCCCCTGTTCGGCATGAGTGATGCTCACCTGATCGAACGCCGCATCAGCGGTGAACAGGTCTATCGCGGCAACTTTCTCGATGTTCGGCGCGACATCGTCGCCTTGCCCGACGGTCAGACGGCGACGCGCGAGTACATCGTCCACCCCGGTGCGGTGATGGTGCTGCCGCTGCTCGACGACGGTCGCCTGGTGATGGAGCGGCAGTACCGCTATGCGCTCGGGCGCGTGATGCTGGAATTCCCCGCCGGCAAGCTCGAGGCTGGCGAGTCCGCGCTGGCCTGTGGGCAGCGCGAACTTGCCGAGGAGACCGGTTACAGAGCTGCCGAATGGGCTCACGCCTGCCGAATTCACAACGCCTGCGCTTACTCCACCGAGGGTATAGAAATCTGGTTTGCGCGCGGCTTGCACGCGGGCGAGTCTGCGCTCGACCATGGCGAGCTGATCGATGTCTGCCTGATGACCGAGGCCGAACTCGACGCGATGGCAGCGCGTGGCGAACTCAGCGATGTCAAGACGCTGATCGCACTGCAGTGGCTGCAGAAATGGCGCGCCGGTTTGTGGCCACTCGATTGGCAACCGAGCCCATGACGGCGTGCCGTCGATAATGCGCGCACGATGAAGGTCTTGAACTTGCGCTGCACCCACCACCACGCTTTCGAAGGATGGTTTGGGTCTGAAGAAGACTTCCTGGACCAGAACGCCAGGAAGGCCATCGAGTGCCCGACGTGCGCCGACAAGTCCATCAGCCGGCTGCCCAGCGCGCCACGGCTCAACCTATCGGGTGCCCGCGAACCTGTACAGCCTGCCGCCGACAAGTCAACAGCTGTTGCCAAGCCCGCGGCGGCGCCAGCCGAGTTGTCGCCGGCCGACATGCAAGCGCTTTGGTTGCGGGCGGTCGACCATGTGCTGCAGAACACCGAGGACGTCGGCGAGCATTTCCCCGAGGAAGCCCGGCGCATCCACTACGGCGAGTCCGAGCATCGCGGTATCCGTGGCCAAGCGACGCCGGATGAGCGCGCGGCGCTCGCCGACGAGGGCATCGAGGGGAGGGCCTTGCCGCGGCCGGCCGGGCACAATGGCCCGGCCCATTGAGCGCCCCAAGGCCGGCCGAAGCCGGCCGCCCCCCGTGGGGATCAAGCAAAGTGGCAAAGCCACATTTGCTTGAGAGCGCCTAGCGCCTAAAGCAAGCGCCCTGGATTGAGCCGACCCTGCGGGTCAAGTGCATGCTTGATCGCACGCATCATGCCCAGCGCCACCGGTGACTTGCGCTCGGCCAGCGCGTCTCGCTTGAGCGCGCCGATGCCGTGCTCTGCCGAGAACGATCCATTGCAGGCCTGCACGGCGTCGAAAACGATGCGGTTGATCGTCTCCTCATGCTGGTCCAGAAATGCCAGCCCCTCGCTGCCCTCGGGGCACTGCACGTTGTAGTGCAGGTTGCCGTCGCCCAGGTGGCCGAAATTGACCAGCCGTATGCCTGGAAAGGCCTCGGCCAGCGCCGCGTCAGTGCGCTGGCAGAACGCTGGGATCGCGGAGACTGGCAGCGCGATATCGTGTTTGACGTTGAGCCCCTCTTCGCTCTGCGCCAGCGGAATGGATTCGCGCAGATGCCACATCGCTGCCGATTGCGCCAGACTCCCGGCCAGCGCCGCGTCGGCGATCAAGCCCTGGCCCAGCGCGGTCTCCAGCAGCGACTCGAATCGCGCATGGGCCTGGGCTTGATCGTCGGCGCTGGCGTACTCCAGCAACACGGTCCAGGGCGCCGGCGGCAGCGGCTGCGCCAACTGATCGAAATGACGCCGCACCAACGCCAGCGAGAACTGGTTCATCACCTCGAAGCCCGTCAGGCCGGCACCCAGTTGCGACTGCGCCAGTCCCAGCAGCGCCACACATTGCGCCAGGTCGCTGCAGCAGGCCAGCGCGGTGACGCTGGTCGCGGGTTGTGGAAACAGCTTGAGTGTGGCGGCAGTAATGATGCCCAGCGTGCCTTCGCTGCCGATGATCAGGTCGCGCAGGTCGTAGCCGGTGTTGTCTTTGCGCAGCCCGGACAGACCTTCCCAGACCTCGCCGTCGGCCGTCACCACCTCGAGTCCCAGGCAGAGCTCGCGTGCATTGCCGTAGCGCAGCACCTGGGTGCCGCCGGCGTTGGTCGCCAGGTTGCCGCCGATGGTGCAGCTGCCTTCGGCCGCCAGGCTCAAGGGGAACAGCAGCCCGGCGTCTGTGGCGGCCTGTTGAACCGATTGCAGCACGCAGCCGGCCTCGACCGTCAGTGCCAGGTTGGCGCGGTCGACCTCGCGCACCCGGTTCATCCGCGCCAGGCTCAACAGCACCTGGCTGCCGCTGGCGTCAGGCACACCGCCGCCAACCAAACCGGTGTTACCACCTTGCGGCACCAGGGTCGCACCGTGGCGCGCGCAGGCCTTGACCACCTGAGCGACCTCGGCGGTGCTGCCCGGGCGCACGACCGCCAGCGCCTTGCCACGCCAGCGCTTGCGCCAATCGAGCTCCCAGGACGAGAGGTCGCCGTCGGTCAATACCTGGGTTGAGCCCAACAGCTGGCGCAATTCTGAGATCAGGTCCTGCGGGTTCATGGGCTGACCTCGGTCACGGGTGAAGGGTGTTTGAGTCGCCAGCGCACATGCGCGGCACAGGCGATGAACAAGACCGTGCACAGCAGCACTTGGGTCCAGGCCAGCGCGACATCCAGACCGGCTGCGGCGCCGCTGGGCAGACCGGTGGCGCGAACAATGCCCTCGGTGAAGTACAGCCACACCAGCAAGCTGACCCAGCGGTAGGTGTAGAGCCGGTGTTTGAGCAAGCCTGCCAGCGGGATCAGCAAGGGCAGGACCTTGAACGCCAGCCAGCGCGAGCCGGTGGGCGCGAGCCACAGTTCCCAGGCCAGGCCCAGAAATATCAAACCGAGCAATGCCAGCACGGCTGCTGCCCGGGTGGCCAGCACGAAGCTGTGCGGCGAGTTTCGGGTGTCGGACCTGGCTGTCGGCAGGTCCAGGCTGGGGTGGGGCAAGTCGGTCTTGATCACGGCTGGCATCATAGACGGATGACTTCAAGCTCCACAGTGCTCGGCCGCTGGCGCGACACGCTCTGGCCGGACTGGCCCGAGCGCTGCGCCACTGGCCCTGGTATGCGACGCTGCGAACGCTGCAGCTGCGGTTTCGCGAAGACCATCTGGCGCTGACCGCCAGCAGCCTGAGCTTCACGACCTTGATCAGCCTGGTGCCGCTGGTGCCGCTGGAGACGGTGATGCTGGCGTTCGGCAGGCACAAACAGTCGAGGCGCGGCCACTCTGACCCGACGAGCCACCACAGGCTAGGCGCACCGAAGCTGCGCCAGCTTCCGAGAAGGCCTAGTCCAAGCGCACGAACCGCGGCGGCGTGAACGCCGTCAAGGGCGGCGCCTCGCCCACGTGGCGCTCCACTTCCACCAGGCAGGTCTGCGCCACGCAGCCTTGCGACAGCTCCGAAGCACCGATGTCGAGCGTCAGCGCGTTCGGGTTGCCGTGCTTCTCGAGCGCCCGCTCCTCGTTCCAGGCCGACGGGTCGAACCAGGCGCCGGTCGAGAGCTTGACCACCCCCGGACTGATCAGGCTCGACAGCCGTGCGCCCGCCAGGCAGCTGCCACGGTCGTTGTAGACCCGCACCAGGTCGCCCGCCACGATGCCGCGCGCCGCCGCATCGGCCGGATTCAGCGAAACCGGCTCGCGGCCATCGATCTTGTTGCCCTGGCTGTAGCTGCTGTGGTCGAGCTGGCTGTGGAGCTTGTTGAACGGCTGGTCCGACAGCATGTGGAGCGGGTAGCGCGCAGCCCGCGTACCGCCCAGCCACTCCTGCGGCTCGTACCAGCGCGCATGGCCGATGCAGTCGGCGTAGCCGAAACTGGCAATCTTCTCGCTGTAGATCTCGATCTTGCCGGACGGTGTCTTCAGGCGATGCGCGACCGGATCTGCCCGGAAGTCGGCCAGCATCACGTGCGGCTGGTCGACCGGCGCCATGTCGAAGATCCCGGCGGCCCAGAAAGCATCGAAGTCGGGCAGCGGCACGCCAGCCTTGTGCGCGCGGTCCAGGCATTCGTCGTACAGATGGCGCACCCATTCTTGCGCAGTGCGACCTTCGGTGAAATCTTCGCGCTTGCCGAGGCGCTCGGCGATGTCGGCGAAGATCTCGAAGTCTTCGCGGGCCTCGCCGATTGGCGCAATCACGCGTCGCATCGCCACCATGTAGCGCTCCGGCGCGGCATAGCCGATGTCGTCGCGCTCCAGCGTGGTGGTGACCGGGAACACGATGTCCGCGGCCTTCGCGGTTGGGGTCCAAAACTGCTCGTTGACGATCACGCTGCGCGGACGGCGCCAGGCGCTCAGCAGGCGGTTCAGGTCCTGATGATGGTGGAACGGGTTGCCGCCGGCCCAGTAGATCAGCTCGATGTCGGGATAGTGCAGCGCCTGGCCGTTGTAGTTGAACGGCTCGCCGGGGCGTTCCAGCATGTCGGTGATGCGAGCGACCGGGATGAATTCGCGCACCGCGTTCGTTCCCTGCGACAGCGTCGGCCCGCCGAAGCGTGGCACGACGTTGCCGATGCCGTTCGTCGAGCCGTAGCCGACGCCGAAGCCGCCGCCGGGCAGGCCGATCTGGCCCAGCATGCAGGCAACGGTCAGCAGGGCCCAGAACGGCTGCTCGCCATGGTGCGAGCGCTGCAGCGACCAGGAGATCGTGACCATCGAGCGCACCGACGCGAGTTCGCGCGCGAGGCTGCGAATGCGCTCGGCGGGCACGGTTGTCAGCGCGGCGGCCCACTCGGGAGTCTTGGCGACGCCGTCGGTCTCACCCAGCATGTAGGGGATGAACTTCTCGAAGCCGACGCAGTGCGTCGCCAAGAACTGCGCGTCGTGCAGGCCCTCGGTATAGAGCGTGTGCGCGATCGCCAGCAACATCGCGGTGTCGCTGTTCGGGCGGATCGGGATCCATTCGTGTGGCGCACCGGTGTCGAGGTCGCTGTCGACCGGGCTCACGTTGACGAAGCGCACCCCGGCTTCGGCCATGCCGCGCAGGCCTTGACCGACCTTGTGATGCCCGACCATGCCTTGCGAGATCTGCGCGTTCTTGGCCGGCACGCCGCCGAAGCTGACGAACAGCCGGGTGTGCTCGGCCAGTACGCCCCAGCTTGTGTGCGTCGCCATCAGCTGGTCCATCGTCGCGACCAGGTGGGGCATCAGCACCCGCGCCGCACCCAGGCTGTAGGAGTCGGCATGGCGCACGTAGCCGCCGAGCGCGTTCAAGAAACGGTGAACCTGGCTCTGCGCGTGGTGGAAGCGGCCGGCGCTTGACCAGCCGTAGGAGCCGCCGAAGATCGAGCTGTTGCCGCGCCGCTCGATCACGTCCTTTAATGCGGTGGCCGCGAGATCGAGCGCGGTCGCCCACGGCACCTCGACGTAGGGGTCGATGCCGCGCCGCTCAGGGTGCGCGCCCCAGCCGTGCTTGAGCCAGCTGCTGCGCACCGCGGGCCGCCTGACCCGGATCGGGGCGCGGCTCGCGTCGAGCTGGGCCAGGCCGATCGGTGACGGATCGGGGTCGGGCCCGAAGGCCTTGAGCACCGGGTCCGCAGTGTCCGCTCGCTCGACCTCGTAGATGCCCCAGTGCGAGGCCGTGTAGCGGGTCACCAACTCGCTAGCTCACCAACTCGGGCTGGCCCGCATGCGCGCCAATCACGCCGTTGGCGCGCAGTTCCTCGATCGCCTCGGGGCCAAAGCCGGCTTCGCGCAGCACCTCGTCGGTGTGCTGGCCGAGGGCTGGCGCCGGGGTTCGGATGCCACCGGCGTCGTGGGCGAGTTCGAAGCCGCTGGTGGCGAGCGTCTGGCGGCCGTGGGGGGAATCAACCTGCTGCAGCAAGGAGCGCGCCTTGAGCTGTGGGTGGTGCACGATCTCGTCGATCGAGAGCACGGTGGCGCAGGGCACGTCGGCCTCGGTGAGCCTTTGCACCCAGTAGGCCGGCGTGTGCCCGACCATGCCGCCTTCGATGATCTCGCGCAGCGCCGCCTCGTTCTCGGTCCGGCTGAACCAGTCCTTGAAGCGCGGGTCGGCGACCGCATCGGCGCGACCGAGCGTGGTCAGCAGCTTGGTGAACTGCTTTTCGGTCAGCACCGCCAGCACGATGTCGCCGCCGCCCGCCTTGAAGCGGTGGGCCGTCACCTTGCGGCTCACCGAGAGGTTGCCGAACTGGCGCTGCTTGTGGTCGGTGACGGTGTACTCGGCGACCTGCGACGACAGGAAGTTGAGGGTCGCGTCGAGCATCGACACGTCGACGAACTGGCCCTGGCCGGTATGGGTGCGCTGGTAGAGCGCGGTCGCGACCGCGAACGCGGCGGTCATGCCGCCGATCAGGTCGCAGACCGCGAAGCCGGCGCGCATCGGGCCGCCGGCGGGGTCGCCGGTGATCGACATGATCCCGG
The DNA here is from genome assembly GCA_044377715.1 of Aquabacterium sp. Taxonomy (GTDB): domain Bacteria; phylum Pseudomonadota; class Gammaproteobacteria; order Burkholderiales; family Burkholderiaceae_C; genus Pseudaquabacterium. The sequence continues at coordinate 16,317 of JBILYN010000003.1, forward strand.
ACATCGCCTGGATCTTGCCGTCGAAGGCGGCGGTGAACTGCTCGGGGCCGGAATGTCCGAAGCCCGAGACCGAGCAGTAGATCAGCCTCGGGTTGAGAATGGACAAGGTCGAGTAGTCGAGGCCTAGCCTCTTCATCACGCCAGGGCGGAAGTTTTCCCAGACGATGTCGGCATCCGCGACCAAGCGCTTGACCAGCGCGACCGCCTCGGGCTTGCGCAGGTCCAGCGTCATGCTGCGCTTGTTCGGGTTGACGGCCATGAAGGCCGGCGACATCTTCTCGGCCGCGAGTTGGCGGCTGATGGTGGTGGTGCGGGTGTCGTCGCCTTCGAACGATTCGATCTTCACCACGTCCGCGCCCTGCAGCGCGAACTGGTGGGTGCCGAACGGGCCGGCGAGGAAGCGCGTGAAGTCGAGGATGCGAACGTTGCTGAACGGCGTGCCGGTCGTTGGCCGGGCGGTCTGCGGCGCGCTCATGAGGTCTGCCTTTGCACCGCAGGCGTTTGATCGCGGATCTCCTTGGCGATCCGCTTGGCGCGGTCGGACTCGGCGCGCAGCCGGGTGACTTCCTCGGGGCTGACGCGATCGATGTTGGAGAAATCGAGCTTCCAGTGCCAGTCGTCGCTCCAGCGCTGCGGTGACTGCACCATGGTGCGTGCGGCCGGGGCGCTCTCGAGCGTGCGCAGCGCGAGTTCTAGCGTGGCGGCCTGCGAGGCCGCGTCGTGCGGCTTGCCGGCGGCGTTGCCGAGCGGGAAGTCGCTGAACAAGGCGCGCGGCACGCCGACGTGCTCGACGATGTCCTTGGCGCAGGCCATCACCACGGTCGCGATACCGTGAGCTTCCAGGTACCGGGCGACGAGGCTCAGGGTCTGGTGGCAGACCGGGCAGTTCGGGACCAGCAGCGCGACATCAACCCCGTCTTCTTGGCAGCGTCGCAGGATCTCGGGGCAGTCGATCTCCAGTGTGTGGCGCTGGCTGCGGTTGGTCGGCGCGCCGTGGAAGCGGTGCGCGAGCCGGCCAAGCCGCCCGGCGGCAACCGTGCGGCGCATCGCTGGCAGTGGGAACCAGCTGCCGCTGTCCTCCATGCTCGTGTGCTTGCGGTCGATACCGACATGCGAAACGCGCACGTCGTGGTCCTGGGCCATATCGCCCGAATACAGGGCGTAGAACTTGGCCGCAGCGTTGTAGGTGGCGCCCGGTCCCTGGTTGCCCTTGTCGGGTTGGTAGGGTGCGGCGGTCGTGATCAGTGTGACCGTCGAATCGGCGAGCGGCTTGTTCAGCGGCTGGAACGGCACGTCCAGGTAGTGAGCCCAGCGGTAGGGATTGCCGTAGCCGAGCGCGAGGTACCAGTCGCGGGTGCGCTGCATGTACGAGGTCGCTTTGTCGGATTCGGGCGCGAAGCCCAGGTCGGCATCCGGATCAAGGGCTGGGGTGGAAGCTTGGTCGGACGTCATGGCAGTCTCCGAGTGGTTCCGGAGCCGAGATCTTGCGCTCTTCCGGTTAGTTTACATAATACCCGGATCCGTGATCCGAAATCAGGCAGCCTCGGCCAAGTCGTTGATCTGATTGAGGAATGAATCAGGATTGTGGCTGACCAGGTGTCACCCTGCGGGTGCGTTGAGCGGGGCTTCGATTGGGATCCCGTCGAATCGGCAACTCGGGTTTCGACTCGGGCGCGATTATTTGTGATCGGCACGAAGCTGTGCAGCGGGTTTCGGGTGTCGGACCTGGCCGTCGGCAGGTCCAAGCTGGGGTGAGGCAAGCCGGTCTTGATGACGGCTGGCATCATAGACGGATGAACTCAAGCTCTACCGTGCCGGGGCGTTGGCGCGACACGCTCGCCGGACTGGCCCGAGCGCTGCGCCACTGGCCCTGGTATGCGACGCTGCGAACGCTGCAGCTGCGGTTTCGCGAAGACCATCTGGCGCTGACCGCCAGCAGCCTGACCTTCACGACCTTGATCAGTCTGGTGCCGCTGGTGACCGTGACGCTGGCACTGTTCACCGCATTCCCGATTTTCTCGCGCTTCCAACTGGCGCTGCAGCAGTACCTGTTGCAAAGCCTGGTACCCGACAACATCGCCCGGCCGGTGCTGCAGGCGCTGACGCAGTTTGCCGGCAAGGCCAGCAAGCTCGGCAGTGTCAGTCTGATCGTGCTCGGTCTGACGGCGCTGGCGCTGATGTTCACGATAGACCGCACGCTCAACGCGATCTGGCGCGTGCCCAAACCCAGACCACTGGCCCAGCGCGTGCTGCTGTACTGGACTGCACTGACGCTGGGCCCGCTGCTGCTGGGGGCCAGTCTGTCGATGACCTCTTACGCGATCTCGGCGTCGCGTGGCGTGGTCAGCGAGTTGCCGGGCGGCCTGGGCTTGCTGCTGTGGTTGGTCGAGTTCACTTTGCTCGCTGCCGGCATGGCCAGCCTGTTCCGGTTCGTTCCCAACACCCATGTGCGTTGGTCGCATGCGGCGGCGGGCGGTTTGTTCGTAGCCGTTGGTTTCGAACTTGCCAAGCGCGTGCTCGCTTGGTATGTCGCGTTGGTGCCGACTTATTCGGTGATCTACGGCGCTTTCGCGACGCTGCCCATCCTGCTGCTGTGGATCTACCTGGGTTGGGTGATCGTGTTGCTAGGCGCGGTGATCGCGGCTTACGCGCCCAGTCTGGCGCTGCGGGTATTGCGTCTGCCGGATCGGCCGGGTGAGCGCTTTGCGCTGGCGCTCGCCGTGCTGCAGGCACTGTATGCCGCACGCAGCAACGAGCAGCGGGGGCTCAGCGCCGAGGCCCTGGCCGGTGCGCTGCGCGTCGATCCGCTGCAGGTCCAGCCCGTGCTTGACGATCTGCTGGCGCTGGGTTGGTGTGGCAGGTTGGACGAGGACGGCGCTCAGCGCCATGTGCTGCTGATCAACATCGCCCACACGCCCGCTCAACCGCTGGTGGACCAACTGCTGTTGCGCGACCAGCGGGTGACGAAGGCCTTCCGCCACAAGGCCGGGCTCGCGACGATGACGGTGGCCGACCTGCTGGCCTGATCCGCGGGCGACGGCCAGTCCGGCAGGGCGCCGGCCGACGTCAGGACCTCTGCGCCGGGCGGCGGCGCATCCACCAAGCCAGCAGGCCGCCGCCCAGAGCGAAGCTTGCCCAGGTCTGCGGTTCGGGCACCGTGGTCACCTGGATGTCGATGCGGTCCAGCGAAATGCTGGCAGGCGTGCCCCGGGTGACATCTGCATAGTCCGGCACCTCGCCGTAGATCGGGTTCTGCCCCACCTGTACCTGCTGCCATTCGTAGACCGGCTGTTCACCGACCTGCTGCCATACCGAGCCGCAGACGGTGCCGTACACGAGTTCGCCGCTCTCGGTGCGACCGATCACGCCCTCGCGGCAGACGCGCACGAAGTCAAAGACCGGCTCGACGCCGACCTGCACCTGCACGCTGTCGTACACCGGTTCCCACCCCACCACATCCTGGTGCGAACCGACCAACTCCCAGTTCGTGGACGGGAAGCTCGTTGCGTTCAGGGTGCCTGCCAGGTTCAGGGAAGGCACCGCCCCGAACGTCAAGGGCACCGTCCAGTTCTCGGGCGCCCCGCCGGCAGGCTGCCCGGTCTGGGAATTCGACTCCGTGAAGGCATAAGGCACGCTGGCTGCACCGAAGCTGCCGGTCATCCAGGCGGACGACCACACACCCTGACCGGCCCTTCCGCTGCCAGTCACCTCATAGCCTGTGATCACCTTGCCAGGCTTGGCTGCGAAGTGGATGTTCAGCGCGAATTCAGTGGTCGCGAAGCCGCCTATCTCGCCGGCCCACGCCACGGGACCGGGCCCGAAGGCGATACGGCTGGGCCCGGTCGTGTACCAAGTCCAACCGGTATCAAAGCCGATTGCGCTGCCGGCATCGACCTCGGCCCACACAGGCCCCAGGTCGATCGTCGCCGCCCGCGACGCCATGGGCAATGTGCACGCCAGGCCGGCGGCGCCGGCTATCAACAGGCTGCTGAAGCGGGAACGGAGATGGAACATGACAATCCTCCTAAATTGCGTCGATCGCGCATTGGCAACGGCCACCGCGTGGCACGCAGCGGGGCGGCCCGACTGGGCCGCGCTGGCGCATGGGCGCCTACCAAGCAAGACGTTATGCCCGCCGGACGGTCGCGGTTTGAGTTGTCGCAACGCCCGAGGCTGGGTTGAACCCGCCTACTGGACATGCCGGCCGGCGTCCGTGTGCGGCGCCCGCGCACTGGTGATGGCATGCGCCGTTGCAGGGGAGCGCCTACCCGGGTTGTCGATCGTGCCATCTGGCCGGCACGGCTGGAGCGCCCGGCCTCACAGTCACCGGCCGCAGGCTGTCGCCGCCAACGCCGCGAGGTCTTGCGGGCCATGAAGTCGCCCATCAGCGCCTGCGGCTCGCCGGTGGTGTAGGCCAACGCAAACTCACCCACGCTGTCGGTGATCGCCTGCGCCAACGGCACGGTCTGCCAGTGGCGCAGCAGGCGCTTCTGCTGGCGCAGCGCCTGGGGTGGCAGGGCCGCCGGCGCGGCGGCGTGCTGCTGCACGTGGGCATCGAGCTCACCAGACGGGCACAACTCGTGCACCAGGCCCCAGGCCTCGGCCTGAGCGGCGCCGAAGTTGTCGCCGCACAGCAGCATTTCGCTGGCGCGCGCCTGGCCGATCAGCCGCGGCAGCAGGGCGGCGTGGATCACCGAGGGGATGCCGATGCGCACCTCGGGCATGCCGAACATCGCGCCGGCATCGCAGATGCGCAGGTCGCAGGCCAGCGCCACTTCCAGCCCGCCGCGCAGGCATCAGCCGGCGATGCGTGCGATCGGCGGCACCGGCATCGCGGCCACTGCATCGCACAGGCCGGCCAGCTGGGTGATGAAGCTGGTTGCCGTGGTGGGGTTCAAGCGGGCCATCTCGCCGAAATCGGCGCCGCCGATGAAGGCATCGTCGCCGCTGCCGCGCAGCACGAGCACACGCAGGTCGCGTCGGCCTGCCAGCTGCGCCAGCGCGGTGCGCAGTTCGGCGATCACCGGCGTGCCCGCGATGTTCAGCTTGCCGGTGCCGATGACCTGCAGCGCGCCGATGCCGGTGTCGGCCAGCGTGGCCAGGGCATGGGTCGATTCGTGGAGTGTGTGCATCGCGGGTTTCTGTGCAGGGGCAAGCCAATCCTGCGGCCAGGGATAATCGCGCTGAAGTGAATTTGCCCGCCCCCCCGGCCCGGCCACCCCGGCCCGATCGCCCGCCGCGTCCAGAGCGTCCGGCAAGGCAAGATCGGCCGCCGCGAGTGGCCACGCCTGTCCCCAAGATCACCTATCCAGAATCGCTGCCGGTCTCCGCCCGGCGCGAGGAGATTGCCCGCGCGATCGCCGATCACCAGGTGGTGATCGTCTGCGGCGAGACCGGTTCGGGCAAGACCACCCAGTTGCCGAAGATCGCGCTCGAACTCGGCCGCGGCATAGGCGCTGGCGGGCGCGGGCTGATCGGCCACACCCAGCCGCGCAGGCTCGCGGCCACCAGCGTGGCCAAGCGCATCGCCGACGAGTTGCAATCGCCGCTGGGCGATGTGGTGGGCTACAAAGTGCGCTTCCAGGACCGGTTCCAGCCCGGCGCCAGCGTCAAGCTGATGACTGACGGCATCTTGCTGGCTGAAACCCAAGGCGACCCGGAGCTGCGCCAGTACGACACGCTGATCATCGACGAGGCGCACGAGCGCAGCCTGAACATCGACTTCCTGCTCGGCTACCTGCGCCAGCTCTTGCCGCGCCGGCCTGATCTGAAAATCATCGTCACCTCGGCGACGATAGACGCTGACCGCTTCGCGAATCACTTTGCGTCGATTCGCGGCTTGGCGCCGGTGATCCAGGTCAGCGGCCGGCTGTTTCCGGTCGAGCAGCGCTGGCGGCCGTTCGAGGACAAGCGTGAATACGGTCTCGACGAGGCCATCGCCGACGCGGTCGACGAGCTGTGGCAGGGCGGGGCCAGCGGTGACATCCTGGTCTTCTTGCCCGGCGAGCGCGAGATCCGTGACGCCACCGACCACTTGCGCCGGCACCTCGCCAAGCAGCACAGGGGAGGGCCGCAGTCGCAGATCCTGCCGCTGTTCGCGCGGCTGTCGCAGGCCGAGCAGGAAGCGGTGTTCAACCCCGGCAACGGCCGGCGCATCGTGCTGGCGACCAACGTGGCCGAGACCTCGTTGACGGTGCCCGGCATCCGCTATGTGGTCGACACCGGGCTGGCGCGGGTCAAGCGCTACAGCTACCGCACCAAGGTCGAGCAGTTGCAGGTCGAAGCGATCAGCCAGGCCGCAGCCAACCAGCGCGCCGGGCGTTGCGGCCGTGTCGCCAACGGCATCTGCATACGTCTGTACGACGAGAAGGATTTCATCGGCCGACCCAAGTTCACCGACCCGGAGATCCTGCGGTCTTCGCTGGCCGGCGTGATCCTGCGCATGAAGAGCCTGCGCTTGGGCCAAGTCGAGGATTTCCCTTTTCTCGAAGCCCCGCGCGCCAAGGCGATTGCCGATGGCTACGACTTGCTCGGCGAGCTCAATGCCGTCGACGATGACAACGAATTGACGCCGATTGGCCAGGAACTCAGCCGTTTGCCGTTGGACCCACGCGTCGGTCGGATGATCCTGGAAGCGCGTGACCGCCAGGCGCTCAACGAGGTGCTGATCATCGCCAGCGCGCTCAGCGTTCAGGACGTTCGCGACCGGCCGATGGAAGCAGCCCAGGCCGCCGACGAGAAGCACAAGAAGTTCGACGACGAAAAGTCCGAGTTCATGGGTTACCTCAAGCTCTGGTCCTGGATCGAGGAGGGGCGCGGCGTGCATGGCCATCCGGCGGCCAAGGCCGGTGCGACGCCGAACGTCGACAGCCACAAGCTCAGCCACCGCCAGCAAGAACAGCGGCTGCGCGAGAGCTTCGTCAACCCGCGCCGGGTGCGCGAATGGCGCGACATCCACAGCCAGCTGCACACCGTGGTGGCCGAGCACGGCTGGCGGCTGAACGGGTCTGCGGCCACCTACGAGCAGGTCCACCTGGCGATGTTGGCTGGGTTGCTGGGCAACATCGGCTGCAAGAGCGATGACGAGGATTGGTACCTGGGCGCTCGCGGCATCAAGTTCTGGCGCCATCCCGGCGCCCACCTGAGCAAGAAGCCCGGCCGTTGGATGATCACCGCCGAGCTGGTCGAGACCACCAGGCTTTACGGCCGCGGTCTGGCCGGCATCGAGCCGCAGTGGATTCCGCAGGTGGCAGGTCATCTGCTCAAGATTCAGCTGCTCGAGCCGCATTGGGAAAAGAAAGCCGCCGAGGTGGTCGCGCTGCAGCGCGCCACGCTCTACGGCGTCGTGGTCTACAACAACAAGCGCGTCAACTTCGGCAATGTCGATCCACGCGCTGCGCGCGACATCTTCATCCGCAGCGCGCTGGTCGAGGACGATTGGGACAGCCAGCTGCCATTCCTGGCGCACAACCGCAGGCTGCTGGCGCAAGTCGAGGAGCTCGAGCACAAGAGCCGGCGCCAGGATGTGCTGGTCGACGACGAGCTGATTTACGCCTTCTACGACCAACTGCTGCCGGCCGATGTGTGCTCTGGCGCGACGCTGGAGCGTTGGGTCAAGCACGAGAGCCGCAGCAACCCGAAGCTGCTGCAGCTCACGCGCGATGAGTTGATGCGCCACGAGGCTGCAGGCATCACCGGCAGCGCTTTCCCGAAGATGCTGCGGCTGGGCGGCGTGGACTGCGCGGTGGCCTATCTGCACGAGCCGGGCGACGCCAAGGACGGCGTGACGGTGACGGTGCCGATCTATGCACTCAACCAGGTCAGCGAGGAGCGCTGCGAATGGCTGGTGCCCGGCATGCTGGCCACCAAACTGACGGCGCTACTCAAGAGCCTGCACCAGCGCCCGCGCACGCGGCTCGTGCCCTTGCCGGCCTACGTGGAGGCGTTCATCGCCGAGCATTCGTTCGCGCAGGGCGCGCTGATGGACGTGTTGCTCAAGGCCGTGCGCGAGCGCACTCAGATTGCCGTGCAGCGCAATGACTTCAAGCTCGACATGCTGCAGCCGCACTTGTTCATGAACTTTCGGGTCGTTGACGAGCACGGTCGCCAGCTTGGCATGGGCAGGCACTTGGCCACGCTCAAGGCCGAGCTTGGCGGCCAGGCGCGATCGGCTTTTCAGGCCTTGGCAACCCTGAAGCTGGGCAGCGTTGCGCCAGCGCCGGTCGTCGCTGCGGCGGTTCCGACTGCGGCTGCGGGCGCTGTGCACCAGGCGGCAGTGCCTGCTGCGCCAGTCGCGGCGCCCAAGGGCTACACCAGCTGGACTTTCGGCGAGCTGCCGGAGCTGATGGAAATCCACAAAGCCGGCCAGGTGTTGATCGGCTTTCCGGCGCTGATCGACAAGCGTACCCATGTCGAAATCGAGGTCTTTGACGAGCCCGAAGGCGCTGCCGTCAAACACCGCGCCGGCTTGAGCCGCTTGGTCGCGCTCGCGCTCAAAGAGCCCTTGAAATACCTCGAGAAGAACATCCCCGACCTGGTCAAGATGGCCACGGCCTACATGCCTTTGGGCAGCGCTGACGAACTGCGCAGCCAGATCATCGAGCTGGCGCTGGACCGCGCATTCCTGGCCGACCCGCTGCCCGCCGACGATGCCAGCTTCAACGCACGCCTCATCGCGGGCCGCAGCCGACTCAACCTGATCGCGCAAGAGGTGGCGCGACTGGCTGGCGTCATCCTGGCTGATTACGCCGCCGCGCAGCGCAAGCTCAAGGACAGCCGCGCCGCCAAAGAGCTGTCCGACGACATCGCTGCTCAGCTGCAGCGGCTGATGCCCAAGCGCTTCCTGCAACAAGCGCCGTATACCCAGCTCCAGCATTACCCGCGCTACCTCAAGGCGGTCACGGCACGTCTAGACAAGCAGCGCGCCGACCCGGCGCGTGACGCGCAGCGGCTGGCCGAGTTGCGGCCGATCGAGCAGCGCTACCTGCGCCGCTTGGCCGAGCAAAAAGGCGTGGCCGACGCCAGGCTGGACGAGTACCGTTGGCTGCTCGAGGAGCTGCGGGTGAGCTTTTTCGCCCAGGAGCTGCGAACCCCGCAGCCCGTCAGCGTCAAGCGCCTGGACAAGGCCTGGCAGCAACTGTCGAGTTAGTTCACTGATTTCGCGCGGCCGAATGCCGCCGCCCCTAGCCCGGTTCGCCCGGGCGTTTCCTGTCTGTGTGTCATGAGAAGAGATTCACCCGTCGACATCGTCTACCTTTGGGTCGATGGCAACGACCCCGCCTGGCGACTGAAGCGCCAGCGCGCAGCCGACGAACTCAGCGCCGCCCATCGCGATGCGATCGGCCTGCACGGCAATGTCGAGGGCCGGTTCCGCGACAACGACGAGCTTCGTTTCAGCCTGCGTGCGCTCGAGCGCTTCTTTCCGGACCACGGCCATGTCTACATCGTCACCGACGACCAGACGCCGGCCTGGCTGAAGTCCTCGAGTCGCTTGACGATCGTCGACCACCGCAAGCTGATCCCGGCCAGCGCGCTGCCGACCTTTGACTCGAGCAACATCGAGTCCTATATTCATCGGATTACCGGTCTGTCTGAGCGTTATTTTTACCTCAATGACGATGTCTTCTTCGGCGCACCCGTCGAACTCGACGATTGGTTTTGGGACGGCGGGGTCTATGCCGCCTGGTCGGACGATCCTGCGGTCAGCGACGGCCCGTTGCGCCAGGATGCCAACTCGATGGAAAACGCCTGCAGGCTGTCAAACCATTGGCTCAGCGCCCAATCAGCAGGCGCCAGGCCCGTGATCGGCGAGGACTATCGGACTCGCCAACGTCAAGCCTATGTGCACCGGTTCTGCACTTTCGCGCATTCACCCAGGCCGATGTTGCGATCGGTGTTATTCGAACTCGAACGTACCGCACCCGAGTTGTTCGACGGCGTGCGATCGACGGTGTTTCGGACCTGGGACAAGCCGACCATCGTCTCTGATTTCGTGATCCGTTGGGCGCTGGCCCATGGCTTGGCCAGGATGCGTGACTACACCCATCTGTATGTCTCGACCGGTGATGCCGATGTCGGCTACCAGCTCGACCTGCTCGGATCGCTCTGCGGCGCGGTCAACTTCTTCTGTGTCAACGACACCACCGACAACGCCCACTGGCATGACCCGCGCCTGGCCCAGGTTCGCGAGGCGCTGCAGGCCTTGTTCCCCGAGGCTTCGGCCTTCGAGCGAGACCGGGCTGTCAATCGAAGCGCCCGGCCTGACCGGCCGCTCGCATCGGAAGGCGACGCGGCCGGCACCGATCTCTTCAACCAAACAGCCGTTGCGAAATGATGGCTGCTGAATTTCGGTGCGGTGGCGCCGGCACAGCCTGATCGATCCGTCGGCAGGCTGCAGCGGCTGAGGCTTGAAGTCCCCGGCCCGGGGTGCGCATTGATGGTCGCGATCGGTCTTTCGGCCGCTGGGATGGGCCTCATCGCGCCTTTGTTGCGCAGCGCGGTGGCGCAGTTTATGCAACTGCTCTATAACGACAAACATGAGATCACATGTCAATTCAGTGCGCGGATTGGCGCGCCACCATCAAATGCTGACGGCCTTGGTGTTCCCCACGGCGCTGCTGTTGCGGGCCCATGACAAGCGCGCAATCCTTGTTCATGCGATTTGCAGCCTGTTGTGAAGCTGACCGCGTTGGCATCGCGTCGGCTCGGCCTGAGCCTGTTGGGCGCTTTGTTGCTGGGCGCTTTGGCCTTCGTCGTGATGCGGTCGGGCCCGTTGGCGCCGATCCGGGTCACGGTCCTGCAGGCTGACGAAGGCCGGTTGACGCCGTCGCTGTTCGGCATCGGCACGGTCGAGGCGCGCCGCGCCTATCTGGTCGGTCCCATCACAGCAGGTCGGGTTCGTCGGGTTTTGGTCGATGTCGGCGACAGCGTCAGGGCCGGGCAGTTGCTGGCCGAGATGGACCCGGTCGACCTCGACCAGCGGCTGGCCGCGCTAGCTGCATCGATAGACCGCGCCGGCAGTGCGACGGCAGGCGCGCAAGCTCAGCGCCAGGACGCCGGCGCCAGGAAGGACTTGGCGGCGCTGAATGCCCGCCGCTACCTGGACCTGGGCGAGAAGAATTTCATCAGTGCCGGCGTGGTGGAAGGCAAGCTGCAGGAGCAGGTCTCGGCCGATGCGGCGCTGAGCGGGGCTGACGCCAACCTCAGCGCTGCACGGCAGGACGTCAAGCGCTTGGCGGCCGAGCGTGCCGGCCTGGTGCAGCAGCGCGCCAACCTGCGCCTGCTGGCGCCCAGCGACGGGGTGGTGATCAGCCGCGAGGCCGAAGCCGGTTCCACCGCTATCGCGGGCCAGGCGGTGATCAGGCTGATTGAGCCCTCGTCGCTGTGGGTCAAGGCTCGATTCGACCAAGGTCGCTCGACTGGTCTGGTGGCGGGACTGAAGGCTGAGATCGTGTTGCGATCGAACCCGACCCGGCCGTTGCCCGGCCGGGTGGTGCGCGTCGAAGCCGTCAGCGACAGCGTCACCGAGGAACGTATCGCGCAGGTCGCCTTCGACCCGCTGCCGGTAGGCATCTCGGTGGGCGAACTGGCCGAGGTGACACTGGCGCTTGCGACCACAGCCCCCGCGCTGCTGCTGCCCAACGCAAGCATCAAGCGACGCGCCGACCTGGCGCCCGACCAGTCCGTCATTGGTGGCGCCGGTGGCCATGGCACTGGCGTCTGGCGCATAGCGGGCGACACGCTGCGCTTTGTGCCGGTCCGGCTGGGATTTTCCAGCCTGAACGGGCAGGTCCAGATCCTCGAAGGACTGCAGGCCGGCGACCGGGTGGTGGTCTTCAGTGAAAAAGAACTGACGTCTGGCAGCCGCATCAAGATCGTCGATTCGCTGCTGGCGCGCAGCCCGTGATCAGCCTGGCGGGGCGGGACATCCTCCATTCCTGGGGCAAGTTCGTGCTGACGGGATTCGGCCTGGGTCTGCTGATCGGCGTCACGCTGACGATGGCCGGCGTCTACCGCGGCATGGTCGACGACGCCCGGGCCTTGCTCAACAACAGCGGCGCCGACCTGTGGGTGGTGCAGCAAGACACCCAAGGCCCGTACGCCGAGGCGTCCAGCCTGCGCGACGACACGGTGCGCAGCCTGCTCGGGCTGCCGGGCGTGGCGCGCGCTGCCAACGTCACCTACCTGACGATGCAGGTGCGCCATCAAGACAGTGACACGCGCGCAATGGTCGTCGGCATCGAGCCCGGCCAACCCGGCGAGCCGGCCTATCTGCTGGCCGGCCGACACATCACGCGCAGCCACTACGAGGCGGTGGCCGACCTGCGCACCGGTTTCGGCCTGGGCGACCGCATCCGCATCCGGCGCCATGACTACACCGTGGTGGGCCTGACCCAGCGCATGGTGTCGTCGGGCGGCGACCCGATGGTCTTCATCCCGCTCAAGGACGGGCAGGAGGCGCAGTTCCTCAAGGACAACGACGCCATCCTGAACGACCGTGCGCGCAATGCCGCCAACCCCGGTCTGAACCGGCCCGGCGTGCCCGGCCTGCTCGATGCGGTCCAGGCCGCGCAGGCCAGCAACCACAACGTCAACGCCGTGCTGGTGCAGGTTCGGCCGGGGGTGTCGGCGGAGGACGTGGCTGCGCCTATCCGCCGCTGGAAGCACCTCGAAGCCTTCACTCGGGCGCAAATGGAGGAGATCCTGGTCGCCAAGCTGATCGCCACCTCGGCCAAGCAGATCGCGATGTTCCTGGCGATCCTGGCCGTGGTCAGCGCGGCCATCGTGGCTTTCATCATCTACACGATGACGCTGGGCAAGATCCGCGAGATCGCGGTGCTCAAGCTGATCGGTACGCGCAACCGCACCATCGCCGGCATGATCCTGCAACAAGCGCTGGGGCTGGGCTTGATTGGTTTCATCGTCGGCAAGGTCGCGGCCACCGTCTGGGCGCCGGTGTTCCCGAAATACGTGCTGCTGGAACCCGCCGACGCGGTGCGCGGCTTGGCGGCGGTGATGCTGATCTGCGCGCTGGCCAGCACGCTGGCGATACGCGCGGCGCTGAAGGTCGACCCTTCCGAGGCCATCGGTGGCTGAACCGGCTGGAGCGGCTGGGCTGGGCATCCGCATCGAGGCCTTGCGCAAACGCTACGGCGCGGGCGACACCGCGGTCGATGCGCTGAAGGACGTCAACATGGTCGTCGCGCCCGGCGAGGTGGTGGGATTGATCGGCCCGTCGGGCTCGGGCAAGAGCACCTTGCTGAAGTGCCTGGGCGCGGTGATCACGCCGACTGCCGGCCGCATGATCCTGGGCGGCAAGACCCTCTACGACGACGGCTGGAAGATTCCCGACTTGCGCGCGCTGCGGCGAGACAGCATTGGCTTTGTGTTTCAGGCGCCTTACCTGATCCCTTTCCTCGACGTCACCGACAACGTCGCGCTGCTGCCGATGCTGGCTGGCCGGCCCAACGGCGAGGCCCGGGCCCGGGCGCTCGAGTTGCTGCAGGCGCTGGATGTCAGCCACCGCGCCCGTGCCCAACCTTCAGAGCTGTCGGGTGGCGAGCAGCAAAGAGTGTCGATTGCGCGCGCGCTGGCCAACCGACCGCCGGTGATCCTGGCCGACGAGCCGACCGCGCCGCTAGACAGCGAGCGGGCGCTGGCGGTGATGCGCATCCTCGACCGGATGGCCACGCAGTACCACACCGCGATCATCGTCGTGACCCACGACGAGAAGATCATCCCGACGTTCAAGCGGATCTACCAGATCCGCGATGGCCAGACCTTCGAAGAGGCCGGGCAAGGGCGGAGTCTGTAGCCTTGCCGGCGCAAGCCAGGCAAGCCGGCCCGGCTCACGCGTAGTCGGGGAAGTCCGCCGGCGCCCATTCGTCACCCCGCAGTTCGGGCTCGGCATAGCCTTGGAGTGCGTCGAAGTGCTGCGCCACGTCTTCGGCCAGCAGCTGGGCGGCCAGAGCGCGTGCCAGGCGCTGGGCGCCCTCGCTGATTTGCGGGATGTCGCCGGCACTCGCGCCCAGCGAGAGCGCCGCCGCGTAGTTGAAGCAGTGCACGCGGTTCAAGCCAGGACAGGCGCCAGGCCTGAGCTCCTGGAACTCGTAGCTCGGGCCCAGATCGGGTGAACCAGCCAGCTCAGCGTCTGCCTCGCCCGCCGGTGCCGTGAATCGATGCTGCCACAGCCGCACTTGTGGTGCGATGGCGGAGAACTCCGGTCGCTGTGCCCAGTCGCTGGAAAAACCGGTGCACAAGATCAGGAAGTCGGCCGCCATCGGCCCTTTGGCGGTGTCTATGCGCAGCGCGCCATCGGCCCGCAGCGTCACCGCCCGCACCGGCGCGCCGAGATGGAAATGTGCATTCGCATGGCGCGACACCCGCAAGGTGCTGGCTTGTGGTGGCGGCACCTGTTGCTCGTTGATGTGGTGGCGGAAACGCCATTTCCATTCGTCTGGCAGCGCACCGAAGCCTTGGACCATGCCGGGATGACCGACACCCTTGCCCTTGTTGACGCGAGGCAGGTCGGGTCGCCGTATCAGCAGGTCGACGCGCGCCGCGCCGCTCTCGAGCGCTGTCGCTGCAGCGTCCATCGCCGACGCACCGCCGCCGACAACGGCCACGCGCAGGCCGCGCAAGTCCTCGCCGCACCAGGCATCGGCCGAATGGGCCCAGCGCTCGCACGGCAGCGCCCGGGCCCAATCAGGCACCCAGGGGCCACCCAGGCCATCGCGGCCGGTGGCCAGCACCACGTGGCGGGCCAGCACCTGGTAGCGGGTACCACCGTTCAGCCCGTCGGCCAATTGCAGCTGCACCAGGCCGTCGGCGCGAGGCTGCACCGACAGCAGCAGCTGTTCATTGCACAGTTCGATGCCCAGCACGCGGCGGTACCAGCGCAGGTAGTCTGCCCATTGCATCCTGGGTATCTTGTCGAGCGCTTGCCAGGCGGCCGAGCCGAACTGTGCTTCGAACCAGGCACGGAAGGTCAGTGCGGCGAATCCCAGCGCGGGCCCTGTCAATTCCTTGGGCGAGCGCAGCGTCTCCATGCGCGCCGTGGTCGCCCAGGGGCCTTCGAAGCCTGCCGGTGCGCGGTCAAAAATTTGGGTCTTCACGCCGAGTTGCGTCAAGGCGGCTGACAGCGTCAGGCCCGCCATCCCGCCACCGATGATGACCGTGTCAAGCACTTCGACACCGGCCTCGCTGCGCGAAGGCACCCAAGCTTGCGCCGGCAGGCCCAGGATCTCGAAGTCCTGCTGCAGACGGGCCTCGAGCGCGGCCAAGCCGGTCGGCGTCGCAGCCATCATCGCGCTCTCGTGCAGTTGCTGTTTGGCGCAAGCTGTGCCTTGCGGCAAGGCATCGGTCATCGTCTCACCTTCCAGGCGTTCAAACCCGGCCATCGCTGAATAGTCATCGCAAATTATCGATGCTGGCGCGCTGATGGGCTGTGGCGGTGGCCAACGTTAGACTGCTGCGGTGCGGATCGCACCGGTTGTCGCCCAGGTGGAAGCCAGCCGACCCGCTGCTGCCCGACACTGATGATTTGAATCGACGCCATGCCCAATACTCCTGTGCTGTCTGATCCCTTGCCGCTGACCCGTGGGCCGACCTGGTCCAACCGCATCACGCTGGCGCCGCTGACCAATTGGCAAAGCCATGCCGACGGCACACTGGGCGACGACGAATACCGCTGGCTGACGATGCGAGCCCAGGGCGGCTTCAGCATGACGATGACCTGTGCCGCGCATGTGCAGGCATCGGGCCAGGGCTTTCCGGGGCAGCTGGGTGCCTGGTCGGACGCGCACCTGCCCGGGCTGACCCGGCTGGCCCAGGGCATCCATGCCGGCGGCGGCGTCTCGAGCCTGCAACTGCAACACTCGGGCCGTCGCGCCGACAAAGCGCTCACCAGCCAGCCTGTCGTCGCGCCCTGGGACGATGCCGAGACCGGCGCTCGTGCGCTGACCACCGCCGAGGTCGAGCAATTGGTGCAGGACTTCATCGCTTCTGCGCGCCGCGCCGAGCAAGCCGGGTTCCACGGTGTGGAGCTGCATGGCGCGCACGGCTACTTGCTGGCCCAGTTTCTCGATGGTGGAAACAATCGGCGCAGCGACCGCTATGGCGGCAGCTTCGAGAACCGTTACCGTATCCTGTTTGAACTGATCGCCGGCATACGCGCCGCCACTGGCCCCGACTTTCAGCTCGGTCTGCGGCTGTCGCCAGAGCGCTTCGGCATCACGATGCCCGAGTCGCTGGCGCTGGCCCAGTTGGTGCTGGACGACGGGCGGCTTGACTACTTGGACATGTCGCTATGGGACTGCTTCAAGGCGCCGCTCGACCCGGCGTATGCGGGCAAGTCGCTGATCGCGCACTTTGCAGCACTCGACCGCGGCGCGACACGGCTGGGCGTGGCCGGCAAGATCATGGACACGGTCACCGCCAACCGTTGCTTGGACAGCGGCGTCGACTTCGTGATGATCGGCCGCGGCGCGATGCTGCACCATGATTTCGCGCGCCGTGCGCTGGCCGATCCGGCTTTCTGCTGCATCGAACGACCGGTGAGTCGCGCCCACCTGCAGGCCGAAGGCCTGGGCCCGGCTTTCTTGCAGTATGTCAGCAGCACCTGGCCGCGTTTCGTGGCCGAGGAGTGAGCTCGTCAGCCCCGACTGATGGGCCTGTCGCCACGGTGCAGCGGTCGGCGCTGGTCGGCACTGCGGCCTACCTGACCTCCAGCTTGATGTGGGGCATGAACCTGCCGCTGTCATCTGCGCTGCTCAAGCAATTCGACCCGTTCTTTGTCTCACCGCTGCGCTACGTGGTGGCTAGCGCGCTGCTGGGCCTGATGCTGGTGTTGTCGCTGGGTCCGCGGCGGCTGCGATCGCCGATTCCGCTGTGGCGGGTCGCGGTGTTGAGCCTGTGCGTGACCGGTTTCCTGACCTTCTACAACCTCGGTCTGTACCTCACCCACCCGATGACGGTGGCCGCGCTGTCGGCAGGCACGCCGGTCTATGTGGCCGTGGTGTCGCGTGTGATGACCGGCGCCCGGCTTGAGCGCGGCTTCTGGGGTGCGACCTTGCTCACGCTGATCGGCGCGGGCATCGCGATCCAGGGCAGGGCCCAGGCCGGCGGTGCCTCGCTGGGCGCGGCGCTCAGCCTGCAAGGGGGTGAGCTGCTGGTGGTGTTGGGCATCTGCAGCTGGACCACTTACTCGATCCTGGCCCAGCGCTGGTTCACGACAGACACGACGCAGCTGCAGCGCACATACCTCACGACCATTGGGGCCCTGCCGTGGTTGCTGCTGTTCTGGATCATCGCCCGAGCCACTGGCTTGGCGGGTTCGCCCAACCTGCACCCGTCGTCGCTGACGGTGATCCAGTTGCTGGTGGCGGCGGTGTGTTGCACCGCACTGGCCACCGTGGCCTGGAACACCGGCGTCAGCCGCTTGGGTATACAGACCGGTGGCATGTGGCAGAACACGGTGCCGGTGTTCGCGGTGCTGATCTCGTTGCTGTTCTTCGACGTTCAACCGCTGGCCGAGCAGATGATCGGTGGCGCGGTGGTGCTCGCTGGCGTGCTGTACATGCAGTGGCAGCGCTCGCGTAGCGCCGCGCTGCCTGCGGCCCGGCCGGCTTGAGCCGGCCGGCAAACTGATCAGTCAGCGACCAGTCAGCGACTAGTCAGCGACTAGTCAGCGACTAGTCAGCGACAAGTCAGCGATCAGGCCGGCACCGAGGGCAGACCTGACAGCGCCATCGCGAGTTCGGCCTCGTCGTAGGTCTGGTCGGTCAGGTTGCCGGCGAAGTAGCTGGTGTAGGCCGCCATGTCGAAATGGCCGTGACCGCAGAGGTTGAACAGAATAGTCTCGGCCTTGCCTTCGGCCTTGCAGCGCAGCGCCTCGACGATCGCGCCCTTCACAGCATGGTTGGCTTCGGGTGCGGGCACGATGCCCTCGGTACGGGCGAACAGCACACCGGCCTCGAAACAAGCGATCTGGTGGTAAGCGGTGGCCTCGAGCAAGCCGAGCTCATGCAGGTGGCTGACCATAGGCGCCATGCCGTGGTAGCGCAGCCCGCCGGCGTGGAATCCCGGTGGCGTGAAGGTGCTGCCCAGCGTGTGCATCTTGGTCAGCGGCGTCATGTGGCCGGTGTCGCCGAAGTCATAGGCGTACTTGCCGCGCGTCAGGCTGGGGCAGGCGGCGGGTTCGACCGCGACGATGCGGCGTTTCTTGCCGCCACGCAGTTGCTGGCCTATGAACGGGAAGGCGATGCCGGCGAAGTTGCTGCCGCCGCCGGTGCAGCCGACGATCACATCGGGGTCGTCGCCGGCCATCTCCATCTGCAGCATGGCTTCCTGGCCGATGATGGTCTGGTGCATCAGCACATGGTTGAGCACCGAGCCCAGCGCGTACTTGGTGTCGTCATGGGTTGCGGCGATCTCGACCGCCTCGCTGATCGCAATGCCCAGCGATCCGGGGTGGTCCGGGCGCGCGGCGAGCACACTGCGGCCGTACTGGGTCTCGTTTGACGGGCTGGCGATGCAGCGCGCGCCGTAGGTCTCCATCAGCGCACGGCGGTAGGGTTTCTGGTCGTAGCTGACGCGCACCTGGAACACCGTGACATCCAGGCCGAACAGGTTGCCGGCGAACGCCAGCGACGAGCCCCATTGGCCGGCACCGGTCTCGGTGGTCAGCTTCTTGATGCCGGCCTGGGCGTTGAACCAGGCTTGCGGCACAGCGGTGTTGGGCTTGTGGCTGCCAGCGGGCGACACGCCTTCGTACTTGTAATAGATCTTGGCCGGCGTCCCCAGCGCTTTCTCCAGCCTGTGGGCGCGGAACAGCGGCGCCGGACGCCACAGCTTGAAGACCTCGCGCACCGGCTCGGGGATCGCGACCTCGCGCTCGGTCGAGACCTCCTGCATGATCAGTTCCATCGGGAACAGCGGCGCCAGGTCGTCAGGGCCTATCGGTTTCAGCGTGCCCGGGTGCAGCACAGCAGGCGCGGGCGATGGCAGGTCGGCGGCGATGTTGTACCAATACTTGGGCATCCGGCTGGCTTCAAGCAGGTATTGGGTCTGGCTCATGGATTTCCTCGGCTGTTAGAGAACACGCCATGTTAGGCGGTCTAAAGCGTCGCGGCGCGCTTGCGCAGCGCTGCATCCGGTCGCAGGCTGCTCAGCGCAGCGCTGTCTCAGGCGCTGAGCAGTTCCAGCGCACGGTCCATGCCGCCGGCCTCGATCGAGATCATCGCCTGCTCGCGCACCGCCGGCTTGCCGTGGAAGCAGATCGACAGCCCGGCCAGGTTCATCATCGGCAAGTCGTTGGCGCCATCGCCCACTGCGATCGCGCGCGAGGTCTCGATGCCCATCAGCTCGCAGACCTCCATCACCACCCGGCGCTTCTCGAGGCCGTCGCAGATGTCGCCCCAGGGCCGCTCGACCAGCGCGCCGGTGAGCTTGCCGTCGACGACCTCCAGCACGTTGGCGCGGGCAAAGTCCAGCCCGAGGCGGTGGCGGATGCGCTCTGAGAAATAAGTGAAACCGCCCGAGACCAGCAAGGTCTTCAGGCCCGCGGCCTGGCAGGCAGCGACGAAACACTCGACGCCGGGGTTGAGCCGCAGCTTGGTCTCATAGACCTGCGCCAGCACGGTCTCGCTGACGCCTCGCAGCAAGGCCAGGCGCCGGCGCAGGCTGTCCTTGTAGTCGCTGATCTCACCTCGCATTGCCGCTTCGGTGATCGCTGCGACTTCGGTGCCGAGCCCGGCGAGCGCGGCGATCTCGTCGACGCACTCGATGTTGATCAGCGTCGAGTCCATGTCGAATGCCACCAGCCGGTATTGCGAAAGCGGCAGCGGTGGATTGAAGCCCCGGATGAACAGGCCGGGGGCGAACTCTTGTGCAGACATGGGTGCTTGATCTTATCTGGTGCTGACCTGGCCGGCGTCGCTCGCAGAAGCTGCGGGCGGGCGCTGAATGAGACTCGCGGCAACTCTCAAGCAAATGTGGCTTTGCCACTTTGCTTGATCCCCACGGGGGGCGGCCGGCGTCGGCCGGCCTTGGGGCGCACTCAAGCAAATGTGGCTTTGCCACTTTGCTTGATCCCCACGGGGGGGCGGCCGGCGTCGGTCGGCCTTGGGGCGCTCAGGTGGACAGCAGCGCCTTGACATGGTGCTCGATGAAAGCCCGGTCCTCAGGCTGGCTCACCGGGTTGCCTGCGCGGTGTCCCCACACCGACGGGATAGGCGCGAGCTTGGCGTCTCGCAAGTGCTGGAGTTCGAGTCGGTTGTCCTCGACCTGGAAATACAGGTCGTGGTCGCCTGGCATCAGCAGCGTGCGCGCACTGATCGCCGCCAGCGCCCGAGGCAGGTCGCGCTGGTAGAGCGGGTTGGCGCTGATGTCGGCTTGCTGCCAGGTCCAGAACTGCGCCAGCAGGTCCGAAGGGTCGCGCCTGGCGAAGTTGGTCTCCCAGAAGGTGATGAGGTAGTCCTCGAGCGAGGTCGCGCCCGAGCTCCGCCAAAGCTCTTCGCGGTAAAAAGTCTGCGACATCGCCCAGCCGGCGTAGACCCGGCCCATCGCGCGAAGCCCGCGGACCGGTTTTTCGGTGAACACACCGTCACGGAAGGCTGGGTCGGCCATCAGCGCGCTCTTCGCGCCTTCGATGAAGACCTGTTTGTGCGGCGCGCCGCGCGCCGCGCCACACACCACCGCGATGCGCTCGACCGCGTCGGGAAAGATGGCCGCCCAATGGTAGGCCTGCATCGCACCCATCGACCAACCGTAGACCAGCGCCAATCGCTTGATGCCCCACAGCTCGGCGAGCATCCGGCGCTGCACATGGACTGCATCGAAGCAGGTCACGTCGGGATAGCGCGTGCCCACATCGGGCCAGGGCGTGTTCGACGGTGAACTCGACAAGCCGTTGCCAAACAGGTTGGCGATCACGATGAAATAGCGCGATGGGTCTAGCGCGCCGCCCACGCTGACCATGAACTCGATGTCCTGGTGCTGCGCGCTGTACGACGTCGGGTACAGGATCACGTTCGACCTGTCGGCGTTGAGCGTGCCGAAGGTCTTGTAGGACAGCCGCATGTTGCGGAAGGTCCGGCCCGATTGCAACGCCACGGCGCCCGCTTCGAACAAGCCCTCGGTCGATGGGATGGCGGGGCTGAGGTGAACGCTCATGGGTTTATCGGCCGATGGCCAAGCTGGATCAAGCTGTATTTTGCGTGTGTCTGATCCGTTTCATTCGCGATGGGTCAGAGCTGCTGGCGCAATAGTTGTGAAAATGATGGCATTTTTTTACGCTTCGCAAAGCTTTGATAGCGTTCCCGACGATCGGTTTGACCAGATTCATGGCCTTGGTGGTCTTGGCATTTGGCGCAGCCAGCGGCGTTGTTGCGGCGTCGACCGACGCGGCTGCAGCCGACCCGCCAGACGCGGTTGCGCAGCGATCAGACGTGCTGAACGCCGATGTCCGTCAGGACACGATTTCGAGCACGATCTGTGTGGCGGGCTACACCGCGTCGATCCGGCCTTCGTCCAGTTACACCCGGGGCGTGAAGTTCAAGCTGATGCAGGCGCAATCGATTCCCAGGGCTGATGCCTCTGACTACGAACTCGACCACCGGATTCCGCTGGCGCTCGGCGGACACCCGCGCGCGCTGGCCAACCTGATGCTCCAGCCCTGGGAGGGCGAACGTGGCGCCAAAAAGAAAGACAGGCTCGAGCGCGCGATGCAGAGAATGGTCTGCAACGGCACGCTCGCGCTCGACCAGGCCAGGGATGCCATCTTCTCGGACTGGGAAGCGGCCTACCGTAGCTTCATACCGCAGCGCTGAGGCTTGCGCTCAGCAATTCATTCAAGGAGAAAACCATGCGAAATGGATTGAAACTGATGGCCGCGGCCTGCGCGCTTTTGGCGCTGGGCGCCCAAGCGCAGACCGCAGACCCGGCAGCCTGGCCGACCAAGCCGGTGACGCTGGACGTGCCGTATCCGCCGGGCGGCACCAGCGACGTGGTGGGGCGCCAACTCGCGCAGCGCCTGCGTGAGGAACTCGGCACCGTCTTCGTCATCGACAACCGTGCCGGCGCCGCCACGGCGATCGGTGCGTCCTTCGTTGCCCGCGCGCCCAAGGACGGATACACCTTGCTGCTGTCGGCAGGCACCACCTTCACGACCAACCCGCACCTCAACGACAAGCTGTCGTACAAGTTGGAAGACTTCGCGCCTGTCGCCGCCTTGTGCGCCGTGCCATTCGCTTTCGTGGTCAAGAAGGATTTTCCGGCCAAGACGCTGCGCGAGTACGTCAGCTACGCCAAGGCCAACCCAGGCAAGATCAACAACGCCACCAACGGCCAGGGCAGCATGGTGCACCTGCTGGGCGAGATGATCGCCAACGGTCTGGACATCAAGTTCACCGAGGTTCACTACAAGGGCGCAGCGCCGGCGACGATGGACATGATCGCCGGCGTGATCGACAGCAATGTCGAGGCGCTGACCAGCGCCGTGCCCAATGTCAACGCCGGGCAGTACCGCGCACTGGCCGTGCTCAGCGCCGAGCGCCAGGCCTTGATGCCCACCGTGCCGACCTTTCGCGAGTTGGGCTACCCCTCAGTGCTTGGCGAGACCTGGTATGGCGTGTTTGCGCCGGTCGGCACACCCAAGCCCATCGTCGACAAGCTTGCCGCAGCGATCAACAGGGTCACGACATCGGCCAGTTTTGGCGAGGCGATGCGCAAGCTGGGCAACGAGAGCAAGACCAGCGCGACGCCGGCCGATCTGCTGGCCTTCACCCAGCAACAGAGCAAGATGTGGGGCGACCTGATCAAACGGCTGGACCTCAAGGCCGAATGAGGCTGCGCGCCGTGACGAATGCTCGGGCCACGGTCGGCGCGCTACAGGCCTGTTGACACATGCTGCAATGACGTTTCGATGAACTGTAGTTTTCTGGTGTTTACCCTTACGAGCAGAGGACCGCTTCGGCTCTAGAGTCTGCCGCTGTCGGCGCAGCATGCGGTATGGTACGGCGTGCAGCAGAGTCTGTCGCTCGTTTTAAAAGTTAGCCTCTACTGTGCGCCTGGCCTCGCGGCGCACGGTCGGCTGCCCGTCCCGAATCGCTCGCCTCTTCCCATCTGGAGACCTCTATGAAACTGATACGCACGCTTGCCGCCACCCTGGCCCTGGGACTGGGCGCGCCCGCGCTGGTCCACGCCCAGACGATCAAGGTCGGCACGATCCTGCCGTTGTCGGGCGGCGCCGGGCCGCAGGGCCAGCATGTGACGAACGCGATCCAGACCATGGCCGCGCTGATCAACGAGAGCGGTGGCGTGCTCGGCCGCAAGATCGAGATCGTCTCGCGCGATGACGAGTCGACACCGGCCGTCGGCGTCTCACGCGCCACCGAGCTGATGAGCCTGGGCGTGTCAGTGATCATCGAAGGCTGGAACAGCCCGGTCACGCTGGCGATGCAGCCGGTGATCGCGCGCGGCGGCGTGCTCGACATCACCGCGATCTCCAAGGCCGACCCGATTCTGTCGGGCGAGGGCAACCCCTTGGCTATTCGGCTCAACAGTTCGAACTCGCAGGACGGCGCGGTGATCGCCAACTACATCGCCAACATTGCCAAGGCCAAGCGGATCGCTTTCCTGACCCAGAACGATGCCTACGGCAATGGCGCGCAAGCCTCGATCGAGGCCGAACTCAAGCGCCTGAACCATGTCTACGAGAAGGTCGCCGAGGAGAAGTTCCCGTTTGCGCAAGCCGACTTCCGCGTTGCACTGACCAATGTGCAGGCCGCAAAGCCCGATCTGACGGTCGCGATCAACGCCAACGAAGGCCTGGGCATGCCGGCCACCATCCGCCAGGCGCGTCAGGCCAGGCTGCCGGGCGTGCTGGTCGCCGCCGTGGGCACGGTCGCACCCAGCGTGATCGAGGTCGCTGGTGACGCCGCCAACGGCTTGGTCGGCGCCGACATTTATTTCCCGCAGATCGAGCCCTTTTCGTCCAACCCGGCGAACCAGCGCTTTGTCGCCAAGAGCCTGGAGATGTTCAAGTACACGCCGGACAAGTTCATGGCACTTGGTGCAGCGGCGCTGCAAATCTGGGCGATGGCAGCCAACGAGCTCAAGACCTTGGACCGCGAGGCGATCGCCAAGCGCATCCGCGGCGGCAAGTTCAAGGGCACGCTGATGGGTGACGTCGCCTTCGAGCCGAACGGCCAGCTGGGGTCCAAGCACTATCTGTTCACGGTGCAGGCCGGCAAGATCGTGGTGCAGAAGTAAGCGGGACGCACCGATGTCCTCGCCAGCCCAAGCCCAGCCAGCGCTTCGCGTCCAAGGCCTGGGTGTTCGCTACGGCGCGCTGGTTGCGCTCGACGACGTGGCCTGGGAGGTCCATCCCGGTGAGTTGCTCGGCATCATCGGCCCGAACGGCGCAGGCAAGAGCTCTTGCTACGACGCGGTGACGGCGCTGGTGTCTCGCCTGGGCAGTGTCTGGCTGCAGGGCCGCGATGTCAGCCAGGTTCGAGCCCACGGCCTGGCCGAACTCGGGCTCAAGCGTGCTTTCCAGCAAAACGCATTCTTCGACGACCTCAGCGTACTCGACAACCTGGTGGCCGTGCTCGGCAAGCGCGCTCACCCAGGCTTGCTCGGCAGCGTGCTGAACCCGGCGGGTGCGGCGCGCAAGCGTGCGGCGGCTTGCGACTACGCGGCGCAACAGTTGTTGCGCTTTGGCGTGCCGGTGGCCTATCACGGGCTCAGCCCCAAGGAGATTCCGTATGGCGTTCAGCGCATGTTGTCGATCGCGCTGGCCTATGGTGATGGCGCCCAGGTCTTGCTGCTCGACGAGCCGGCGGCCGGGCTGGGTGGCGACGACATGGCGCGGCTGGTCGACCTGCTGCTCAGCCTCAAGCGTGAAGGCATCGCGCTGGTCGTGATCGAACACCATATGGACCTGATCATGGCCGTGGCCGACCGCATCTGCGTGCTCGACCTGGGCCGCCAACTCGCTTACGGCACGCCGCAGCAGGTGCAGCAAGACCCGCGCGTGCTCGAAGCCTACCTGGGCAAAGCGGCATGAGCGGCGCGCTGCTCCAGGTTCGCGACCTGCAGGTCGATTACGCCGGCAATCGCGCGGTCGACGTGCGCATGCTGAGCGTGTCGCGTGGTGAGATGGTCGGCGTGGTCGGCGCCAACGGTGCCGGCAAGTCGACGCTGGTCAACGCGCTGATCGGCTGGTCGCGTGGCGACCCCGTTGTGCGCGGCGAAGTCGAGCTTTCCGGCCAGCGCATCGCTGACTGGTCGGCGCACGAGCGGGTGCGCGCCGGCCTGGCCTTGGTGCCCGAGGGCAGGCTGGTGTTCGGCCGCATGACGGTTGAGGACAACCTGACGACGACTTTCGTGCCGCGGGCTACGGCCGGTCAGCGGGTTTATTCGCGAGACGACATCTTCGAACTCTTCCCCAGGCTGCTCGAGCGTCGTCAGCACCTGGGATCGCAACTCTCGGGCGGCGAACGCCAGATGCTGGGCATAGGCCGCGCGCTGATGATGGGTCCGCAGTTGTTGCTGCTCGACGAGCCGTCGATCGGCTTGGCGCCGATGCTGGTGTCGCAAGTGCTGCAGACGCTGCGCAAGCTGGCGGCGTCGGGCCTGGCGATCCTGCTTGTGGAGCAAAACGTCCGCGCTGCGCTCGAGGTGGTCGACCGGCTGGTGCTGCTCGAGCGCGGCCGCGTCGTGCTCGAAGGGCCTGCGGCGCAGATGGGCAGCGACCCACGCATCGCCCAGGCCTATCTCGGAGCCCACGCATGAACCTGACCCAACAACTGATCAACGGCCTGGTGCTCGGCCACGCCTACGCGCTGGTAGCGATAGGCTGGACCTTGCTGCTGGGGGTGGCCAGGCTGGTCAATTTCGGCCACGGCCAGATGTACATGCTGGGCGCTTTCGTCACATGGTGGGCGGTGGTCAAGGCTGGCGTGCCTTATGCGCTGGCAGTGCCGATCGCGATGGCCATCGGGGCGCTGTTCGGCTTGCTGATGCAGCGCGTGATGCTCAAAGCCACTTTCGAGCAGAACCTGGTCTCGATCATGATCATGACGCTGGGCTTCGGCTATGTGCTGCAAGGCGGTGCGGCGCTGGTCTTCGGCTCGACCGGCCAGATCCTCGACACCGCGCTGTCTCGCAGCGAGATCAAGCTCGGCGAGCTGTGGTTGACGCAACAAGACCTGGCCATCGTGCTGGTGGCGATCGCGGTCTTTATCGGCCTGAAATGGCTGCTCGACGGCACGCGCATCGGCAGGCTGGTTCGCATGGTTGCCGAAGACCCCAAGCTCGCGCAGTTGGCTGGCGTGAACGTGCGTCGGGTCTATTACGGTGTTTTCGCTTTCGAGGGTGCGGCGGTGGCTTTCGCTGCCGGCATGGTCGCGCCGCGCACACCGATCCTGACCTCGATGGGTTTCGAGGAGGTCATCATGACCTTCGTCGTCGTTGTGCTCGGCGGCATCGGCAGCGTCACAGGCAGTTATGTCGCTGGCGTCGCGCTGGGCCTGTTCACGGCTTTGTTCGGCGCGCTGGTCTCGCCGGCCTACACCACGGCAGCTTGCTTTCTGGTGTTGATCGCGGTACTGGTGCTGCGGCCCGGCGGCTTGGGTGCCGGGTCGACATCGGGGGTGCACTGATGCAACACCGCTGGCTCAAGCGCCTGGCGCTGCCGCTGTTCGGTCTGCTGGTGTTCGTAGCGCCCACGCTGCTGGGCGGCAGCGGCGCGGTCTACAGCGCCGCTGTGCTGATCGCGATCTTCGCGGTGATGGCCTACGGGCTGGACGTGATCGTCTCCGACCTCGGCGAAGTCAGCCTCGCGCACCCGGTGTTCTTCGCCGTCGGCAGCTACACCACCGCCTGGCTGTCAACCCGCGCCGGCCTGGGCTCCTGGGTCACGCTGGCGGCGACGATCGTCATTGCGCTGTTGTTCGCCGCCGCGATCGGTCTGGTGACCTTGCGCTTGCGTGAATTCGTCTTCTCGCTGGTCACTTACGCGGTCGGCGTGGTCGCGATCACGGTCGCGTCGAACTGGGCCTTTCTCGGCGGCTCGGATGGCATCCGCGGCATCCCCTTGCTCGACCTGTCGGTCGGCGGCTTGCAACTGACCGCGCGCAACGACCGCGAGCTTTGGCCCTATGCCTTCGCGTTGCTGGCGGCCACGGTCTACTTGATCGACCGCTTCCGCCGCTCGCTGCTCGGCGCAGCGGCGATCATGGTCCACCTGAACCCGCGTCTGGCGACGATGGGCGGCACCGACCCTGCGCGCGTGCGGCTGCAGGTCTTCCTGTTCTCGGCGCCTATCAGTGCTGCGGCGGGCTGGCTCTACGCTTACCAGCGCGCCTATGTCAGCGCCGATGTGCTCGAGAACTACTTCCTGATCCTGATGCTGACCGCCGTGGTGTTGATCGGCCGGCGCCAGCTGCTCGGGCCCTTGATTGCGACTGCGATGGTGCTGGTGCAGGAGAAGTTCTTCTCGCTCGGCGGCAATGTCGACAAGATCGTCCTCGGCGCCGTGCTGATCGTGATTCTGGGTTTCTTCCCGCAAGGTTTGATGGGGCTGTTGCCGCCGCTGCGGCGCTTGCTGCGGCGTGTTCGCTGACGCGCGGCAAGCCTGATTCTGTCAGCGTGCGAGCTGGCGTTGCAGCAAGAATTTTCGGGCTGGCAGGCGCCAAGCCCGGTGTTGGAGGCGCATTTCCGCTGACCAGTTTGGCGCGAGATCCCACGCGATTTCGCTGTTGCTTGGGCTGCAGCCAGCATGTCCGCGGCATCGTCTGGCAACACCGCTGAAGCGGTCAAACCGCGCGCATTTCATGTCGCGCGGGTGATCGACGTTGACTCGGTGGATCGCCGAGCATCGCCACAGGGGTCGCTGACGCGGTCCGCTTGCGGCCCGTGGCCGCGCTCACATTCCGAGGACTTGCAATGACCGTCAAACCTGAATCCCTGGGCATGTGCTCGCAGCGCCTGGCGCGCATCGACCGCTTCATCGCCGACAAGTACATCGCGTCGGGCAAGCTGCCTTGCGCGCAATTGCAGATCACGCGTCAAGGTCAGCTCGTTCACCAGTCTGTGCTCGGCAAGGCCTCGCTCGAGACCGGCGCGCCGATGACCGAGGACAGCATCGTCCGCATCTACTCGATGACCAAGCCGATCACCAGCGTGGCCTTCATGATGTTGGTCGAGGAGGGCTTGGTGGCGCTGGAAGATCCGGTGACCCGGTTCATCCCCGAGTGGCGTGATCTGGGTGTGTACGTCTCAGGTCTGCCAGGTGCCTTCCAGACCCGACCCACCGATTCGCCGATGCGCATGATCGACCTGCTGCGCCACACCTCGGGCCTGACCTACGGTTTCCAGAACCGCACCAATGTCGATTCAGCCTACCGCAAAGGCCGCCTCGATCCGACCGAGCGGACCGGCGGGCTGGACGACTTCATCACCGCGCTGGGCAAGATGCCGCTGGAGTTCTCGCCGGGCAGCGCCTGGAACTACTCGGTGGCCACCGACGTGCTGGGCTACCTGGTCGGCAAGATATCGGGCATGCCGTTTCAGGACTTTCTGCAGCAGAGAATCCTCGGGCCGCTAGGCATGGTCGACACCGCTTTCCACGTGACCGATGACAAGGCCGCTCGTTTCGCGCAGTGCTATGTCCAATCGGCCGAAGGCCGGCTGACGCCGCAGGTCGTGGGCCCCAGCTTCCGTGAACCGCCGTCAGCGCCCTCGGGCGGTGGCGGTCTGGTCAGCACGGCGGCCGACTACATGCGTTTTTGCGAAGCGCTTCGCCTCGGCGGTGTGTCGGGGACTGGGTCCAACCCAATGCGGCTGCTCGGACCCAAGACGCTGGCGCTGATGCGATCGAACCACCTGCCGGGCGGACGCGACCTGGCCGATATGTCGGTGTCGATGTTCTCCGAAGCGACATACCGGGGAGTGGGTTTCGGCCTGGGTTTTGCGATGACCACCGATGTCGCCCGCACCGGCATCTCGGGCTCGCTGGGCGAATACTGGTGGGGCGGTGCGGCGTCGACGGCTTTCTGGATCGATCCGGTCGAGGACCTCTGCGTCGTCTTGCTGACCCAGTTCAGACCGTCCAGCCTGTACCCTATCCGTCGCGAATTGCGAACGATGGTCAGTGCTGCCGTGATCGATTCCAAGGCATGATGGCGCACAGAGCCCCTCAACCTCAGCAAAGACGCCCATGAACCCTGACACCACCGCCTGCATCGCCGGCGCTTACGAGCATCCGCTACGTTATGCGCCCGACAAGTCGATCGCGCAACTGCACGCAGAGTGCGCCCGCGGCGCGCTGGACGACGCCGGGCTGAGCTTTGCCGACGTCGATGGTTATTTCTGTGCCGCCGATGCGCCCGGCGGCATTCCGGCCTTGATGGTCGACTACATGAACCTGAAGGTCAAACAGGTCGACGGCACCGAGTCGGGCGGCTGCTCGTACATCAGCCATGTTGGCAAAGCGGCGCAGGCCATCGCCGACGGCCGGTGCTCGGTGGCGCTGATCACCTTGGCCGGCAAGCCGCGCAGCAGCGGCCAGGCCACCGGGACCGAGATCCGCGTACTGCCGACCGATCGTCCCGCCTCGGCCTGGGAGGCGCCTTATGGCTGGACCGTCGCGGGTCTGTACGCCAACTACGCACGCCGCCACATGCACGCGTACGGCACGACGCCCGAGCAAATGGCCTGGGTCAAGGTCTCGGCCTCGCGGCACGCGCAGCACAACCCGAATGCGCTGCTGCGCAAGGTTTACACGGTCGAGGACGTGCTGGCGTCTCCACTGGTGGCCGACCCACTGCGTCGCCTGGACTGCTGTGTGATCACCGACGGTGGCGGCGCGCTCGTCCTCGTCAATGCCGCAGTGGCACGGACTTTGAAACGCCCGCTGGTGCGTGTCAGAGGATTCGGGGAGACGGTCAGAACCAACGAGGCCGGTCGCTGCGACATGCTCGAGACAGGCGCCGCGGTCTCGGGTGCGAGGGCGTTCGGGCAGGCGGGTCTGAAGCCTGCTGACGTGCACTATGCGTCGATCTACGACAACTTCAGCATCATGGTGCTGATGCAACTCGAAGACCTGGGCTTTTGTGCCAAAGGCCAGAGCGGGCGCTTCGTCGAAGAAGGCAACCTGATCTCGGGCGTGGGCAAATTGCCGTGGAATACCGACGGTGGCGGCCTGTGCAACAACCATCCGCAGAACCGCGGTGGCATCACCAAAGTCATCGAAGCCGTGCGCCAATTGCGCGGCGAGGCCCACCCCGCGGTCCAGGTCAAGGACTGTGGCGTCGCCATTGCCAGCGGCCCCGGCATGGTGCTGGGCATCGGTCATGCACACGCCACTGTCGTGTTGGAGAGAATGTGATGAGCGACCTAGCCAAAGACCCCTACGTCGCCGCTTTCCCGGAGACGTTGCCGTTCTGGGCGGCTGCAGCGAACGGTGTGTTCATGCTGCCGCGCTGCAAGCGCTGCACCAAAGTCCATTGGCATCCGCGTGCCTTCTGCCCGTTCTGCCATGACACCGACCTGGAGTGGATCGCCGCATCAGGGCGCGGCAAGGTCTACTCGTATTCGATTGTTCGCCATCCGAAAGCACCTTATGTGCTGGCCTATGTCGAGATCGAAGAGGGTTTGCTGTTGATGAGCAATATCGTCGATTGTGAGTTCGATGCGGTGCATGTCGACATGCCGGTGCAGGTGCAGATGCGGGCCACAGCGGAAGGCCGGCATGCGCCGGTGTTCGGGCCGGTCCGCTGAAATAGCGCCGCCCACCGATTGCACCATTCGCTTCAAGCGCCAAACCCCATGACGAGACAAGACAAACCGATTCGAACCGACATTGGCTGGAGCGATGCCAGCAGCATCACGATCTTCGGCAAAGACTTTCCCAGCGAGATCCTCGGTCACCTGAATCTGGGTGACATGGGATTCATGGAACTCACCGGGCGTGTCCCGAATGCCCAGGAATCGCGCATGTTCAACGCGATGGTCGTCACGCTGGTCGAGCACGGCATCACGCCGAGTGCCTTGGTCGCACGAATGACCTATCTGGGTGCTCCCGAGTCGATGCAGGGCGCGGTGGCAGCGGGTCTGAATGGCTTGGGGACAGTCTTTGTCGGCAGCATCGAGGGGGCCGCCAAGATGCTGTCTGAGGCGATGCCCACAGCGCTCGCCGATGCTGACCTGGCGGCTTTGGCGGGGCCGATTGTGGCGTCGTTTCAGGCCCAGAAACGCATCGTTCCCGGTATCGGTCACCCATTCCACAAACCGATCGATCCGCGCACACCGCGCCTGCAGGAGATTGCCAAGGAGACGGGTTTCGACGGGCCCTACTTGGCTTTGATGACGGCGATCTCAACAGAAGCGACGCTGCGCAGCGGCAAGCCTTTGCCGATGAATGCGACAGGGGCCATCGGTGCGCTGTGCTGCGAGATGGGCTTTGATTGGAAGATTTGCCGGGGCCTGGGCGTGATGGCGCGTGCTGTCGGTCTGGTGGGCCATATCCTCGAGGAGTCTCGCCGGCCTATGGCCGCCGAGATCTGGCATTCGATCGAGGCGCGCGCCACGGCTCACTTCCATGAGCCGCCAGTCCAGGGCGAATGAGCCTGGCAGCGCGTCAGCGATGGCGCATCAAGTGCAAGGCCATCGCATGGTAGGCCGGCAGTGAGTGTGGATCAATGCCCATGTTGCCCGCGACATGGTGCGATGCGTAACGGGCGATGACCATCTCGGCAGTTGGGTCGATGTACAGCGCCTGGCCATGGACTCCGCGCGCCATGAAGGCGCCGTGGGCGTTGTGCGATACCCACCACATGTTGCGATAGCTCCAGCCAGGCAGGGTCAGGTAGCCCGCAGGCTTGAACTTGACCGGGTCTGCGCCAGCTCGGATGTCATCGACCACAGCCTTCGGGATCAGTTGTCGGCCATCGGCCTGCCCGTTGTTGCGCATCATCTCGCCGAAGCGGGCCAAGTCGCGCAAGGTCGTGTTGAGCCCGCCACCGGCAAACTCGGTGCCCGTGGTGTCGACGCTGATGTAAGCGTCATGCTCAGCACCGAGGTGGCGCCAAATCCGTTGCGAGAGATTCTCGGCCAGCGACATCCCGGTCACGCGTTGGATGATCCAGCCTAGCGCGTCAGTGTTGACGGTCTTGTAGGCAAATTGCTCGCCATGGCTGCCTTGACGCTTCACGGTCGCCAAGTACTCGTAAAAGCTTTGCGGGCCCTGATAAGCCGCAGGCCTTGGCATGATGTGGCCGGCGCGCACATAGTCCCAGATTTCGGCCTTGGGGTCGGTGTAGACCTCGCTGTACTGCAGCCCTGTCGTCATGTCCATCAACTGACGCACCGTGGCCTGACCGAAAGCGCTGGGGCCGAGTTCCGGGACGTATTGCGAAACCGGTGCGCGGTCGTCCAGCAGACCTTCGTGCACCAAGCACGCGGCGATGGTACCGATGAATGATTTGGTGACTGAAAACGCAATGTGCGGTCGGTCGGCGTCGAGCACGCCAAAGTAGCGCTCATCGACGACACGGCCTTGGTGCAGCACCAAGATGCCATCGGTGTAGTTGGCGTCCATCGATTGCGCCCAGGTCATCGGCACTTCGCTGCCGATGGGCCTGAAGCTGACAGCGTCCAGGTCGTCGCGATCCGCGCGAGGCAGCGCCAGCGCTGCGACGCCGCGCGCAACAGTCTTGGTCGGCACCAGGGCCCGCATATTGCTGTAAGCCCACCGGCTTTGCGGAAATTTCCGCATGCTGCCGTCGGCAAAACACACGAGTTTTTCGGCCGGCGGCGGTGAGCCCACCATCCAAGCGAGTCGCTTGGGGTCGCTGTCCCAGGCATTGGCCATCGATGGCGACGGATCGGGCGACAGGGTTGTGGTCATGGTGCGATGGGCGAGCTGAGAGGGGAGAGCGTGACGGGCCGCCACGCTCAAGGACATGCCGCGCGCTTGGCACGCGGCCCGCGGATCTGGCTCAGATATTCGAGCCAGCGATGATGTTGCCGAAACGCTGCCACAGCTTGCCGTCCCAGCGCATCAGCTGCATCTGGGTCAGCGGGTGGTGGTTGGTCGGGCTGGTGTTGACCTTGATGCCTGGCAGCAGCATCTGATTTTCAAGATTGCGCAGGTTGTTGACCTGGGCCATGATGTTGGCGCGGGTGAAGTTGCCGTTGCACTGCTCCAGCACACGCTGCAGAACCTGCGCGACCATGTAGCCATAGGCGTTGTAGGACTCGTTCGGATTGCCTTCCGGGTAGTACTTGGCCATGAAAGCCTTGTAGGTCTTGATCGCGGCGTCGTCTGCCCAAGCCGGGTCGCTGGGATCTTTGGTGTAGACCGAGCTGATCACACCGATCGCCCTTTCAACGCCGGCCGGCACGATGGTGGAGGTGACCGACGCCACCCCGCTCGGGACCAGGTGCATCACTTTCCAGCCGATCTCATTGACGCGCCGGATCGCCATCGCGCCGAACTTGCCCGTCACGCCCGAGATCAGCACATCGGCGCCAGTGGCTTTGAGCGTGATCAGTTGGGAGTCTATGGTCGGGTCGGTGACTTCGTAGGACAGCGCGGTGGCCATGCTGTCGAATTGCGCGCCCAGCACTTCTTTCGCGCCGGCCAGGAAGTCACGGCCCAGATCGTCGTTCTGGTACAGGATTGCGAACTTCGACTTCGGGTTCTGTTGCAGTGCGTACTTGACGAAGATCTGGCTCTCGATTCGTGCGCTGGGCGCGAATGGGATGGTCCAGGGGTAGCTCTTGTAGTCACCCCATTTGTCGCCATTGACCGACAGAAACAGATGAGGAACGCCCAGGCCGTTGACGTACTTGACAATCGCGGAATTGGGCCCGGTGCCTAGCTGCGAGAACAGGAAAGCGACCTCGTCTTGTTCGACCAGGCGCCGTGTCTGCTCTAGTGTCTTGGGTGGCGCGAAGCCATCATCGAGGATGATGTAGTTGATCTTGCGACCGGCAATGCCGCCTTGCTCGTTGAGCATTTTGAAGTAAGCACCTTGCGCACGGTTGATCGTGCCCAGCGCCGAGACCGGACCGCTCAGCGAGGTGGTGGTGCCGATCTTGATTTCGCTGGCTGTCACACCCGGTGTTGCCTGCGCGTTGGCCAGGCCGGGCGCGAGCAACGCGCCCGCTGCCGCCGCAGCCGCACCGCTCAGCAGCAGCCGACGGTCTCCGGAAAAAGCCTTGTCGGTGCCGGGGCCGGTGCTCATCTTCGTCGTGTTCTTTGAATTCATGGTCTCTTACTTGAAAAATTTCGCCGTTGATCGGCTGTCTCGACTGCCACTCACTCTACGGTCTTCCCAATCGACTGGCAGACGAAGTGTGGCGCTGCGCCGTCTCAAGCAAATGTGGCTTTGCCACTTTGCTTGATCCTCACCGGGGGGCGGGCGGCTTCGGCCGGTCTTGGGGCGCTCAGGCGCTGACCTTGAATCCCTCGTAGCCACGAGCGACCACTTCCTCGCATCGCTGCACATACGCCGGGTAGCCTAGCAAGGGCATGAAAACCCGGGACTTGCCGGGAACGTTGGCGCCGAGGTACCAGGAGTTGCAGGTCGGATACAAGGTCGTGCCGGCCACGGCATTGACATGGCCGACCCAGGCGTCCTGGGCTTGAGGCTCGGCTTCGATCGTGCGCTGGCCGCCGGCGCGCAGCCAGACGATGCAGTCGGCGATCCAGTTCACATGCTGCTCGATCGAGACGATCATGTTGGTCAGCACACTCGGGCTGCCAGGTCCCGAGATGGTGAACAGGTTCGGAAACCCGGCGACGTTCAGCCCGAGGTAGGTGCGCGGTCCGGCGCGCCAGGCTTCGCGCAGTGCCAGCCCGTTGCGGCCGCGGATGTCGATCTTTAGCAGCGAACCGGTCATCGCGTCGAAGCCCGTCGCGAACACGATGCAGTCGACCGCGAACTCGTGTCCGCCGGCCCTCACGCCCTGGGCGGTGATCTCTTCAATACCACCGGCGCTGATGTCTACGAGCTTGACATGCGCTTGGTTGAAGGTCTCGTAGTAACCGGTGTCGACGCAGATGCGTTTGCAGCCTATGACCTGGCGCGGCGCCAACAGCTCGGCGGTCGCGGGGTCGTTGACGACGGTGCGAATCCTGTCGCGAACGTATTCGGCCGCGAGTTCATTGGCTTGGGCGTCGATCATCAGATCGTTGAACGCGCCCGTGAAACCCAGGCCACCGCGGGTCCAGCGTTCTTCGAAGCGTCGCTGGCGCTCCTCGGGGCTGGCGGCCAGCGCTGGTGCCTCGTTGCGCGGCGTGCTGGCGCCGAAGGCTCCCATCATCAGGCTGTTGCGGGCCCGGAAAGCCGGGTACTCGGCTTTGACGGCAGCCTCTTTTACGGGATCGAGCGCTGCGTTGCGGGCCGGAATCGAGAAATTTGCGGTGCGCTGAAACACTGTCAGCTCGGCAGCCTGCTTGGCGATGATGGGAATCGACTGGATCGCCGACGAACCCGTGCCGATCACCGCCACGCGCTTGCCGCTGAAATCGACCGGTTCATGCGGCCAGGCGCCGGTGTGGAAACGCTCGCCTTTGAAGCTGTCCAGGCCCTTGAAATCGGGCATGTTGGTCGACGACAAGCAGCCGGTGGCCATCACCACAAACTGGCTGCTGAGCGCATCGCCGCGGTCGGTTCGTACCTGCCAGCGGGCACTCGCTTCATCGAAATATGCGCTGAGCACCCGGGTCTCGAAGCGGATGTCGCGCCGCAGATCGAAACGGTCGGCCACATGGTTGGCATAGCGCAGGATCTCGGACTGGGGCGCGAAGCGCTCGGTCCAATGCCACTGCTGTTGCAGTTCGTTGGAGAACTGGTAGGAATACTCCAGGCTCTCGACGTCGCAGCGTGCGCCGGGGTAGCGATTCCAGTACCAGGTACCGCCGACGCCGTCGCCAGCCTCGTAGACGATGGCCCTCAGGCCCAGGCTGCGCGCGCGGTGCAGCATGTACAGGCCGGCGAAGCCGGCGCCGACGATGACCAGGTCGACAGGCGAATCGGCCTGGGCGTTGTTGATGGAAGCCTTCAGGCCTGGTTCTGGCGAGTTGTTCATGGAATGCCCCGGAGAGTGGTCGCGGTCAAAGCATAGCGTGCCAGCGACTGGGCCGGTGACGCGCAGGCTACTGCCGCCGCAACTAACGCCCGCCCGCTCGCCGACCGTCAAACCAGCAAGGAGCGCCGCGCCATGAAGCCATCGATCACGATCACGCCTGTCTTTGCCGAAGTGCTCGCGACCCAAGCCGGGGCCGGCCTGACTTGGCGCGACAGGTCGCGTCAGCGCAGCCGCAGTCCGTCGCTGCGGCGTGAGGCGGTGGAGGCTGAACCCGTCGACAAGGCGTCTGACTTCAGCGCACAGTGGCGGGGTTTGTTGCTGCAGCAGTTGGTGCGCCAGGCCGGGGTGGTCGCATTCCACGGCGCGATGGCCAAAGGCTTTGCGGTCTTGGCCGACGGCATGCCGATCGCCGACGCGCGGCAAGACCAGCGCCGCTCACTCGATACCGGTATCGAAGTCTTCAGTCAGATCGCAATCGAGATCGACCAGCTCAACCGGGCATTGACCGCATGTGGTCGGGGCGCAGCGCCAGCGCTGCTGGGCCGGCGCCATGTGCTGCTGCTCGAGGCCGGTCATTGGGTCGGCGGCGACCTGGTCCTGAACCCGCTCGGGCAGGCCGGTTTGTCCGTGGACGGCCAGGCGCTGATGGGCGACGCCGGTTCGTTGGAACCCGCTCAGCTCGCCTCGCGCTTCGTCAGGCGCGACGCGTCCGGGCGGCCTGTCACGGTGTTGCGAGGCGAGCTGGGCGCAATGTTGGCGTTGGCGCATTGGGCGCCTGCAACTGCAGCTTCATCGCGGAGCGCTGAGGCAGTCTTGCAGACCGAGGATTGCTGGCGCGGCCTGGCGACCGAGCACCGTCTGGCCCATGACATCGCTGTTGCGGTGCAGTCCTGCCTGGAGGACGATTGGCGTTCATCGGCCGGTGTTCAGCTCGACCAGGGGACAGCTCAGCTGTGGCCGTTTCAACGGGCTTATGCTGGCGCCACGTCCTTGCTGGCAGACGGAAGCTTGCTGATCGGCGGGTTGCTGCAGGTGATCGATCAGACGACCGCCCGAGGGCGGTCGCCCGTGCCAGCCGCCGCCTGAGCTGGCCCTCGCGTCAAGTCGCGGGCTGCGCTTCGGGCAGGAAACGAACGCCGCTGCGTGCATAGCCGCCGCTGACACCGATAGGCGTGCCGTCGGCGCGCCAGCAGGACGCACCCTCCAGGTCGCCGTTGGCGTGGAAGCGGATTGCACCCATGCCGCCGCCGACATTGGGCACGCGCTGGATCTGGTGGCCACGCGATCGAAGCGAATCGGCCACGGCGTCCGGGAACTGTGGCTCGAGCTCGAGGCCGAAGCCCTGTGTCCAGACGCGCGGCGCTTCGACCGCTTCTTGCAAGCTCATGCCGTGGTCCAGCAGGTTGATCACCGCCTGCAGCGCCGACGGGAAAATCCTCAAACCGCCTGGCAGACCGAGCGCAAACTGCGGCTTGCCGTCCTTCAGAACGATCAGCGGCGACATCGACGAGGTCACCCGTTTGCCCGGTGCCATGGAGTTGGCCAGTCCGGGCCTCGGGTTGAAGACGTAGAGGTAGTTGTTCGGGATCATGCCGGTGCCGGGCACCATGTAGCGCGCGCCAAACAGCGAGTTGATGGTCTGGGTCGCGCAGACGATTCGTCCATCGGCATCGGCCACTGTCAGGTGGGTGGTGTTGGCGCTCTCTGTCGGCGCTATCCCCGACTGCCAGTCCTGTGCCCGAGCCGGGTCGATCGCTGCGCGGCGTTGCGCGGCGTAGGCCGGTGACAGCAGCCTGTCCACTGGCACCGGGACGAAATCCGGGTCGGCGGTGGAGGTCGCTCGGTCGGCGAAGGCGATCTTGAGCACCTCGGCGAGCAAATGCACGTTGTCGGCGCTGCCGAAGCCGCCCGCAGCCAGGTCGAAGCCCTCGAGGATGTTGAGCATCTGGCCGATGTGCAGCGGGCCGGCGCAGGGCGGCGGCGGCCCGGTGATCTCGAAGCCTCGGTAGTGGCTTCGCAAGACCTCCAACTCGTTGGTGCGGTATTGCTGCAGGTCGGCCTGCGTGAGGTAGCCGCCGTGGCGCTGCATGTCCTGGGCCACAGCGCTGCCCAGCGCACCGCCGTACAGAACTGCCGGACCTTCGCGAGCGACCAGGCGCAGCGTGTCGGCGTAAGCCCCGTTGACAACCCGCGTGCCCCGCGTTAGCGGCTTGCCGCCGGGCATGAAGATGCGGCTGATTTCGGGGTCCAGCGCCAGGTCTGCGGCGCAGTCTTTGACGCAGTCGGCCAGGTAATGGGTGGCGGCAAAGCCGCGCGAGGCGTGGCGGATCGCCGGCTCGGTGACATCGGCGAGCGACAGGCTGCCGTGGCGCGACAACATCTCGCACCAGGCCATCAGGTTGCCCGGCGTTGCGACGGCGGCGCGCCCGACGCTGTTGCGCCGCCCGACCGCGTCCAGCATCCCGGGGGCCGCATGGGGGTCGGGCGTGAAGCTCGACTCGCTCACCGCCATCGGGCAACGGCCCTGGCCCTCGAGGATCGTCTGCTGCCCGTCAGCGAGCCGCAGGTTGGCGAAACCGCCGCCGAAGATGCCGACCATCATCGGCTCGACGACGGTCAGCGTGAACAGCGCTGCGATCGCCGCATCGACGGCGTTGCCGCCGGCTGCCAGCATCTCGGCGCCCGCGGCCGACGCCAGCGGGTGGTTGGTCACGACCATGCCTCGGCTGCCGGTGGCGGGCCGCTTCTCGTTCTCGAAAGGCGTCGCCGCCCGTTGTCGCCAATCGCTCATCGCTGCTTTCTCCTCGGTGGTGGGGATGTGTCGTCAAGTCTGTCCGACTGCTGCGCAGCATAGTGCAATTCGTTTGGCGACCCGGGGCCGGCACAGCATCCGGTCGGGCAACTGGGCGGCATTCGTCGAGATGCCTGAAAATCCCCCTGCGATGGACAACATCTTCTTAGACACCCCGTTCAAGGACAAGGACAAGGTCAAAGCGCTCGGCGCCCGCTGGGACCCAGCCTTGCGCAAGTGGTACGTGCCCGAGGGCACAGACTTGCAGGCCTTTGCGGCTTGGTTACCGGCGGCCGAAACTGCCTCGTTGCCTGCGGCATTGCCGACCCGATTGGTGCCGGGCCGCGTCGCCGCCGATCTCGCGGTGCCTGGCCGTGGCATCAGCCTGTCGCAGTTGCTGGGCGGGGTCGCTCAGGCGGTCTCGCAAGCGTTCACCGCAGGGGTTTGGACCTTGGTCGAGGTGCTCGACGCCAGGCTGCGTGGCGGCCATGTCTATGTCGAGGTCTCTGAGCGCGACGCCGCTGGCACGGTGCTGGCCAAGGCCGGCGCGGTGATCTGGGCCAGCACTGCCGGCCGCAT
The DNA here is from genome assembly GCA_044377715.1 of Aquabacterium sp. Lineage (GTDB taxonomy): Bacteria > Pseudomonadota > Gammaproteobacteria > Burkholderiales > Burkholderiaceae_C > Pseudaquabacterium. Next base: position 55,789 of record JBILYN010000003.1, read on the forward strand.
CCTGCCCGAGTTCGAGCGCGCCACCGGCGCCAAGCTCGGGCCGGGCATCAAGCTGCTGGTTCGGGCCCGGCCGGTGTTCAAAGCGCAATACGGTTTCAGCCTCGAGATCGACGCGATCGACCCCGACTACACGCTCGGTGACTTGGAGGCCAGGAAACGCGAGATCCGCAACCGGCTGCGCCAGGAGCAGTTGTTCGACGCCAACCGCCTGCTGCCGCCGCCCTGGGACTTCAACCAGGTGCTGGTGCTCGCGCCGCAGGGCGCTGCCGGTCTGGGCGACTTCCGCGCCGAGGCGCAGCGGCTTGAGCGTTTCGGCCTGTGCCGCTTCCGCTATGCCTTCAGCCGTTTCCAGGGCGAAGGCGCTGCGGCCGAGATCCGCCAAGCGCTGCTCGCTGCGCTGGGGCAGGGCGCTGTCGCGAAAGCGTTTGATGCGGTCGTGATCATCCGCGGGGGCGGGGCGGTCAACGACCTGGCCTGGCTCAACGACTATGCGCTGGCGCGCTGCCTGTGCGAGCTGGCGATCCCGGTGCTCACAGGCATAGGCCATGAGCGCGACAGCACTGTGCTCGACGAGGTCGCCAACCAGTGTTTCGACACGCCGTCCAAGGTGGTGCTCGGCATCGAGCAGCTGATCGCCAAGCGCGCTGCCGAAGCCAAAGCGCACTTCCACCAGATCGCCATGTCAAGCCGCGCGAGCCTGCAATTGGCCCGGCGCGCTGTCGACCTGGCCGACGCCGGGGTTCGAAGCGGTGCCCAGCGCCAGCTCGTGCTGGCGCGCCAGCGCGTTGCCGATCGCATCGCCGCGCTGCGCGCCGGATCCTGGCAGGCGATACAGCATGCGTCTGATGCGTCGCGCGCGCTCAGCGTCGAAGTCCGCGCCGAGGCCAGACAGTCGCTGCGCGCTGCGCGCGCCGGCTCGCAGGTTGCATTGGCGGCTGTGCTCGAGCGCGCTGCACTTGATGCCCGCCAGGCCGGCGCCTTGGTCGACCGGCAGCGCAGCGATGTGGCCACAGGCGCCCGGCGCGCGCTGGTCGAAGCCCGAACCCGGTCGCAAGCGCTGCTGCGAGAGATCGCTGGCCAGGGACCCGAAAAGACGTTGGCTCGCGGCTTTGCACTGGTGCGCGACGCCGATGGTCGGACAATCACCCGCGCGGCACAGGCCAAGCCGCAGCAGACGATAGAGATCACGTTCAGGGACGGCTCGTTGGCTGCCCGAACCCGTGACGCAACCGGAAACCAAGACCCATGAGCACACCGACTTTCCGCAGCGCCTACGGCGTTCTGCAGCGCCATGCCGAGACGCTGCGCAACCAGTCCGAACCCAATATCGACGACCTGCTCAAGATCGTCACCGAGTCGGTCAGTGCTTACAAGCATTGCCAGGCGCGGATCGAGGCGGTCGAGCAAGCGCTGGAGCAGGCCTTGGGCACTGCCGATGCCGGGCCTGCCGCGATGCCGGACGACGCCGTGCATGCGGCGGCAGGGCCAGACGCTGCGGATGACGATGATCCACCGTTTTGATGGCCTGGCACTCAACGCCTGGCACTTGCCGCCTTGAACTCATCGTCTTGAATTTCGCAGCGCTGATCGAAAAATCGATCGCAGATGGGCTGAAACCGACATGAAAAAACCTGCCACCGGCGGGCTGGTCTACTCCACCGACAGCGGCCGGATGTGCCCGGTCTGCCGCCAGCCTCAGCTGCGCTGCGCTTGCAAGGCAGCAGCAGCGCCAGTCGGTGACGGCGTGGTGCGGGTCAGCCTGCAGACCAAGGGCCGCGGCGGCAAGGCGGTGACGCTGGTGCGCGGTTTGCCGCTGGACGCCGAAGCGCTGTCGGTGCTGGGCAAGCGGCTGAGGACGGCCTGTGGGTCGGGCGGCACGGTGAAAGACGGGGTGGTCGAACTGCAGGGCGACCACTGCGAGCGGGTGATCGTCAGCTTGAAGGCCGAGGGCTGGCAGGCCAAGCGGGCAGGCGCTTGAACGTGGCAGCTTGAAGGTGGCAGCTTGAAGGTGGCAGCTTGACCGTGGAGGCTTGATGGCGGCGCGGCCTGTCCGGCGATGAGCGACCCCTGCTACCGCGTCGCGGTGCGAACGCTGTGCGAGTTTGCTGCCAAGCAAGGCGACCTCGACCTGCGCTTCACGCCATCGCCGACTTCGCAACAAGGCATCGCAGGCCATCAGGCCGTCGCCGCTCGGCGCGGGCCGGCGTACCGAGCCGAGCTGCCGCTCAGCGGCGAATACCGCCAGCTCAGCGTTCGGGGTCGCGCCGACGGCTATGACCCTGAGCAGAAGCTGCTCGAGGAGATCAAGACCTACCGCGGTGACATCGACCGGGTGCCAGACAACCACCGCCAGCTGCACTGGGCCCAGGCCAAGGTCTACGGCCACTTGCTGTGCCAGCAGCTAGACCTGCCGTCGCTGACCGTCGCGCTGGTCTACTTCGACATCGGCTCGCAGCAGGAGGCGCCGCCGCTGCACCAAGTTTGCAGCGCGCAGTCGCTGCGCGAATTCTTCGAGGCCTTGTGCGAGCGCTTCCTGGTCTGGGCCGACCGCGAACTCGCGCACCGTAGCCGACGCGACGCTGGGCTGCTGGCACTGCGATTCCCGCACCCAACGTTCCGAACAGGCCAGCGCGCGCTGGCTGAAGCGGTGTTCAAGGTCGCGCGCGCCGGCCGCTGCTTGCTGGCCCAGGCGCCCACCGGCTTGGGCAAGACGATCGCCACCTTGTTTCCGCTGCTCAAGGCCTGCCCGGCGCAGGCGATCGACAAAGTGTTCTTTCTCAGCGCCAAGGGCTCTGGCCAGGCGCTCGCGCTGGCAGCGCTGGCGACGATCACCAGTGCCTCACCTGCGCCGGCCTTGCGTGTGATCACGCTGGTGGCGCGCGACAAGGCCTGCGAGCATCCCGACAAAGCCTGCCACGGCGACGCCTGCCCGCTGGCCAAGGGTTTTTACGACCGACTGCCGGCAGCGCGCAGCGCTGCGATCGACCAGGCGTCTGCGGGCGCCGCGCTAGACCGCGAGACCTTGCGCAGCCTCGCGCTCTCGCACCAGGTCTGCCCTTATTACCTCGGCCAGGAACTGGTGCGTTGGTGCGATGTGGTGGTCGGCGACTACAACCACTACTTCGACGCCAGCGCGCTGCTGCACAGCCTGACGCTGGCCAACGCATGGCGCGTGGGCTTGCTCGTCGACGAAGCGCACAACCTGATCGATCGCGCCCGCGCGATGTACAGCGCCGAGCTCGACCCGGCCCAGCTGCAAGCGGCCCGCGCCAACGCAGCGCCGGCGCTGAAAAAACCGCTGGACCGCTTGCACCGCAGTTGGCGGCGACTGGGCAAGTCCCAGACCGAGCCCTACCAGGCCCACGCCGAGCCGCCGGCAGCCTTGGCCGCAGCGCTCAAGGATGCCGTTGCGGCCCTGGCCGAACACCTCGCCGCGCACCCGGTCGACGCGGACCTCGATGTGCAGCGCTTTTTCTTTGAAGCGCTGCAGTTCGGCCGGCTGCTCGAATCCTTAGCCCGCCACTCGATTTTCGACGCGACGCTGCCGGGGCTGGCGCTTTCTCGCCGCCAGCCCAGCCCGACGCTGTGTGTTCGCAATGTCGTGCCTGCGCCATTCCTGCGGCCACGCTTTGCCGCAGCGCATTCGGCGGTGCTGTTCTCGGCGACGCTCACGCCGCAACATTTTTACGCTGACACCCTGGGTCTGCCCGAGAACCTGGCCTGGATCGACGTCGAATCGCCTTTCAAGCCCGAGCAGTTGTCGGTGCACATCGTCCGCGACCTGTCGACCCGCTTCGCGCACCGTGGCGAATCCTTGCTGCCGATCGCCGAGCTGATCGCTGACCAGTACGCGCGACAGCCCGGCAACTACCTCGCGTTCTTCAGCAGCTTCGATTACCTGGAACAGGCCGTTGCAGCCTTCTCGGCCCGCCATCCGGCGGTTCCGACCTGGCAGCAGGGCCGGCGCATGGACGATGCCGCTCGGCAAGCTTTTCTGGCGCGCTTCGAGCCTGAGGGCTGCGGCATCGGCTTTGCCGTTCTCGGTGGCTCGTTCGCCGAGGCCGTCGACCTGGCCGGCACCCGCTTGATTGGCGCTTTCATCGCGACGCTGGGCCTGCCGCAGTTCAACCCCGTCAACGAGGCGCTGCGCCAGCGCCTGGACGCCGACTTCGGCGCAGGCTATGACTACACCTATCTGTTTCCGGGCATCCGCAAAGTGGTGCAGGCCGCAGGCCGGGTGATCAGGACGGTCTCAGACCAGGGCAGCGTGTACTTGATCGACGACCGCTTTGCGCGGCAAGAGGTGATTCGTTTGCTGCCGAGTTGGTGGAAGATCGAGCGCTTGTCGATCCGCCGCCTAGGCCTCGAACTGCCGTCGCCAGGTGAATTGCAGGTCTTGGCGCCGACCCAACCCGAGGGTTGAACCCCAGCGGGAAAGTCCTGCCCGTCAGCCGACGCGTGCGTCCTTAGAATGCGCCGGCCCGTTCAAGGAGTCTTCGCCATGCCATCTACCCGCCGCAGCGCAGCCAAACCGAGCGCGCCGGACGCCGCCGAGGGCAGCATCCGAGTTCTCAAGAAATATCCCAACCGCCGCCTCTACGACACCCAGACCAGCAGCTACATCACGCTGTCCGATGTCAAACAGATGGTGCTCGACGGCGAAACCTTCGAGGTGCGGGACGCCAAGACCGGCGACGAGATCACCCGCAGCATCCTGTTGCAGATCATTCTTGAAGAAGAGACCGGCGGCATGCCGATGTTCACGACCCAGATGCTGGGGCAGGTGATTCGCTTCTACGGCCATGCGATGCAAGGCCTGATGGGCTCGTACCTGGAGAACAACCTGCAGTCCTTTGTCGACATGCAGACCCGCTTGGCCGAGCAGAGCAAAGGCCTGTACGACCCCAAGACCTTGACGCCCGAAACCTGGGCCCAGTTCATCAGCGGCCAGGCGCCGATGATGCAAGGCCTGATGGGCAACTACCTCGAGCAGAGCAAGAGCTTGTTCGCCCAGATGCAGGAGCAGATGCAAGCCGGCGTGCTGTTCCCCGGCATGCCGGGTCTGACCCCTAAGCGCTGATCGCCATGCGCGTCGTCCACCAGTTCGCCCCGCCGATGTCGGCCTTGATCGCCAGCCTGCCGGGTGTCACCAGCGTCGAGCACATGCCGACTGGAGACCGTTGGAATCTGCCCGTCGATGCCGACGTGTTGTTCGTCGTCCAGGGCGAAGGCAAGCTCAAAGCGGTTGCCGGGGTGCCGCGTCCAGCAGGCTGGCCAGGCGCGACCCGGTTGGTGCAGATCGCCAGCGCCGGGCTCGACGATTACCCGGATTGGTTGTTCGAAGCGCCGCGGCTGGCCTGTGCCTCGGGCACGACGGCGCGGCCTATCGCCGAGCATGTGATGGCGGTGATCCTGGCCCATGCCAAGCGGCTGGCAGCGACGACTTTGAAAGCGGGTCAGAGCTGGCCCCTGCGCGAGTCGCTGCTCGACCGGCCGCTCGGCACGCTGGAGCAGCGCACGCTGGGCCTGCTCGGCTTGGGCCAGATCGCGCAACAGGTGGCGCGCTTTGCGGCGGCCTTCGACATGAAGATCATCGCGACCCGGGCGTCCGGCAAGCCGTCGCCCGATGCCAATGTCCATCTGGTGTCACTGCAGGAACTGGCGGCGCAGTCCGACCACCTCGTCCTCGCCGCACCGATCGATGCGACGACCCGTGGTTTGGTCGGCGCCGAGTTCCTGGCGGCGATGAAACCCGACGCGCACATCGTCAACGTCGCGCGTGGCGCGATCATCGACGGCGAAGCCTTGAAGGCCGAGTTCGACCGCGACCGGCTCTGGGCCTCGTTCGATGTCACCGAGCCAGAACCGTTGCCAGACGGCCATTGGCTGATCGGCCACCCGCGCGCTCGGGTCACACCTCACCTGTCATGGAGCTCGCCCGACACAGCGCGCCGTGTGCTGGACCGTTTGAGCGACAACATCCGGCGCTTGCAGGCTGGCCAAGCGCTGATGGGTGAGGTCGCGCGCTGAGTCGGGACCACGGCCAATCGCATCGTGAATGCTGCCGCTGCGCGTGACGCGGGCCGGGAGCGACAAGCGGCGTGATCGGATGTTCGAACCGGCCTGGGCGATCTGTTGCGCTGTCAGGCACGCTTGTCGCCGACAATCGGGTGATGCATTCGTCTACTTCTGCCCACATTGACGCCCTGTTGATCCCGCCCGCCGCGACCCAACCGGCGCCCAGGATCGGCTTTGTCTCGCTAGGCTGCCCCAAGGCACTCACCGACTCCGAACTGATCCTGACCCAACTCAGCGCCGAGGGCTACCAGACCAGCAAGACCTTCGCTGGCGCCGACCTGGTGATCGTCAACACCTGCGGCTTCATCGATGACGCGGTTCGCGAGAGCCTCGACACCATCGGCGAGGCGCTGGCGGCCAACGGCAAAGTCATCGTCACCGGCTGCCTCGGTGCCCGCACCGGTGACGGCGGCGGCAACCTGGTGCGCGAGATGCATCCCAGTGTGCTGGCTGTCACCGGACCGCATGCGACGCAGGAGGTGATGGACGCCGTGCACCTGCATGTGCCCAAACCGCACGACCCTTTTGTCGACCTGGTGCCCGAGCAGCGTGCGCAGTTCCGCGGCGAGGCCGGCATCAAGCTCACGCCACGCCACTACGCTTACCTGAAGATCAGCGAAGGCTGCAACCACCGCTGCACCTTCTGCATCATCCCCAGCATGCGCGGCGACCTGGTCTCGCGCCCGGTCGGCGATGTGCTCGGCGAGGCGAGGGCGCTGTTCGAGAACGGCGTCAAGGAACTTCTCGTTGTCAGCCAGGACACCAGCGCTTACGGCGTCGACGTCAAGTACCGCACCGGCTTTTTCGACGGCCGGCCGGTCAAGACCCGGATGACCGAGCTGTGCGAGCAGTTGGCCGAACTGGCTGCGACCCATGGCGCATGGGTCCGGCTGCACTATGTCTACCCCTACCCGCATGTCGATGAGTTGCTGCCGCTGATGGCCGCCGGCCGGATCCTGCCTTACCTCGACGTGCCGTTCCAGCATTCGCACCCCGACGTGCTGCGCCGTATGAAGCGTCCGGCCAGCGGTGAGCGCAACCTCGACCGCTTGCTGCAGTGGCGCGCTGCCTGCCCCGAACTGGTGATCCGCTCGACTTTCATCGCCGGCTTTCCCGGTGAGACCGAAGCCGAATTCCAGCACCTGCTCGATTTCGTTCGCGAGGCGCAGATCGACCGTGCCGGCTGTTTTGCCTACTCGCCGGTCCAGGGTGCTGCGGCCAACGCGCTGCCCGGGGCTCTGCCGACCGAGCTGCGCGAGGAGCGCCGTGCCCGCTTCATGGCCGTGGCCGAGGAGGTGTCGATTGCCCGCTTGCAGCGCCGCATCGGCGCGACCATGCAGGTGTTGATCGACCGTGCGCCGGCGCTGGGCCGCAAGGGCGGCGTCGGCCGCAGCTATGCCGACGCGCCCGAGATCGACGGCACGGTGCGGCTGCTGCCGCCCGAGAAAGCCAGCAAGACCTTGAAGGTGGGCGAGTTCACGCGCGCCCGCATCGTTGGCTGCGAAGGGCATGACTTGATCGGCCAGCCGATCTGAAAGGAAACGATATGACGAACGACAACGACATAGCGGGCCAAGCGCCGGGCCGCTCCCAAGCCGGCCTGCATCCCCTCGGGGGATCGCCCGACGTACTGGTCGGGCGAGGGGCTGACATGACCACCGACCTGATCCACCACCCTTACCAGCCGCCTGACACCTGGGACGCGGTGCCGCCCGGTGTGTTCAAGGCTTCGACGGTGATCTTCCCGGATGTCGCTGCGCTGCGGGCCCGGGTCTACACCGCCAAGACCGGCTACACCTATGGCCTGCGTGGCACGCCGACGACCTATCTGCTCGAAGAGCGGCTCGCCACGCTCGAGGGCGGGCGCTTCTGCATCCTGTCGCCCAGCGGGCTGGCGGCGATCATGAACGTCAACCTGGCGCTGCTGGCGCAGGGCGACGAGTTGCTGTTGCCGAACAATGTTTACTTCCCGTCCAGCGACATGGCCGTGAGCGTGCTGTCGCGCTGGGGCATCGCGCACCAGTTCTATGACCCGATGAACGCTGCCGACCTGGCGGCAAAAATCAGCGAGCGGACCAAGCTGGTCTGGATCGAAGCGCCGGGATCGGTGACGATGGAGTTTCCTGACCTGGCCGGACTCGTTGCCGCAGCGCGAGCGCGCGGCGTGCTGGTGGCGTTGGACAACACCTGGGGCGCAGGCCTGGCCCTGCGCGGTTTCGACCAGGGCGCTGACATCGTGATGCAGGCCTTGACCAAATACCCCTCGGGCGGCGCCGACGTGCTGATGGGGTCGGTCGTCACCCGCGATGAGTCGCTGCACTTGCGCATGCTGAAGGTGCACGGCCAGCTTGGGCTGGGCGTGGCCGCCAATGACGCCGAATTCATCCTGCGCTCGCTGCCGACGATGGCGTTGCGCTACCACGCCCACGATGCGGCGGCGCGACAGCTGGCGGCCTGGCTGGGCTCGCAGCCGGCCGTCACCCAGGTGCTGCATCCTGCGCTGCCGGGCTCACCCGGCCACGCGCACTGGGCGGCGACCTGTAGCGCAGCGGCCGGCCTGTTCTCGGTGATGCTAGACGCTGCGCTGTCGCCAGCCCAGGTCGATGCTTTCATCGACGCGCTGCAGCTGTTCAAGATCGGCTATTCCTGGGGCGGCCCGGTCAGCCTGGTCGTGCCTTACGACCTGGGCTCTATGCGTGACGACCGCTCGGCGATGCCTGGCCACCTGGTGCGATTCTCGATCGGTCTCGAAGCGGTCGCCGACCTGCAGGCCGACCTGGCGCAGGCGCTGCGCATGCTGGGCTGATCCAGCCGCGGATCAGGCTGCGAATCAAGCTGCGAATCAAGCTGCGGGTTGGCCCCCAACAGGCCCTGCCAGCAGCGGGATCGCGCCGTCTGAGTCTGCGCCCAGCAGCCCGACCTGGCTGTAGATGCCGAGTTTCTGGCGCGTGTCCTGGATGTCGAGGTTGCGCATCGTCAGCTGGCCGATGCGGTCGGCCGGCGTGAACGCCCCGGCGCCGCTCTCCATCGTCAGCCGCTCAGGGTGGTAGGTCAGGTTCGGGCTGGATGTGTCGAGGATCGAGTAATCGTTGCCGCGACGCAGTTCCAGCGTCACCTCGCCGGTGATCGCTCGTGCGACCCAGCGCTGGGCCGTCTCGCGCAGCATCAGGCACTGCGGGTCGAACCAGCGGCCCTGGTACAGCAGCTTGCCGAGGCGGCGGCCATTGCCGCGGTACTGCTCGATCGTGTCTTCGTTGTGGATGCCGGTGACCAGGCGCTCGTAGGCGATGTGCAGCAGCGCCATGCCCGGGGCTTCGTAGATGCCGCGGCTCTTGGCCTCGATGATGCGGTTCTCGATCTGGTCGCACATGCCCAGGCCGTGACGTCCGCCGATGCGGTTGGCTTCGTCAAACAGCGCGACAGCGTCCGCGAAGGACCTGCCGTTCAGCGCCACCGGCCGCCCTTCCTCGAAGCGCACGGTCACGGTTTCGGCCTTGACGGCGATGTCCTCGCGCCAGAATGCTACGCCCATGATCGGGTTGACAATGTGCATGCCGGCGTTCAGGAACTCCAAGTCCTTGGCCTCGTGCGTCGCACCCAGCATGTTGCTGTCGGTCGAATAGGCTTTCTCGACGCTCATCTTGTAATCGAAACCGGCTTGGATGAGGTATTCGCTCATCTCCTTGCGCCCGCCCAACTCATCGATGAACAACTGGTCAAGCCAGGGCTTGTAGATCCGCAGGCCAGGGTTGGCCAGCAGCCCGTAGCGGTAGAAACGCTCGATGTCGTTGCCTTTGTAGGTGCTGCCGTCACCCCAGATGTCGACGCCGTCGTCGCGCATCGCCACGACGAGCGCGGTGCCGGTGACGGCGCGGCCCAAGGGCGTTGTGTTGAAGTAGGTTGCGCCGCCCGTACTGATGTGGAACGCACTGCACTGGATCGCCGCGATGCCCTCGGCCACCAAGGCGCTGCGGCAGTCGACGAGGCGAGCGATGTCTGCGCCGTATGCCAGCGCCTTGCGTGGGATCTCGTCGTAGTCGGTCTCGTCGGGCTGGCCGAGGTGGGCGGTGTAGGCGCAGGGGATCGCGCCCTTGGCGCGCATCCAGTGAACGGCCGCACTCGTGTCAAGACCGCCCGAGAACGCGATGCCCACACGTTGGCCGGCGGGAAGCTGCTGAAGTATGTTGGCGCCCACGGAAGGATCTCGCTGTCTGGAATTGGAAGTGCGGCGATTTTAGGCGGCGGCCATCGCCTGCGACCGTGGGCTCGGCATTGCCTCAGTCGCGGTCATCGCATGGCCCGGCGTCATGTCAGGGCTTCCAGGGTTTCCTTCCCGGGCTTCCATATGGCACCCTCCAGCCGCAACAGCGCTTGCTTGCGGTCCAAGCCGCCGGCATAGCCTGTCAGCGAGCCATCCCGGCCCAGCACCCGGTGGCATGGCACGAGAACAGACACCGGGTTGCGGCCGATCGCCGCCCCGGCGGCACGCACCGCTGCTGGCGACCCGGCGGCGCTGGCGATCTGGCCATAGCTGGCGGTCTGGCCGCGCGCCAGTGCTTGCAAGGCCCGCCAAACGGCTTGCTGGAACGCGGTGCCGTGCATGTCGAGCGCGAGGCCGTGCAGCGGCTGGGCTGCGCCGTCGAAATAGGTCGCCAGCGCTCTTGCGCCCGCTTCGAGCATCGGGTGGTCTGGGGCCAAGGGCGCGTCGAGCGGCCCCGGGTGGTGGGCCTGGCCGTCGAACCACAGGCCGGCCAGGCCATGGTCGGTGGCCGCCGCAGTCAGAGGCCCTAGCGGGGTGGCGATGCGCGATTGCGCGGTCAGGCGCTGAGGGGGCTTGGTCATCAGGGCTCCAGTTGTTGCCACAGTTTCATCACGGCGTATGCACGCCACGGGCGCCAGCGTTCGGCATGGGCTTCGGCAAGCTTGGCGTTGCGCTCACCGCCCGTGTGCTCGCGCAGCGCGTTGAGAACACCGATGTCGGTTGCCGGCCACGCGTCGGGCCAGGCCAGCGCACGCATCGCGATCAGTTGGGCGCTCCAGTCGCCGATGCCAGGCAGCGCGCGAAGCGCATCGAGCGTCGCTTGCAGCGGGGCCGACCTGTGCAGTTCGATGCGACCGGCAGCGACCTCCGCTGCCAGCGCCTGCAGCGCCGCGACCCGCTGGCGCACGATGCCCAGCGTGCCGATCGACTCGGCCGATGCGTCGGCGATCGTTCGTGCCGACGGGAACAACCGGCCCAGGTCGGCATATGGTGTGGCGATCGCCTCGCCAAAGCGTTCGACGAGTCGCAGCGTCAATGTTCGGGCCGCCGCGACCGTGACTTGTTGGCCCAGGATCACACGGGCTGCGATCTCGAAGCCGTCCAGGCCGCCGAGCAGGCGCATACCGGGCAGGCCGGCCTTGGATCCACTGCCGATGTCGACGAGCACCGGGTCGATCAGCGCCGGGTCGGCGTCGAGATCGAAGGCCTGGCGAACCCGGTCCAGCAGCATGCCAAGCGCCGGCATCAGAGACGGCGAGACGCTGAGCGCGAGTTCATGTCTATCGGGTCTGAAACGCAGCGTCAGCCAGCCGGTCAGCGATCTGTCGCGATGCTGGACAGCGAGCGTTCGTCGCAGCGTCATGCCATCGACTGCTTCGACGCCCGGCACGGCGCGGCGGGCAAAGAATCCGAGAACCGCGTCCACATCGTAGGGTGGGCGCCATGCCAGACTCAGCATCTGTTCGCGCGATGCATCGCATCCGTCCGTTGCCGTGCCGGCCTTGCGCAGCGCGCTCGGGCTCATCCGGTAGTGCTCGACGAACGATGCGTTGAAGCGACGCAGGCTCGCATAGCCTGTTGCGAGCGCGACCTCGGTGACGGGGATCGCTGTGTCGGTCAACAACTGCTTGGCGAGCAGCAGGCGCTGTGTTCTGAGGTATGCCAAGGGCGAAACGCCATGGACATGGTTGAAGATGCGTCGCAGGTGTCTGTCGGTCACGCCCAGGCGTTGCGCGAGCGCGGGCAGCACAGGGTCCAGGCCTTCGTGGGCGGCCTGGCCAAGCATCGTCGCCGCCCGGCATGCGAGCGCTTGCGACGAGTCCATCAGCGACAGACCGGGCGCTTGTTCGGGGCGGCAGCGCAGGCAGGGTCTGAAACCATGTTGCTCGGCGAGCGCGGCATTGGCGAAAAAGCGGCAGTTCTTGCGCATCGGTGGCCTGACCTTGCAAACAGGCCGGCAATAGATGCGGGTCGACGTGACGCCGACAAAAAATCTGCCGTCAAAGCGCGCGTCGCGGGTTTGAAGCGCCAGGTAAGCAGCGTCATCGTCGAGCAGGCTCAGCGCCGGGGTTCTTGGCATGGCGCGATGATAAGCAAGTCGAGGCTGGCGACTCGCCGTTTTCGGACCTGTGGCTCTGGCGGGACGACAATTCGCCCGCAAGGGGTTCGTAAAATGGAGCAACAGCCATCAGAAACGGGAAATACAAAGCCATGCATGTCCAAAGCTCTGCCTTCAAGGCCTATGACATTCGTGGCATCGTCGGAGCAGGGATCGACGAAATCTTTGCCGAGCATCTTGGTCGCGCATTCGGCTCCGAGGCGATCGCTGCTGGCGAGCGGGCTGTTGCTGTCGGCCGCGATGGCCGTTTGTCGGGGCCTGGTCTTGTTGCAGGGCTGATCCGAGGTCTTGTCTCGACGGGGCTTGATGTTGTCGACATCGGTGCTGTCACGACCCCGATGCTGTACTACGTCGCAGCGACGCGCGGCGCTCATGGCTGCCGATCGGGCATCCAGGTCACGGGCAGCCACAACCCGAAGGACTACAACGGCTTCAAGATGGTTCTCGCTGGCCGCGCGATCTATGGCGATGACATCCAGAAACTGCGCGAGCGCATGGTGTCCGAGACATACACAACCAAGCGCGGCCGCAAGGCCGTGATGAACATCGTGCCCGAATACACGGCCCGCATCGTTGGCGATGCCAGGCTTGCTAGGCCGATGAAAATCGTCGTCGACTGCGGCAACGGCATCCCGGGCGCCA
>JBILYN010000226.1:0-7223 GCA_044377715.1 Aquabacterium sp.
CTGGTGCAGGCCGTCCGACCAGCGCCGCCCCGTCATCAGCCGGCCGGTGAACTCGTCGACGATGATGATCTCGCCCTGCTGCACCACGTAATGCTGGTCACGGTGGTAGAGGTGGTTGGCCCGCAGCGCCGCATAGACATGGTGCATCAGCGAGATGTTGGCCGCGTCGTAGAGGCTGGCGCCTTCGGCCAGCAGGCCTGCCTCGCCGAGCAGGCGCTCGGCGTTCTCGTGACCGTCTTCGGTCAGGAAGACCTGGTGGCTTTTTTCGTCGACGGTGAAATCACCTGGCTCGATCACGCCCTCGCCGGTGCGCGGGTCGGCCTCGCCGATCTGCTTTTTCAGGCCAGGGATGACGGCGTCGATACGCACGTACATCTCGGTGTGGTCTTCAGCCTGGCCGCTGATGATCAGCGGCGTGCGGGCTTCGTCGATCAGGATCGAATCGACCTCGTCGACGATCGCGAAGTTCAGGCCGCGCTGCACCCGGTCGGCGAGCTCGTAGACCATGTTGTCGCGCAGGTAATCGAAGCCGAACTCGTTGTTGGTGCCGTAGGTGACATCAGAGCCATAGGCTGCCTGCTTTTCTTCGCGGCTCAAGCCAGGCACGTTGACGCCGACCGTCAGACCCAGAAAGCCGTAAAGCCGGCCCATCCATTCGGCGTCGCGCCGGGCCAGGTAGTCGTTGACCGTGACCACATGAACGCCCTGCCCCGACAGCGCGTTGAGGTAGACCGGCAGCGTGGCCATCAAGGTCTTGCCTTCGCCGGTGCGCATCTCGGCGATCTTGCCGTTGTGCAGCGCCATGCCGCCGATGTACTGCACATCGAAGTGTCGCATCTTCAGGCTGCGCTTGCCGCCCTCGCGCACCGCAGCGAAGGCCTCGGGCAGCAATTCGTCTAGCGTCGCACCTTGCGCAATGCGCTGGCGGAATTCTTCGGTCTTGGCCCGCAGTGCGTCGTCGTCTAGGGCCTCGAACTGCGGCTCGAGCGCGTTGACTTTTTCGACCACACGGCGGTATTGCTTGAGCAGCCGCTCGTTGCGGCTGCCAAAAATCGAGGTAAGAAGCTTGGGCAACATGCGGCGTCAGGGGGCAGGGGAATCGGGTGGCGAAAGGTTGCTCTGAGCGAGCCGTCCCAGCGCCTGTGTAAGCTCGAACGCGGTGGCAAGCAGTCCGTCGTGGACAGGGCCGGCAACGAAAGGCAAGGAGGCCACCGGCGCCCGCCCCGTCAAAACGGGTCGCTCGCGCAAAGCCGTCAAGTCTATCATTGGGCTTGTGCGCCATTCCGGGCAGTTCAAGGCTGTCCAGCACCCCGCCGCACGCGCCCCATATGCCGCCACCGCCCGACCCGCGAGTTCGACTGCTGTTGCCCAGCGACACCCACGCCATAGGCCAGGCGATCGCCCAGAGCGAGCCCCTGGTGGCGCTGGGCCAGCGCATGCGCGCTTCGCAAGCAAGGCTCGAAGCCTTGCTGCCACTGCTGCCGCCGGCGATGCACGCTCATGTCAAAGCGGGACCGATCGACGAGGCGGGTTGGACCTTGCTGGCCACCAACAGCGCGGTGTCGGCCAAACTGCGCCAGATGCTGCCGGCACTGGAAGCGCATTTGCGAACCCGGGGCTGGGCCGGCCCGCCAGTGCGGGTGAAGATGTTGAGTCCGGGCTGAGGCCGCGTTGAGGCCTGGGCGCCGGGGCAGAAAATGCCCAGAACTTGTGGTGCGGCTATCCGAATCGAACGGATCACCTACCGCTACCCTCAAACGGCCAGCCACTCCTTGAGCAGCGCGGGGTTGGCGCGCAGCTGCTCGGGCGTGCCTTCGAACACGATGCGGCCATGGCCCATCACGGCCACCCGCTGCGATACCTTCAGCGCAATCGCCAGCTTCTGCTCGACCAGCACCACCGACACGCCACGCCGGTGGATGTCGCGGATGCAGTCGGCCACCACCGCCACGATCTTGGGCGCCAGGCCCTCGGTGGGCTCGTCCACCAGGATCACCTGCGGGTTGCCCAGCAGCGACCGGCAAATGGTCAGCATCTGCTGCTCACCGCCCGACAGGCTGCCGGCCATGGTGCGCCGCCGCTCCTTCAGGCGCGGGAAGTAATCGAACATCTGCGCCACGGTCCAGCGCGCCGCGCCTGCGCTGCCGGACTGCTCGCCCATGCGCAGGTTCTCGTCGACGGTGAGGTTGGCAAACACCTCGCGCTCTTCGGGCACATAGGCAATGCCGGCGCGGCACACGGTGTAGGGCCGCTGGCCGGCCAGGTCACGCCCGTTGAGCGCGATGCTGCCGCCGGTGGGTGGCACCAGGCCCATGATGGCCTTGAGCGTGGTGGACCGGCCCGAGCCGTTGCGCCCCAGCAGGCTGACCACTTCGCCCGCGTGCACCTGGAAATCCACCCCGTGCAGGATGTGGCTCTTGCCGTAGTGCGCATGCAGGCCCTGCACCTGCAGCAGTGCGGTTGCCGTCATGACCCGGCCTCTTCACCCAGGTAGGCCTCGCGCACGCCGGCGTGGTTGCGGATGGCGTCGGGCGTGCCGGTGGCGATGACCTGGCCGTACACCAGCACGCTGATGCGGTCGGCCAGCGCGAACACCACCGCCATGTCGTGCTCCACGATCACCAGCGTGCGGCCCTGCGTCACCTCGCGGATCAGGGCCACGGTGTGGTCGATTTCTTCATGCGACATGCCGGCCATCGGCTCGTCCAGCAAGATGAGCTGCGGGTCACAGGCCAGGGTCATCGCGATCTCCAGCGACCGCTGCTCGGAGTAAGACAGCTCGCCGGCCAGGGTGTCGTGCCGGGCTGCCAGGCGCACCTGCGCGAGCAGCGCCTCGGTCTGCGCGCGCACGCCGGGCAGGCGGTCGACCCGGCGCCAGAACATGGCCTGCACGCCATGGCGCTGCATCACCGCCAGGCGCAGGTTCTCGAACACCGTGAGCTTAGGGAAGATGTTGGTGATCTGGAACGAGCGCGCCAGCCCGCGCCGGTTGATCAGCGCCGGCGACAGGCCGCCGATGGGCTGGCCCTGGAACAGGATGCGCCCGGCCGTGGGTGCCAGATTGCCCGAGATCAGGTGGAACAAGGTGGACTTGCCCGCGCCGTTGGGGCCGATGAGCGCGTGGCGCTCACCGGGCACGATGTCGAGGTCGACGCCGCAGATGATTTCGGTGGGGCCGAAGGATTTGCGCAGCCCTTGCAGCTGCAGGATGGGGCCGGTCATCGTGACGCGCCCTGGCCCTGGCCTGCATCCAGCGCAGCCGCCCAGCGCTGCCCGGCCCAGCGGGCCAGCGGCGTGCCGGCGGCCAGCAACACCAGCGGCACCAGCCAGGTGGTGGCTGCGCCAGGCGCCCAGGCCAGGCCGAATTGCCGGACCGTCGGCCACGGCGCGCCCGCCTGCACACCGGCGCGGTAGTCGGTGGAAAACAGCTGCTGCAGCAGCTCGATGGCAAACACCGTGCCCAGGCTCAACAGCGCCAGGGCCACCAGCCATGCGCCCACCAGCGGCAGCAGGCGCTGCGCACCGCAGCGCCGGCGTGCCAGCGCCCAGGTCTGCGCCAGCCCGGCCAGCCCGGTAGGCATGAACAGCATCACCACCACGAACAGGATACCCTGGTAGAGCAGCCAGGAGCGGGTGAGGTCCGACACCGCCAGGCCGAAGAAGGTCATCAGCGCCGCGCCCAGGGCCGGTCCCAGGAACACGTTGACACCGCCGATGAAGCTGTTGAGCACCACCGACGACGACAGGTTGGCATCGAACACCACATAGTTGCCCAGCTCGTTGTTGACCGCCTGCAGGCCACCGGCCAGGCCGGAGAACATCGATGAGACGGTGAACACCAGCACCGCCAGCAGGTGGGTGTTGTAGCCAAGGAAGCGCAGTCGGTGGCTGTTCTCGCGCAGGCCCAGGGTCAGCCGGCCCAGCGGCGTGCGGGTGTAGCCATACAGCAGCAGCAGCGCCAGCAGCACCCAGAACAGGGTCATGTAGTAGAGGTGGCGACCCTCGCCGAAGCTGAAGCCCCAGGCCGGCATGCGCATGGCGGACACCCCCGATTCACCGCCGAACACGCCCTTGATGTGCGGCGCCAGCGCATGCACCAACTCGGCCAGGGCGAGGGTGATCATGGCGAAGTAGGTGCCGGTGCGCTGGGTGGCAAACCAGCCCGCGATAGCCCCGAACACCATGCCGGCCAGTGCCCCCACCACCGGCAGCAGCGGTGTGGGCAGCAGGCCCTGGCCCGCCAGCGCGTTCATCGCATGCACCGTGGCGAACACGCCCACGCCGAAATAGGCCGAATGCCCGAACGACAGCATGCCGCCCTGGCCGCACAGCAGGTTGAAGGCGCAGGCGAACAAGGCCGCGATCAACATCTGGATGGCGGCGTTCAACAGCGACGCCGACAACAGCGCCGGCAGCGCCAGCAACAGCGCCAGGCCCGCCACCAGCGCCACCAACCCCGGCAGCGCGATGCCGCGCGCCGCAGCGCCACCCCGAACACGCCTCATGTCTTGTCGCCCATCAGGCCGGACGGGCGCAGCAGCAGCACCAGCAGCATCAGCGCAAACGGCAGGGTGGCAGCCAGGCTGGACAACTTGAGCGTGAACAGCCCACCCACCCCCAGCGCCCAGCCACCCAAGCCCACCAGCGCGAGAAGGTCGACCAGGCTGCGGTCGATGCCCACCGCGAACGAGGTGACCAGGCCGATCAGCAGCGACGACAGCATGGCGCCTTCCAGCGAGCCCAGGCCACCCACCACCACCACCACGAATACCATCACGCCCAGCTCCAGCGCCATGTTGGGGTTTGTGGTGTAGAACGCACCGGCCACCGCACCGGCCAGGCCCGCCAGCGCCGCGCCGGCACCGAACACGCCCATGAACACCAGCGGCACGTTGTGGCCCAGGGCCTCGGCCATGCGCGGGCGGTAGATGGCCGAGCGCACCACGATGCCCACCCGCGTGCGGGTGAGCAGCAGGAAGATCATCACGAACATGGCGATCGCCACACCACCCATCAGCATGCGGTAGAACGGGTAGTTCAGCTCCCCAATGCGGAAGGCGGCGAAATCCAGCGACGCCGGAATGCGGTACTCCACCGGGTAGTTGCCATAGAACAGCTTGACCAGCTCGCCGATGATGAAGCTCAGGCCGAAGGTGAGCAGCAGCTCATGCGCATGGCCGTGCTGGTGCACCCGCCGCAGGAAGAAGCGCTCCACCACCACGCCCAACACCCCCACCAGCACCGGCGCCAGCAGCAGCGCACCCACGAAGCCGGTGTAGGGCTGCAGGGTGAAGGCGAAGTACGCGCCCAGCATGTAGAAGCTGGCATGGGCGAAGTTCAGCACGCCCATCATCCCGAAGATCAGGGTGAGGCCGGCCGACACCATGAACAGCAGCAGGCCGTAGATGCAGCCATTGAGCAGCGAGACAACGAACTGGTCCATGGGTGCGTGACGGCGGGCTTCTGACAGCGGTTTGCTGGCGGCGTGCAGCTGGTGCTGGCGCGGCCGCTCAGGAGGGCTTGGTCATCTTGCAGCTGTCGAACACCGCCGCTGCGGCCTCGGGGCCGCTCATCACCTTCACCGGCTTGAAGCCCATGTCGGTGCCATCGACCTTGTACTTGGCGTCCTTGGACACCACCGACACCACCATTGGCAGGATCACCTGGTGGTCGGCAGCGCGGATGCTGATGTCGCCCAGCGGGGTGGACGCCTTGGCCGCCAGCAAGGCCGGCATGAAGGCTCGGGCCGAGAAGTTGCCGGCCTCGGCCTTGGTGGCCTTGAGCGCTTCGCCCACCAGCCGCATGCCGTTGATCGTGTGGGGCATCACAAAGGTGGGCGCCTGCCCGGTCTTGGCCTTGATGTCGTTGACGTACTTCTCGCCGGCAGCGCCTGCCGCCTCTGCGTTAAAGCTGTGCACCACGTAGTGGCCCAGTGCGGTCTCGCCGGCGTTGCCGATGTTGCCGGGCTGGTCGAGGAAGGTGGTGGCAAAGCGCGCCTTCAGGCCGGCCGACTTGGCCGCCTTCATCAGCAGCAGCAGGTCGTTGCCCCAGTTGCCGGTGACCACGGTGTCGGCCTTGCTGGCGGCGATCTTGGCCACATAGGGCGAGAAGTCCTGCACCTTGTTCAGGTCGTGCAGCACCTTGTCGACCACTTTGTAACCCATACTGGCGCCGTATTCGATGGTGGCCTTCTCGATGTCCTGACCCCAGGAGTAGTTCTGGTTCATGGCGAACACCTCGTCGCCCATCACCTTCTCGGCGCGCATCACGCCCATCAGCGCCTTCATGCGCAGCGTGGCGTAGGGGCTGAAGCGCACATGGAAGTAGTGGCACTTCTCGCCGACGAATTCATTGGCCTCGCCGCCCACGTTGAGGAAGACGACTTCCTTGCCCGGGTTGCGCAGGTTGTGCTTGCGCACGTCTTCGGTGATCTGGCCGGCCACCGACGAGGCGGCGCCCTGCACGATCATGTGGGCGCCATCGGCGATCGCGGCCTTCACCTTGTCGGCCGCACCGGCCGGGCCGCCCTGGTTGTCGTACTCCATGAGCTGCACCGGCACGCCGTTCCAGCCGCCGCTGGTGTTGATGATGTCCAACGAATAGCGCAGAGACATGCGGAACAGCTGCCCGGTGGGCGAGGCCGGGCCCGACAGGGTCTCGACCAGTGCGATCTTCAGCGGCGCGGCCTGCGTGGCGGCGCAGGCCAGTGCCGCTGCTGCAGCGAGGGCTGCCATCCGGAGGGGCTTGGGTCGGGGCGTGGCGAGTGTCATGGCGTCTCCTGTTTCGTGGTTGGTGGCGACGGGTGTCGCATGGATACCTGCCACCCTGGCTGGCGCGACCTGGCTGCAAACCGGAGCCGGACGATCGCTTGCGTTGAAGTTAACGGCTCCAGCTTTTTGGACAAGTATGGTTTTCCCCAGACTCTGGCACCGGGGTGTTGCCGCACGCATGCACGGGCGCAGGCTCTACAGCCTGCGCAGCAGGCCGCTCGACGCAGCCGGCTCACCCCAACCCTGCGGCGCCAACTGCGGGCCGCTGGCGGGCATCCTGGATGCACTCGCTTCGGTTCAGAGTTGCCGTCAATTCCGGGCCGGCGTTACCCCCAATCGCGGTAGGGACACCCATTGCTGGGCGCCCCCCGCACAGATCCGTACTTGCGGAATTCCCGCATACGGCTCCTACCTCGGGTGTTTGACGGCAAAGCGCTGGTTGGGCCATGGATG
>JBILYN010000035.1:0-22064 GCA_044377715.1 Aquabacterium sp.
GCTTGGGCTCGGTTGATTCAACATTCGTCCAGGGGCCACTTCGGCCGCCGGACATGGCGGTAAGGCAGCGTCTTCAGATCGTGCGTCACCGATCCCGGCGCACCGGCGTAGATGACCTGCTGGGCGATCTTCGAGAACGAGGCATAGAAGTGTTGCGAGGACTTCACGACGATCAGCCGCTTGGCTGCCAGGTCGCAGCCGAGTTGGCTGAACATGTCGGTGCCGATGGCCTGGCCGCGCAGGCTGATCAGCGCGATCTCGATGCCGTCGCACTCGAGCAGCGCGCTGTCGCCCATCGGCGTCGGCGCGCCCGACAGGCCGGTCATGATCAGCTCGCGCTGCAGCGCCTTGACCTTGCAGACCAGGTCCAGCGGGTCGCCCGACAGCGGGCTGGTCTTGCCGCCCACGCGCAGCGCCAGCGTCGCACCCACGCCAGCGTCGAACGCGATGCGCACGGCCACCGGGTCCCACAGTGGGCCTAGCGCTGCGTTGCGGATGCCACGCTCGAACATGCGCCGCAGCATGAAGGTCGCGTCACCGGCCGCGCCGCCACCGGGGTTGTCGGCGCCGTCGGAGATCACCACCGGCCCGCCCTTGAAAGCCATTGCCTGGTCGAGCGCTGCGTCTATGCCCGGGTAGGGCGGGGTCAGTTCGTCGCGCAGGCCGATCAACTCGTCGGCCAGGCGCCGCGCCAGCGCTCGCGCCCGGGCGCCGTCGGGGTCGACATGGCTGTCGCTGTAGACCAGCAGCTTGGTGCCCATGTCGGGCACGTCGCCCCAGGGGAAACCGTGCGTCACCGACACCGACAGGATGCCGTCGCGGCCCTCTAGTGCCTGGATCCGATCGACGAAACCTCGTGCCGGCTCGCGCGAGGTGTGCACCGTGACGATCATCCCGCAGTCGACCACTGCGGCGACCGGTTTGACCCGCCCTGCGACTTGCGCTGCGCACAGGTCGACGAGTTCGAGCGCTCGCTCCTTGATATCGGTGTGCGGGTACTCCTTGTACGCGATCAGCAGGTCGGCCTGGGTCACCATCGCCTCGCTGAGATGGTTGTGCGGGTCGAGTTCGGCACCGACCACAACGCCCGGGCCGACGATCGCGCGAACGCGCTGCAGCAGGTCGCCTTCGCAGTCGTGGTAGCCGTCGGCAACCATCGCGCCGTGCAGCCCTAGCACTACCATGTCGACCGGCATCGCCGCGCGCAGGTCGGCCAGCAGCTCGTCGCGCAGCGTCTCGTAGGCCAGCCGCGTTGTTGTGCCGCTGGGCTGAGCCGCTGCGACCATGCCTTCGAACAACTGCCAGCCCAGTGGCCGACCGCGCTCGCGCGCTGCCCACAGCGGTCCGGCAAAAAAGCTCATCGCTTCGGGGTGTTCGCCGGCCTTGAAGTAGCCGCGCTCGCGAAACGAGCTCAGGCCGGTGGGCAGCGGTGCGAAGGTGTTGGTCTCGGTGGCCAGTGTGGCGGTGAAAACACGCATGGTTCGGGTCCTGAGTTCTTCAGTGGTCTGCGGGCAGGGCTGGCATGCGGGTCAGGCGTTGCGGGCTGAGCATCGCCGCCGTCAAGCCAAAATCTGCAATGCGCTGCGGCAGCGCTTGGCCGCGCGCCAGCGCAGCGCAGGCCTCGCCCATCGCCGCCGAGGTCTGGATGCCGTAGCCGCCCTGGGCTGCCAGCCAGAAAAAGCCCGGTGCCAGCGGGTCGAATCCGCCGACCAGGTCGCCGTCGGGCACGAAGGATCTCAGCCCCGCCCAGGGCCGCGAGGGCCGCCGGATCGTCAGCGTCGTCATCTCCTCGATGCGGTGCACCGCGGTCGCGATGTCTAGGTCTTCGGGCTGGACATCGTGTGGCGGCATCGGGTCTTCGTTGGCGGGCGAACCCAGCAACATGCCGGCGTCGGGTCGGATGTACCAGCCGTGATCCAGGCCGATCGCCATCGGCCACTGGGTCCAGCCGGGCTCGGCCGGCGGGTCGAACAAGAAGGCGCTGCGCCGCTTGGGCACCAGCCCGATGCCGGGCAGGCCTGCGAGCGCCGCGACCTGGTCGCACCAGGCCCCGGCGGCATTGACCAGCACCGGCGCGCGGTAGACCTGATCGCCTGCCAGCACCTGCCACTGACCGTCCCGGCGCTCGATCTGGCGGGCCTCGGCCTTGCAGACCAGCTGCCCACCGCTGCGCCGCAGGCCACGCAGAAAGCCTTGCAGGATCGCGTGCACGTCCATGTCGGAGGCATCGGGCTCAAAGACGGCGCCCAGCACGAGTTCGGGCCGCAGCGCCGGCAGCATCGCGCAGGCAGCCGCCGCATCGAGCAGCGCGCCGCGAGGGCTGACCGACCGCAACACCGCCCACTGCTCGGCCAGCAAGTCCTCTTCGCCGTGCCGCGCGACCATCAGCGCGCCGCGCGGACTGAGCAGCGGATGCTCGGAAAACCCAGGCGGCGGCTGCTCGAAAAATGCCCGGCTGGCGCAGGTCAGCGCCCGCACCTGCGGCGTGCCGTAGCTCTCCATGAACAGCGCTGCCGAGCGCCCGGTGCTGTGGTAACCCGGTTGGTCTTCACGCTCGAGCAGCAGGGTGCGGCCGTGCGGCGCGAGCCAGTAGCCCAGCGAGGCGGCGGCGATGCCGCCACCGATCACCAGAAAATCGACCTCGGTGGCTGCCGGCTCGCTCATGCCGGCGTCCCGGGTTGGCGGTCGAACCAGGTCTCGGCGCATCTGGGCGCATCAGGGTGGCAAGTTCTCATCCCCTGGAGTCTCGGGGCGCCGGCGATCCACGGCAACAGGGTCTTTGCGGATACCCCGGCAGCTTGCGCAGCCCAGGACAGCCTGCTACATTGTGCGAATCTGTTTGAATCTGAGCGAATGAGGAAGTAACTATGCTTTTTGATTTCTTCGGCACGCGCAAGAAAGCCGTGATCGGCATGGTCCATATCGGCGCGCTGCCCGGAACGCCGCTGTACGACGCGGCGGGCGGCATGGGTCGACTGGTCGAAGGGGTCCTCGCGGACATCGAACACCTGCAGGCCGGCGGCGTGGATGCCATCATGTTTGGCAACGAGAACGACAGGCCTTACCAGCTCCAAGCGCCCGCTGAAGGGGTTGCCGCGATGACGGCGGTCATCGCAACGGTCAAGCCCGACATCAAGATCCCGTTCGGCGTGAACTGGTTGTGGGACCCATCAGCCAGCGTCGCGATCGCCGCGGCCACCGGGGCGTCGTTCGTGCGCGAGATCTTCACAGGCGTGTTCGCCTCCGACATGGGCCTGTGGAAGCCCGATGCCGCGACCGCCTTGCGGCTGCGCCGCAACCTCGGTCGCAACGACTTGAAGCTGCTGTTCAACATCAACGCCGAATTCGCGGACTCGCTCGATCGCCGGCCGATCGAGTTGCGCGCCCGCAGTGCGGTGTTCTCCTCGCTGGCCGATGGGATTCTCGTGTCAGGCGCGCTGACCGGGCAGGGTGTGAACACCTCCGATCTGCAGCGCGTGGCCGAGGCGCTCGAGGGCAAAGTCCCGGTCTTTGCCAATACCGGCGTGACGCTCGAGACGGTCTCGAGCATCCTCGCGCTGGCCGATGGCTGCATCGTCGGCACGCACTTCAAGGTCGATGGCGTCACCTGGAACGCGGTGGACGGCGACCGGGTCAAGCGCTTCATGGACCAAGTCAACCAACTGCGCTGAACCGGCGAGCATTCATGAGCTGCGTGATCGGCCTGGACATTGGGACAACGTCGACGATCGGGATCCTGATCCGGATGCCCGGCGAGCGGCTGGCCGTTGCCCGCCGCCCGGTGACGCTGTCCCATCGCCATGCGGGGTGGGCCGAAGAGGATCCGCAGCAATGGTGGGACAACGTCTGCGCGATCATTCCGCAGTTGCTGGCGCAGGCTGGCGTGCCGGCCAGCGAGGTCAAGGCGGTCGGCGTCTCGGGCATGGTCCCGGCCGTCGTGCTGCTCGATGCCAACGGCGCGCTGCTGCGACCGAGCATCCAGCAAAGCGATGGCCGCTGCGCCCAGGAGGTCCAGGCGCTGCGGCGTCAATTTGACGAGGCCGCATTCACCCAGCGCACAGGCAACGGCATCAACCAGCAGCTGGTGGCGGCCAAGCTGCTCTGGGTCGCACGCCACGAGCCGCAGGTGTTCGATCGCATCCACACGGTGTTGGGCAGCTACGACTACATCAATTTCCGATTGACAGGCGCTCGCCATGTGGAACAGAACTGGGCGCTGGAAGCCGGTTTTGTCGACCTCGCATCGGGCAAGATCGCCGCGGACCTGGTCGCTGCAGGCGGCATTTCCACCGACCAGGTTCCGCCGCTGGCACTCAGCCGATCCATCGTGGGTGAAGTGACGCAGCAGGCGGCCCTCGCCACCGGCCTGCAGGCAGGCACGCCCGTGGTGGCCGGTTTGGCCGACCATGTGGGGTCGGCCTGGGCCGCGGGGGTGCAAGGCCCGGGTGACATGTTGGTCAAGCTCGGTGGCGCGGGCGATATCTTGCTGGCCTCGAACGAGGCACGGCCCGATCCGCGTTTGTTCCTCGACTATCACCCGGTGCCAGGGCTTTACATGCCCAATGGCTGCATGGCCTGCAGCGGCTCGCTGCTGAACTGGTTCGCATCGCACTTCGGCGGGGCCGCGCAGGACCACCCGGGGCAATCGCGTCACCAGCAACTCGATCATTGGGCCAGCTCGGTGCCTGCGGGCAGCGACGGTGTGCGCACGCTGCCTTATTTCCTGGGCGAGAAGACGCCGATTCACAACCCACTGGCGCGCGGCACCTTCACCGGACTGGGTTTGCACCACGGACCCGAGCATTTGTGGCGCAGCCTGCTCGAAGGGGTTGCCTTTGGCATCCGCCACCACGTCGAGGTGTTTGACGAGATCGGGATGCACGCAACACGGGTCCTGGCCTCCGACGGTGGCGCGGCCAGCGCACTGTGGTTGCAAATCATCGCCGACGTCATCGACCGACCCGTCCAGCCGCTGTCGGGCCACCCGGGCTCCTGCCTGGGTGCGGCCTGGATCGCGGCGCTGGGCAGCGGCCTGACAACAGACGCGCAGGGCGCGCAGGCCTTTGTGCAGTTGGCGCCCCTCGTCGAGCCGCAAGCCAAGAACCGCGCTGTGTACGACGCGGCCTATGGCGATTACCGCAGCTTGTACGGCGCGCTGCAGCCGCTTTTTGACACCATGGGCGCCAGGCCATGAGCCGCCCGCGCGCAGTGGCTTGGGACGTGGACGGCACGCTGGTCGACAGCGAGCCGCTGCACCTGCAGGCGCTGCAAGCTGTCTGCCACGCCCACGGCGTGGACATCAGCGACCAGGGCGCCACACCTTTCATCGGCGTGGCGATCGCGCAGGTCTGGCCCATCCTCGCACCGCGATTTGGACAGACGCTCGGACGCGACCCGGAGGGCGCCGAGCGGACGTTTCGAGCGGCCGTCACCCGTCACTACCTGGACCACGCGCACCAAGTGCGGCCGATGCCCGGCGCGCGCGAAGCGCTCGCGTATCTGGCGCGGCGACAGGTCGCCATGGTGGCCGTCTCGAGCTCCGAGCGCCCGATCGTGATGGCGAACCTGCGTGCGCTGGCCAGCGTGGACTTGTTTTGCGGGGCCATCTGCCTTGAGGACGTGCAGCACCCCAAGCCGGCCGCCGAGCCTTTCATCCGCGCGCTCGCAGTGCTGGCGCTGACGGCTGCGGACACCTGGGCCGTCGAGGACAGCCTCAGCGGCGCCCGATCGGCGCGCGCGGCGGGCCTGCAAGTGCTGGTCGTGGGCGGTGAGCTGCAAGCACCTTGCGATCACCGGATGCCCGACCTGCTGGGCTTCCCGCCCTGGTGGCAATCATTGGACACGCAGGGCCACCAGGACCGGCGTGAGGTCAAGCGGCTTGCCGCACCTGGAGTGAACGAATGACATCGATCGTGGTGGTGACCGGCGCGGCGTCGGGAATCGGGGAAGCTGTGTGCGTCGACCTGGCCGGCCGTGGCCATACGGTCGTCGTGACGGACGTGAACCAAGAGGGCGCCAAGGCGGTCGCGTCAAGGCTGCCTCACGCGCATGCCCGCAAACTGGACGTGACCCAGGCCACAGCCTGCCGCGAGTTGGTGCAGGCGATCGAGCACGACATCGGACCGATCAGCGCCTGGGTCTCGAACGCAGGCGTCTCGCGCATGGCGCGCTTCCTCGATATCGATGAGGCGCAGTACGACCTCACGCTGGACGTCAACCTGCGAGGCCTGTTCTTTTCGGGGCAGGCGGCGGCCCGCGCCATGGTGAAGCGCAAGTCCGGCTGCATCGTCAACATTGCATCGATGGCGGGCAAGCAAGGGCGCGCGCCTTTCCTGGCCGACTACGTCGCGAGCAAGTTCGGCGTCGTCGGGCTCACCCAGGCGATGGCATTCGAACTCGCGCCTCTGGGCGTCCGGGTCAACGCGGTATGCCCCGGGTTCGTCGCCACCTCGATGCAGGTGCGTGAGCTTGAATGGGAATCGAGGCTGCGCGGCACGGATCCCGAGAGCGTCAAGCGCCAGTGGATCGCCGACACGCCGATGGGCCGCCTCGAGCAGCCTCAGGATGTGGCGCGCGTGGTGGCTTTTCTTTTGTCCAACGACGCCGGATTCGTCACCGGCGAGTCCATTGCCGTCAATGGCGGCGCCTTCATGGACTGATTTTTTCCAGGTTTCCGTTTCCCCCTGTTCTAACCTTTCAAGGAATATCCGGTCATGAGCACTTCCAGAACCTACCTGTCCCTGCGCCGCACTGCCAGCGTCATCGCCTTGGCCGCATCCGCCCTGTGGGCCGCGGCACCCGCGCAAGCGCAAAGCGCGCGCATCCCAGCGCCTGCCGCCCTGGCGGGCAAAGGCGTGATCAACTATTGCGCAACGATCGACAACCCGCCGCGCGCTTATTTCGACGAAAAGCAGCAGCCGATCGGCTTCGAGGTGGAGCTGGGCACCGAGATCGCCTCACGCATGGGCCTGAAGGTCAATTGGGTGCAGCTGAAGTTTCCGGGTCTGGTCCCGGCGCTGCAGGCGCAACAGTGCGATGCGATCATGCAGGAACTGTTCATCCGGGCAGAGCGCCTTGAGATCATCGACATGGTGCCGTTCTCGCGCACCGGTCAACAGATTGTTGTGCGCCGCACCGACAACAGCCTGGGCGCAGGGCTGGAGGACCTCAGCGGCAAGAAGGTTGCTGTTCCCAACGGGACGACGATCCACAACCTCGCGATCGAGGCGAACAAGAAGCTCAAGGACTTGGGCAAACCTGAGATCAACCTCGTTGTCCTGCCGACCACGACCGACACCTTTCAGCAATTGGCCACCAGCCAGGTCGATGCCGTCGGCACGACCTCCACGGCCGGCGCCTATTACGTGCGCCTGCGTCCGAACGACTTCAAAGCCAAGGGCGACCCGTTTGGCCTGATCGGCACCGGCATTGGCATCCGCAAGGGCAACACTGACTTGACGAACGCCGTCAAGCGTTCGCTCGACAGCCTCGTGGCGGATGGCAGCTACAAGAAGCTGATCGAGAAGTGGAACATGCAGGGCATGGAACTCTGATGGGATTCGACTGGGCGTTTTTCGTCGAGCGCATCGTCAATCCCGGCGCGCCTTACCTCAACGCGCTCGGTCGCACGGTCATCATGGCTGTGCTGGCCATGATGTTGGGTCTTCTGATTGGCCTGGTGGTCGGCTTTGGCCGCCTCTCGCGCTATGTCGTGATCAGGTCGGCATGTGCCTTCTATGTCTGGCTGATTCGGGGCATCCCGGTGCTGGTGCTGCTGGTGATGCTGTTTTCTGGCTTGGCCGCAGCGGGCGTGTTCCGTTTCTCGGACATCGAAATCGTCGGTTTCAAATTGACGGCCTCGTTCCAAGCGGCGGTGATCGGACTGGCCATTCATGAGGGCGCTTACATGGCCGAGATCGTGCGAAACGGCGTCCAGGCAGTTGCGCGGGGCCAGATCGAGGCCGCGCGTTCCTTGGGAATGAGCGCCTGGCAGGTCACTTGGCGCATCGTGATCCCGCAGGCGACCCGGGTGATCATGCCGCCCTTTGGCAACGACTTCAATCACATGCTCAAGACGACATCGCTGGCCAGTGTGATCGGTGTGCAGGAGATCTTCCTGCTGACCGAAGGCATGTCGGCCACGACCTTCAAGACCTTCGAGCTCCTCACCGTGGTGGCGCTCAATTACCTCGTGCTCACCGCGATCTGGAACACGATCCAGGGCGTGATCGAGACGCGCTTGCGGGCCCACGAGATCGATCAGCCTGTGCGCACCTGGTGGCAGTGC
The DNA here is from genome assembly GCA_044377715.1 of Aquabacterium sp. Classification (GTDB taxonomy): domain Bacteria; phylum Pseudomonadota; class Gammaproteobacteria; order Burkholderiales; family Burkholderiaceae_C; genus Pseudaquabacterium. The sequence continues at coordinate 8,288 of JBILYN010000035.1, forward strand.
CTTGTCGTGTACATGACGCCCCGAGCGGGCAGCGCGGAGCGCCGGGCATGAGCGACGCAAATCCCAAGCCTCTGGTCTTGGCGGTCGATGTGCACAAGCGCTTTGGCGACACGCCTGTTCTGCGTGGTGTGAACCTGCAGGTCCAGGCAGGCGAAATCCTCTGCATCATCGGACCCTCGGGCTCGGGCAAGAGCACCTTTCTTCGCTGCATCAACCAGCTCGAGACCTACCAGAGTGGACGAATCTACGTCGGCGACGAGCTGATCGGCTACAAAGAGGCGGGTGGGCGCCTGCAAGCGATCAGCAACCGGCAAGTGGTGCTGCAGCGCCGTCGCATCGGCATGGTGTTCCAACAGTTCAACCTGTTCTGGCACATGACGGTCAAAGAGAACATCATCGAAGCGCCCATCCGCGTTCTGGGCCAGTCGCCCGCGCAAGCCAGCGAGAACGCGATGCGCTTGCTCGAGCGCGTGGGTCTCGCGGCCAAGGCCGACGCTTATCCGATGAAGCTCTCGGGCGGGCAACAGCAGCGTGCGGCCATCGCGCGCGCGCTGGCGATGAATCCCGATCTGATGCTGTTCGATGAGCCCACCAGCGCACTCGACCCCGAGACCACCGGTGAGGTGCTGTCGGTGATCTCCGAGCTGGCCTCCACCGGCATGACCATGATCATCGTCACGCACGAAATGGGCTTCGCGCGCCAGATCGCGGATCGGGTGGTGCTGATGGAGGAGGGGCAGATCCGACACGAAGCCCCACCTGACCAGTTCTTCGGCGAGCAGGCCCCTGCGCGTCTGAAGGCCTTCCTGTCCACCATCCATTGAAGCTCGAGGACTCCATGAACACAGCTGGCGCCATTGCCTCACCCCATGCCCTGGCCACCCAAGCAGGCGAGCGAGCGCTGCACGATGGCGGCACCGCCGTCGATGCCGCCATCGCGACCTGCGCGGTGCTGACGGTCGTCTACCCGCACATGTGTTCGATCGGTGGCGATATCCAGGCGCTGCTGGCTCTTCCGGATGGACGCGTGCGCGCACTCAGCGGCAGCGGTGCTGCGCCGGCGGCGCTCCATGCCGCGTTATTGCGGGGCCAACACGCCTCGATGCCCATCCACGGCGTGCATCCGATCACGGTGCCGGGTGTGATCGCCGCTTGGGCGGATCTGCATGCACAAGGCGGGCGCCTGCCCTGGTCGCGCCTGCTCGAAGACGCCATCGCACTCGCGCGAGACGGCGTGCCGGTGGCCGCCGCGCTTGGGCGCGACCTGGACGCTTTGCAGGCCAGGCTCGGCCTGGATCCGGGACTGCGGGGTGTGTTCTTTCATGCGGACGGTCGCGTGATGCGCAGCGGCGAGATCCTGCGTCAGCCGGCTCTGGCGCAGAGCCTGGCGCGCATCGCGCAGGACGGGCCCAAGGCGTTTTACCAGGGAGAAGTGGGGGCGCAATTCGTGGGGGGCTTGCACGCCTGTGGAGGGCTGCTGACCCGCGACGATCTCGCGCAGCACAGCTCGCGCTGGCTCGAACCCCTGTCCACCCCGTTTGGCCCCTACGACATCCTGACCACGCCGCCCGTGTCTCAGGGCTTTGTGCTGCTGCAGTTGCTCAGTGCGATGCGCCGCCTGGGCCTGGAGCGGGCTGACCCCTGCGGCGAGGCGGGATGCGTGCTGGCGAGGTTGTGTGCGATCACCGCCGACCTGCGGGACCACCATCTGGGGGATCCTGAGCATGTCGAGGTCGACCTTGCCTGGCTGCTTTCAGACGCGCTGGTGGAGGACCTTGGACGCCTGGCCAGCGACCTCCAGCAGCCACTTCCCGCCACGCCAGCGCGACCGCGGCCCAATGGCGATACGGTGGCCATCGTGGCACAGGATGCGCTGGGTCATTCAGTCACCGTCATCCAGAGTGTTTTTCACGCCTTCGGCGCGAGCATGCTCGAGCCCGCAACGGGCATCGTCTGTCAAAACCGCGGTGCCGCCTTCACGCTGCACGAAGGGCCTGCGGTGCTGGCCGGAGGGCGCCGGCCCCCCAGCACGCTGACGGCGTCGCTGCTGCGCCGCAACGGACACATCGAAGCCGCGCTCGGCTGCATGGGTGGCAAGAGCCAACCGCAAATCCTCGCGCAGGTGCTGATGCGCCTGCTCGCTGGCACAGCCCCTGCCGATGCGCTGGCCGCGCCGCGCTGGGTGGTTGGAACCTTTGGCAAAGCCGACGAGAACGTGGTGCTGGCGGAGGCTTCGTTCGACGAAGCGAGCCGCCAGGCGCTCTCGCGCGTCGGGCTGCCGCTGGTGCTGGGCGCGCAGCGTGACGACCGGGCGGGCCATGTGCAGTTCGTGCGCCGGCTTGCGGACGGCGGCTTCGAAAGCGCCTCCGATCCGCGTGGAGACGGTCTGCGCAAAGCCGCTTGATCGGCGCGCAGCACAATCGGCGCATGACCAAACCACCCCAGGCAAGCTCCGCACGCAAGAGCGGCGCGATGCTGCCGGCCGCAGTCCGACAGCAACGGATTGTCGAACTGGTGCGGCAAGACGGGTTCGTCAAGGTGAGCGCGCTCGCGGCGCATTTCGGGATTTCGCCAATGAGCGCGCGGCGAGATCTGGATGCGCTGAGTCGGCAGGGGCTGATCGAGCGATCGCAGGGCGCGGCTGTGGCGATCTCCGCGACCGGGACCACCCATGGCTTGCGTCACCTGAGCGACGCTGAAATGCGCGAACAGCAGTACGAGACGCGCAGGCGCAGGCAGATCGGTGCGAAACAGGCGATCGCGCGCGCTGCTGCTGCGCTGGTGTCGACCGAGGACAACATCGCACTCGACGTGGGCAGCACCGTGCTCACGCTGGCGCGCGAACTGGCCAAGCACGCGGGCATCCCTGTGTTCACCAACCATTTGCGGGTCGCGAGCCTGCTGGCGGGATCGCGCTGCGTCGTGCTGATGCCGGGTGGCATCGTGCGGGCGCAAGAACTCTCGGTCTGCGGCCAGCAAGCCGCTGATGACGCTGCCCGAGGCTGGTTCACCAAAGTTTTCATCGGCGTGGCAGGGCTGACCGCGCAAGGCGGCTTCGATTCGTCACCGGAGGACACGCAGATCAAGCGCGCTTACATCGAGCACGCCGAACAAGTCATTCTTCTGTGCGACGCCAGCAAGTTTGGCAAGCGCTCGCTAGCACAGGCTTGCAAGCTTGAGGAGATTGACCTCTTGATCACCGATGCAGCGCCTGGGCCCGAGTTGGCAGCCGCGCTGGACGCTGCGTCAGTCGTCGTGCAAGTGGCCATCTGACGGGGTTGACGGGGCCGGCCAGTTGGGTTGCCGCTAGCGCCATCCGCCGCGCACCGCAGCCTGTTCATGACTTGGCAGCGCGCCGGACGCCAGCGCCGCGCAAAGGCGTTCACCGGCTTGCATCCAGGCCCGCGCCTATGGCAGGATCGCGGCCGCCATTCCCGGCCAGCCGCCCTCCTAGGAGCCGCCCATGCCCCAAGCGCCAGAAGACAGCCAAGCCGAGAGCTGGCACCGCCACTTCGCCGCCAATGCCAACAACCGCGCCTGGCAACTCGCCGAGGACCGGGTGGACGCCTCGCGCGACGCCGAGTTGCTAGACGCGAGCCACGCTTCGGCGCACCACTGGCAGGCTGTGGGCACCGAACTGCAGCAGATGCGCGCGCGGATGCTGCTCGCGCAGGTGCACGCCTTGCTCGGCCTGGGGCCCACGGCCTGGGCCTATGCGCAGGACATGCGGCGCTATTTCCTGGCCAGCACAGACACGCCGGACTGGGAGCAGGCTTTCGTGCACGCGATCCATGCGCATGCCGCTGCGGTGTCGGGCCATGCGCAGGCCCATGCCCAGTCGTATCAGGCGGCCCAACAGGCGTTTGAGGCGATCGCTGACCCGCAGGACCGCAGCATCGTGGACAAGACCTTCAAGCAGGTCCCGACGCCTAGATTCCATCCAGCCCTGCAGACCCCTCCGCACATGGCCCTCACCATCCGCCCCATCGCTCGCCAGGACCAAGCCCAGTGGCACCCGCTTTGGGCCGGCTACAACGCTTTCTACGGTCGCGAAGGCGCAACGGCACTGCCGGCCGGGATCACCGCCGCCACCTGGGAGCGCTTCTTCGATCCCGACGAGCCCGTGCATGCTTTCGTCGCCGAGGACGACGGCCAGCTCATAGGTCTGGTGCACTTTCTGTTTCACCGCAGCACGACCCGTTTGAACGACGTGTGTTACCTGCAAGACCTGTTCACCGACCCCGCCCGCCGCAGCCAGGGAGTGGGCCGACAGTTGATCCACGCTGTCTACGATGCAGCCCGCCGCGCCGGCAGCAGCCGGGTGTACTGGACGACCCAGGTCACGAACCAGCCCGGTCGCGCTTTGTACGACCAGGTGGCCAAGCACCAGGGATTCATCATCTACTCACACGAGCTGTGAGCCGGCGCGGACCGGCCCGCGGGTCGCGCGGGCAACCCATGCTACCCGTGCCGCGGTGGCTTCGCGCCTGCTGGACTGAACTGCCCGCGAGAATGGCAAGCGAGAACTACCGGCGTCAATCCAGTTTGATGCCAGCGGCTTTGACGATAGCGCCGTAGGCCGCCAGGTCGCGCTGCATCTGCTGGCGGAATTGCTCGGCCGTGCCCGGCGTCGGGTCTATGCCCAGCAAGGTCAGTCGCTCGCGCACGGCAGGCTCAGCGAGCACGGCGTTGAGTTCGGCCGTCAAACGGGCCAGCACGGCCGGCGGCGTTCGTGCCGGCGCCAGCAGGCCGACCCAGGAGTCGACGACGAAGTCGCTCAAGCCCGGCACGCCGCTCTCGGCAACGGTTCGCACCTCGGGCAGCGAGCTGCTGCGCTGCGCACTCGAGACCACGATGGCCTTGAGCTTGCCGGCCTTGACATGCCCTTGGGCGCCTGCCACCGCCGTGTAGACCAGCGGGATGCTCCCGCCCATCACATCGATCATCGCCTGGCCGCCACCTTTGTAGGGCACATGCTCGAGTCTTGCGCCGGTGCGCTGCGCGAGCATCTCGCCGGCGATGTGCGGCGTGCCGCCGATGCCGGAGGTGCCGTAGGCCAGCGCCTGGGTCTTGGACAGTGTGATCACGTCCTGCAGCGTCTTGACCGGCAGTTCGGGATGGGCCACCAGGATCAGCGTCGCAGCACCGATCTTGCCCACGGGCGCGAAGTCCTTGAGCGTGTCGAAAGGCACTTTGGCGAAGACATGCGGGTTGATGACCATCGTGCCGTCGAATGCCAGCAGCAGCGTGTAGCCGTCGGGCGCTGCGGTGGCAGCCTGCGCCGTCCCGATGTTGCCCGAGGCCCCTGGCTTGTTGTCGACGACGACTTGCTGGCCCAGGCGACGGCCCAGCGCTTCGGCAATCAGCCGGCCGCTGGAATCTGTGACCCCGCCTGGCGTGAAGGGCACCACCAGACGGATCGGCCGGCTGGGGTAGGCCTCCTGCGCTTGCGAGAGCGTCGGCTGGAGCGCTGCGACGGCCAGTCCCAGCAGCGCCAGGCGGGTGAGATTGAGTGCCATCATCGGTCTCCGGTCATTGTCATTCGGGATCCGCCCAGCGCCGTTCGAAATCGTGCACTTCGTCGAAACCCATCAGCTGGGTCATGTCGCCAAAGCGCATCAGCGGCTGCTGCAGGCCGGCGGTCGAGCCTTGCGACTTCAGCGCAGCATAGACCCCCTGCATCGCTTGCGCCGCGGCGAGCAAAGCGCTGACCGGAAAGATGGCAATTTTGTAGCCGATCTCGAGCAAGGCCTCGCGGTCTAGCAGCGGGGTGTAGCCGCCCTCGACCATGTTGGCCAGCAGCGGCAGGTCGAAGCTGCGGCCGATCTGGCGCATCTCCTGCTCGCTCTGCGGCGATTCGACGAACAGGATGTCGGCCCCAGCGCGCGCATAGGCCTCGGCCCGGCGCAGCGCCTCGTCCAAGCCCAGGCTGCTGCGCGCATCGGTGCGGGCAACGATCAGAAAGTCTTTGCTGCGCCGCGAGGCCACCGCGACCTCGATTTTCTTGACCATGTCGGCCATCGGCACGACGCGGCGGCCTGGCGTGTGCCCGCATTTCTTGGGCACCTCCTGGTCTTCGAGCTGGATCGCCGTCGCGCCTGCCGCTTCGTAGCCCTGCACCGTGTGCTGCACGTTGAGCAAACCACCGTAGCCGGTGTCACCGTCGGCGATCAGTGGCGTTCGCGCCATGCCGGCCATTTGCCGCACGCGGCCGACCATGTCGGTGTATGTGGCCAGACCGGCATCTGCCAGCCCCAGGTGCGAGGCCACAGTGCCGAAGCCGGTCATGTACAGCGCATCAAAGCCCATCGCATCGGCCATGCGCAGCGACACCATGTCGTGCACGCCGGGGGCGGTGATCAATCCGGGTTGCTGCAGGCGTTGGCGCAGGCTGAGGACGTTGATGTTCATGGGGCGATCTTCGCACCTGGCGGCCGGGCAGCCTGTCGCTGGCCTTTCGCTGGCCTGTGGACGCTAGACCGGCGGCGCCATCGACGTGGTCTCCAGCCCCGGCAGATTGCCCGTTTTGCGCCATTCGTCGAGGATGCGGATGAAGGTCATCGGGCCGCGCCAGAACTGCGAGTTGCGCTCGGTGCGCTCATCGGGCTTGCCCTCGTTGTTGTAGTAGCCCGGCGTGCAGTCGGCGAGGAAATTGCGCCGCGATCGCGAGTATTTCAGGATCGTGGCGACCCAGTCGGTCTCGGCCGCTTTGCTGGCTTCGACCGTGCTCAGCCCGCGGGACTTGACCTCGGTCATCAGGTGGGCGATGTGGCGCGACTGCTCGTCGAGCATGTGCTGGAAGTTCGCGCTCTGGCCCGACTGCTGGGTCGTCATCACGAACAGGTTCGGGAACCCTCGCGTGAACATGCCGTGGAAGGTCTGGGCGCCGCGCGCCCACTTCTCGGTCAGGGTCAGACCATCGCGACCGGTGACCTCGAAACCCAGACGCCGGGTGAAATCGGTGCCGACCTCGAAGCCTGTGCCGAAGACCAGGGCGTCGAGTTCGTACTCGCGGCCTGCGACCACCACGCCGCGCTCGGTGATTCGCTCAACGCCCTGGCCCTGGGTGTCGACCAGCTGCACATTGGGCCGGTTGAAGGTGTCGAGGTACTGGTCGTGGAAGCAGGGTCGCTTGCAGAACTGGTTGTACCAGGGCTTGAGCGATTCGGCGGTGGCGCCGTCCTGGACCACCGCAGACACGCGTGCCCGCACCCGCTCCATCTTCTGGTCGTCAGCCAACTGGATCAGCGCCGCGGTGTCGGCCGCCTGTCGGCCATCGGCCGGTTGCCGGCGGGCGGCGAGCAGGATGTTGGTGATCAAGTCGGTCCAGCCGTCGTTGACCAGATCGACATCGAAGCGGCCGCCGGAGATCACCGTGGTGAAGTTGTCCATTCGCTCGCGCTGCCAGCCGGGCTTGAGCGTCTTGACCCACTCAGGATCGGTCGGGCGATCGTTGCGGACGTCGACCGACGACGGCGTGCGTTGGAAGACGTACAACTCTTTGGCCGACGCGCCGAGGTGCGGCACGCACTGCACCGCGGTGGCGCCGGTGCCGATGATGCCGACCCGCTTGTCCTTCAGGCCAGACAGGCCGCCGCTGGCGTCGCCGCCGGTGTAGGCATAGTCCCAGCGGCTGGTGTGGAAGCTGTGGCCTTTGAAGCTGTCCACGCCCGGGATGCCGGGCAACTTGGGAAGGTTCAGCGGCCCGCCCGCCAGCACCACGAAGCGCGCGCTCAACACATCGCCGCGGTCGGTCGTGACCTGCCAGCGTGCCGCCTCGGCCACCCATTGCATGGCGGTGATCGTGGTCTGGAACAGCGCCGATCGGTAAAGGTCGAAATGCCGGCCAATGCGTCGGGAATGCTCGAGGATCTCAGGCCCACGCGCGTACTTCGACGAGGGCATGTAGCCAGTCTCCTCCAGCAGGGGCAGGTAGATGTAGCTCTCGGTGTCGCAGGCCGCGCCTGGGTAGCGGTTCCAGTACCAGGTGCCGCCAAAGTCGCCGGCTTTCTCGATGATGCACAGGTCTTCGTAGCCCGCCGCACGCAGCCTGGAGGCTGCCAGCAGGCCGCCGAAACCACCACCGACCACCAGCACGTCGACTTCGCGCACGACCGGGTCGCGCTTGAAGCCTGGTTCGACATGGGGGTCGTCGAGGTAGCGCGCGAACTCGCCTTTGATCTCGACGTATTGCGCGTTGCCGTCCTGGCGAACTCGGCGCAGACGTTCAGCCTCGTACTTTGCGCGCAGCGCTACCGGGTCGAAGCCCAGGTCGGCTGAAGGGAATGTTTGTGTCTCGCTGCCTGCCATGGGTCGCTCCGGGAGGTCTAGGGGGTGCACCTGCCGGGCAAGTGCAGGGCTGACTGTAAGGGCAGGGCGTCCACCCCGTCTTGCGGACACTGGTCACGGACTCCCGCCGCCGCTTCACAGCGCTTGCAGCGTGATCGGCAGGCCGTCGCGCGGCTTGGCGATCGGCACCAGCTGGTAAGGCATTCGATAGCCCTCGGGCACGCTGAACCTGAATCGCCTGAGCAACTGGTGCATCACGCTCTTGACCTCCATGTCGGCGAAATGCTGGCCGATGCACAGGTGCGCACCGCCGCCGAAAGGCAGGTAGGCATAGGCGTGCTGCCGGTGCTCGGCGCGAGCGGGCGAAAAGCGCTCGGGGTCGAAATCGTCGGGACGGGTCCACAGCGATGGCATGTGGTGGGTGTGGATCGGCGAGATGCCGACCGGCGTGCCCCTGGGGATCTGGAAGCCGCCGAACTCGCAGTCGCGCGCCGCCTTGCGCGGGATCGAGGTCAGCGGCGGGTACATCCGCAGCGCCTCCTTCATCACCCATTCGGTGCGCTCGCAGCCGGCCAGATCGGTATATCGCAGCTGCGCGTCGGGCAGCGCCTGCGCGTCCTCGCGCAGCTTGTCCTGCCAGCCGGGGTTTCGCGCCAGGCAGTACAGCATCGTGGTCAGCGTCGAGGTGGTGGTGTCGTGCGCGGCCATCATCAGGAAGATCATGTGGTTGACCACCTCGTCGTCGCTGAAGCGCTCGCCGTCTTCGCCTCGTGCATGGCAGAGCTGGCTGAACAGGTCCGGGCCTTCGGCGGCACGCTTGTCTGCCAGCTTGGACTGCATCAGCTGCACCAGGAACCGCCTGGCCCGCACCCCGCGCCACATCGCGAACGGCGGCAACGGCTTGCGGATCAGCGCCAGCGAGGCTTGCACCGTGTCGATGAAGGCCTGGTTCATACGGTCGGCCTCAGGCCCCAGCGTCATGCCCATGAAGACCCGCGCCGCGATGTTGAGCGTCAGCGCCTTGATCTGCGGGAACATCGTCATCGGGCCAGCGGTCCAGGCGCCCACCACGCTGGCGATCACCGGCCCCATGTCAGCCACGTAGCGCTCCATCGCTGCTCGCTTGAAAGCGCTCTGCATGATGCGGCGGTGGTGCTTGTGCTGGGGATCGTCGAGCGCCATGATCGCGCCCGGAAAGACCGCGTCTATCCAGTAATACCAGCCGCCGCGGCTGGAGAAATTGCCCTCACGGTCGTGCAGCACGAACTGGTTGGCGTCGGGCCCAAGCAGTGTGACGGTCTCGAAAAAGGTTCGCGATCGCACCACGTTGCCGTGGATCTCCAGTGACTGGGCGTTGGCCAGTGGGTTGCGCAGGAATTTCGGCAGGTTGCCGACCAGCGGCAGCCCTTTGACCAGTGGAATTTGTTCGTATGGTTTGGCGCTCATGCGGTGACGAAGTTCTCAAGCAGCGCACCGAAGGCGGCTGCTGCTTGAGTCGCGGCGGCGCGAGTGGCGCGAGTGGCGCGAGTGGCCCGAGTGGCGTTGGTGCGAAGTGGTGAATGGCTCATGGCAGCAGCAGCACCCGTCCGACCGTGCCGCGGTCGCGCGCCAGCGCGAACGCCTCGGCATGCTGTGCCATCGGCAAGCGCGCGGCGATGCGCGGGCTGATGCGGCCGTCACGGTGCAGCGCCGCCACGTCCTGCAGCAAGCGCCTAGCGGCCTCGGGTTGGCGCTCGCGGAACTGGCGCAGGTCCACGCCGATCAGCGATGCACCCTTGACGATCGTGAGGTTGCCGCGCAGGCTGCCGATCTGACCGCTGGCAAAACCCACCACCATGTGGCGACCGCCCCAACCCAGCGTGCGGAAAGCCTGGTCCATCAGCGCGCCGCCCACCGGGTCGATCACCAGATCCACGCCGCGCGGCCCGGCCAGGGCCTTGACCGCGTCTTTCCAGCCGTCTTCAGCGGCGTCGACCACCTCGTGCGCGCCAGCCTCGCGGCTCGCCGCGCATTTCGCATCGCCGGTGGCCGCGGCGATCACCCGCGCGCCCATGCCCCGGGCGAGCTGCACCGCCGCATGCCCGACGCTGCCGGTCGCGCCCAGCACCAGCACGGTCTCGCCGGGCTGCAGGCTGCCGCGCTCGCGCAAGGCGTAGAGCGAGGTGGCATAAGGCGTGTTCAGCACCGCCGCTTCCTCGATCGACGCTTTCGCTGAGACCGCATGCAGCGACGCGGTCGGCACGCAAATCTGCTGCGCCCAGGCGCCGATCGACGCGCCACCGCAGACCCGGTCGCCGACCGCGATGCTGCCGTCTGCACCGTCGCCCAGCGCGTCCACCACGCCGGCAAACTCGCTGCCCACGACGAAGGGCAGCGTCGGTCGCCACTGGTAGCCGCCGCGTGAGATCAGCAGGTCGAAGAACGACACGCCGCAGGCCTGGACCTGAACCCGCGCTTCGCCAGGGCCAGGCATGGGGACGGACTGGACGTCCAGAACGGGTCCGACGTCGAAATCATGAACACGAAGCACTTGCATGGCGAAGCCCGATCGTTGGAATGTCGCCATCGTAGCGGGCGAAAATAGGCCTTGCTTTTAGACTGCGTCGATGAACACCATCGATGACTTGGCGGCGCTGCACCGACGCGCCGAGCGACAGGAGACAGGCTGCGGCGACGGCGTGCTGGTCTGGCACCGCTGGGGACCGTCCGGCGGGCCGCCGGTGTTGCTGCTGCACGGCGGGTCGGGCAGCTGGACGCATTGGGCACGCAACATCGACGCGCTGGCGCAGGTCGGCCATGCCGTGTGGGTGCCCGATTTGCCGGGGTTCGGCGACTCCGCCGCGCCGCCCGACGGCCACGATGCCGATGTGCTGCCGGCTTGGTTGGAGCTTGGCCTGCAGTCGCTGATAGGCGACACGCCGGTGCAACTGGTCGGCTTTTCTTTCGGCGCGCTGGTCGCCGGTCTTTGGGCCGATGCATTTCCCGACCGGGTGGCGCGGCTGGTGCTGGTGGGCAGCCCTTGCCTGAGCGCCGAGTTGCTGCCCCCGCTGGACCTGAGGCGCTGGGACGCGATGCCCGCAGGGTCGGCGCGCGACGCGGTGCACCGCCACAACCTGCTGCAGCTGATGCTAGACCACGAGGCTTCGGCGACCGCGCTGGCGGTGGTGCTGCACGCGGCCAATGTAGAACGCGACCGGCTGCGCAAGCGCCGCATGATGCTGACCGATGCACTGCTGCCGTTGCTGCCGCGCCTGCGCTGCCCGCTGCACGGCATCTGGGGTGCGCGCGATGTGCTGTTCCGACATCGGCTGCCGATGATCGGCCAAGCGCTGGCGCGCGCGCCGCGCTTCGAGTCGCTGGTGCTCTTGCCGCAGGCAGGACACTGGGCGCAGTTCGAGGCGGCCGAGGACTTCAACGCCGCGCTGGCCGAGGCACTGTCTGCGTCGGGCCAAAGGGCATGACAGCAGGCTGAAGCTGCCGCGGTTGCGGGCCTCTATCATCGGCGCATGCACACCCTCATGCCCCTGGCCGAACAGGCCGCCAAGCTCCTCAAGCAGCGCAACGAGACCATCGCCATCGCTGAATCGTCCACCGGCGGGCTGATCTCGGCCGCATTGCTGGCGGTGCCCGGTGCGTCGGCCTACTTCCTGGGCGGGGCGGTGGTCTACACCCGCAAGGCGCGCGAGGTGTTGATGGCCATCCCCAACGAGGCCGTTCGAGGCATGCGATCGGCTTCGGAGCCCTATGCGATGCTGCTGGCGCGCACGGTACAGCAGCGCTATGGCGCGAGCTGGGGTCTGTCGGAGACTGGCGCGACCGGGCCGACCGGCAACCCCTATGGCGATGCGGCCGGCCATTCGTGCCTGGCCGTGGCCGGGGTGAGCGAGCAGGTGGTGACGCTCGAGACAGGCCAAGCCGACCGGCCGCTGAACATGCGGCTGTTTTCAGCCGAGGCCTTGCGGATCCTGGTTGAGCATTTGTCTCGGTAGCGGGCTGGGGCGGGCTTGAGGCCCGGCCTGCAGCAGCATCGCACAGTTCTTGCGCCGGCTCAGGCCTTGGCAGCGATAGCGGGCCCGGTGATTTTGGCGTCCGGCCAACAGCTAGTTCGCACATCCATCTTCAAGTGCACTTTGTAGACCAAATGCTGACCTAAATTCACTAAACAAGCACCAGCTTCAGCTGTCGGTTGTTTATTAATTGTTAGAAACTAGGTTAGTTAGAAAATAGAAGAATCATGAAGGTAAATTTTTGAGTCTTGTCGATGTTGGGCTAATAGAAATACGCGCGCTGTCACGTCTGCTGAAATTAACATACACAATGTCAGGGTTATATTTTTAATGCGCAATTAGTCAACTTGTTACTACCCTGAATCCACCGCATACTGCTGCCATTAACAACACGATGCCTCGGTAGTAAATAGACCCCGTTCAATAGAAAGACTTGCTTAACGTTTTACGCACCACCTAAATGGACAATCTTTAGGCTTCATAGGATTTCTGCAAAGTGCATCAAAGTCTCTCTTTGCATTGCTAGTATACAAAACTGTCGTTGGTTCAGTTTCCTTGTCGCAGCTATTGCTAAAGCATATACTGCAATCGGACCGTCTTATTGGGTTTCTACAGTTGTTGTCTAAATGCCTCTTGGCCGTAGTGTAATCCTTTCCAGCATAATCACTGCACGTCAACCTGGAAACGCCTGATGGGTTCGTGTAGCCTGCGACGGCGAGGCTGCAATCGGTGGCGGCCTTGGCCCCTGCTGCAGAGTTTGAACCACTCGGACAAGGCTGTGGCGTGACGTTGCCGGCCGTGCAGAAACTACCTGCCGGGCAAACGCTGATCATCCCCGCACTGTCCTTGAAATTGCCGGCCAGCAAGATGCTGCAATCGCTCGTAGCTTTAGCGCCAGCGGCCGAGCTGGAACCGCTCGGACAAACTTGCGCGGCGCCAGCAGAGCAGAAACTGCCTGCCGGGCAAACGTTGATCGTGCCTGCGGAATCCTTCAAATAACCGGCCAGCACGATGCTGCAGTCGCTCGCCGCTTTGGCGCTGACAGCCGAGCTGGAGCCGGTCGGGCAGGCCTGCTGAGCCATGCTGCCGGCGACCGCGTAATTGCCCGCCGTGACCGGGATGCAAGCCTTGTCTCCTGTGGCACCGACAGAGGCTGAATAGGTTCCGGCCGGGCATTGGGTTGGCGCGGCGTTACCTCCGGTGCAGAAACTGCCCGCCTGGCATGCCGTGAAGCTGCCAGTCGCGGTCTTGTAGAAACCAGCCGATGCTGCGCAACTGCCGGCGACCAGCACAGAGCCGGCACTGCAACTGCTGATGCAATCGCTCGCCGCTTTTGCGATAGCGGCCGAGCTTGTCCCGGCAGGGCAAGCTTGCTGCGAAGCGCTGCCGGCGACCGCGAAATTGCCCGCTGTGGTCGGGATGCAGGTCTTGTCGCCTGTGGCGCTGATGGAGGCTGAATAGGTTCCGGCCGGGCATGGGGT
>JBILYN010000227.1:0-7206 GCA_044377715.1 Aquabacterium sp.
TCGTCGACAGCGTCGTAGATGATGTTGTAGTAGCGCAGATCGACGCCGTTGTTCTCGGCCAGCTTGCGAGCACCCGAATCGGCACGAACGTTGAAGCCGATGATGACCGCCTTGGACGCAATCGCCAAGTTGACATCGCTCTCGCTGATGCCACCGACCGCGCCGTGAACGATCTGAACCTTGACTTCGGGCGTGCTGAGCTTGACCAGCGACTGAGCCAACGCCTCCTGCGAGCCCTGCACATCGGCCTTGATGATGAGGGCCAGCGTCTGCGCTTGGCCTTCGCCCATGTTGTCGAAGATGTTGTCGAGCTTGGCTGCCTGGCGCCGGTTGAGCGTGACCTCGCGGTACTTGCCCTGGCGGAAGGTCGCGATCTCACGCGCCCGGCGCTCATCGGACAGCACCATGAACTCGTCGCCAGCTTGCGGCACTTCGGTCAGGCCTTGGATCTCGACCGGAATCGACGGACCGGCTTCCTGGCAGGACTTGCCGTCTTCATCGGTCATCGCCCTGACACGGCCAAAGCTTGAACCCGCCAGCACGACATCGCCGCGCTTGAGCGTACCGCTTTGGACCAGCACGGTGGCCACAGGCCCTCGACCTTTGTCCAGTCGAGCTTCGATGACCAGGCCCTTGGCAAAAGACGTTTTCGATGCCTTGAGTTCCAGCACCTCGGCCTGCAGCAGCACCTGCTCGAGCAGGTTGTCAATGCCCTCGCCGGTCTTGGCCGACACTGGCACGAACGGCGTTTCGCCGCCGAAGTCTTCAGGCACGACAGCCTCGGCCACCAACTCGCCCTTCAGGCGCTCAAGGTTGGCACCGGGCTTGTCGATCTTGTTCATCGCCACGACCATCGGCACATTGGCCGACTTGGCGTGCGCAATCGCCTCCTTGGTCTGCGGCATCACACCGTCGTCGGCCGCGACCACCAGGATCACCAGGTCGGTCGCGGTGGCGCCGCGTGCACGCATCGCGGTGAAAGCGGCGTGGCCTGGGGTGTCGAGGAAGGTGATCATGCCGCGCGGTGTCTCGACGTGGTAGGCGCCGATGTGCTGCGTGATACCACCGGCTTCGCCTGCGGCGACGCGGGTACGGCGGATGTAGTCCAGCAGCGAGGTCTTGCCATGGTCGACGTGACCCATGATCGTGACCACCGGCGCCCGCGGCAGCAACTCACCTTCGGCAGCGACATGCTCCTCTTCGAGGAAGGCGTCAGGATCGTCGAGCTTGGCCGCGAAGGCCTTGTGGCCCATCTCCTCGACCAGGATCATCGCCGTCTCTTGGTCGAGCTGCTGGTTGATCGTGACCATCTGGCCCAGCTTCATCAGCTGCTTGATCACCTCGGCGGCCTTGACCGACATCTTGTGTGCCAGGTCGGCCACGCTGATGGTCTCGGGCACATGCACTTCCTGGATCACCTGCTCGGTGGGGGCCTGGAAGTTGCTCTGAACACCTTGATCGCGATCGCCACGGCGTCCACCGCGCGGCGCACGCCAGCCCGGACGGTTGGCTGCGCCGCCA
This sequence comes from Aquabacterium sp., assembly GCA_044377715.1. GTDB lineage: Bacteria > Pseudomonadota > Gammaproteobacteria > Burkholderiales > Burkholderiaceae_C > Pseudaquabacterium. The sequence goes on from JBILYN010000227.1 coordinate 1,522, forward strand.
TCGGTGCGGCCTTTGCCTGCCAACGCGCGCTTCTTGGCTGCATCGTCAGCCCAACTCGACGACAGCTTTTCGCTCTTGACAGATTTCTTGTCGCCCGGTTTCGCAGCGCCCGCACCTGCTGTGGTCGCGCCCGGCACCGGCTTGGGTTTGTGGATGGTGCCCAGGATGGCTTCCTTGGCCAGGGCAGGCTTGGCCGGCTCCTCGGGCTTCTTGGCCGTCATCACCTTCTTGGGCGCGCTCATCATCGCCCGGATCGCAGCAGCCTCGTCCTCGGCGGCCTTGCGACGCTTGGCCACCGCAGCCATGGCCAGCTTTTCAGCAGCCTCAGCGTCGCCAGCTTTCACAATGCGGATGCCGGGCTTGAGTGCTTCGACAGGTGGTACCACCGCAATCGGCGGCGCCGCCGGCGCTGCAACCACGGCCGCAACCACCGGCGCCGCGCTTCCGGGGACAGCGGCTTTTTCGATCGCAGCAGCAGCTTCAGCAGCTACCTTGGCCGCCGTTTCAGCAGCTTCACGCTGGGCCTGCGCCTCAGCGGCGGCCTTGGCTTGCGCCGCCTGCGCAGCGGCCTCGGCGGCCTCGCGCTCGGCTTGCTCGCGCTCGGCCCGTGCTCGCGCCACCTCAGCCATCTCGTCCTCTTGGCGTCGCAGTTGCTCCGCCTGGGCGTTGGCCTCCTCTTCGCGGCGATGCAGGTCAGCCTCGGTCGCGGCCGTCTCGCTCTCGTCCTCGACACCCGCTGGCGCGTCATCGCGCTTGACGAACACGCGCTTCTTGCGAACCTCAACCTGGATCGTGCGAGCCTTGCCAGAAGCGTCGGCCTGCTTGATCTCGCTGGTGCTCTTGCGAGTGAGCGTGATCTTCTTGCGATCCGCGCTGCCTGTGCCATGCGACTGGCGCAGGAATTCGAGCAGGCGTTCCCTGTCGGCCTCGGTCAGCGCGTCGTCGGGCGAACGCTTCGCGACACCAGCAGACTGCAGTTGCTCGAGCAGCGTCCCGGCAGGACGGTTGAGCTCGGCTGCGAACTGGGCGACGGTCGTCACGGCCATGGGTGGATTTCCTTGCGAAACTTCAATGCGATGCGGTAACGGAGCGCGTTTGTGGCGAACTGGAGGACGGCGATCAGGCCGTGAACCAGTGCTCCCGCGCTTTCATGATCAATACCTTGGCGGCAGCTTCGTCGATGGCAGTCATCTCGATCAACTCATCGACCGCCAGATCGGCCAGATCGTCTCGGCTGTGCACACCACCGTCGGCCAGCTTGCCGATCAGCTCAAGCGTCAAGCCCTCGAGATCACGCAAGTCCTGGGAGACCTCTTCAACGCTCTCTTCGTGGGCGATTTCCATCGTCAACAAGGCGTCCTTGGCACGGTTGCGCAGTTCGGTGATCGTGTCCTCGTCAAAGGATTCGATCTCCAGCAACTCCTGCAAAGGCACGTAAGCGATCTCTTCCAGGCTGGTAAAGCCTTCGGCGATCAGGATGTCGGCCACTTCGACGTCGACGTCGAGCTTCTCGACAAACAGGCGGCGGCTCGAATCACTCTCGACGGCCTGTTTTGCCTGCGACTCTTCGGCCGACATGATATTGATCCGCCAGCCGGTCATCTCAGAGGCCAAGCGGACATTCTGTCCACCGCGACCGATCGCGATCGCCAGATTTTCTTCGTCGACCACGACGTCCATCGCGTGCTTCTCTTCGTCGACCACGATCGACTGCACGTTGGCCGGCGCCAGCGCGCCGATCACGAACTGCGCCGGATCCTCAGACCACAGCACGATGTCGACCCGCTCGCCGGCCAACTCGTTGGTCACGCCGTTGACGCGTGAGCCGCGCACACCTACACAGGTGCCGATTGGATCGACCCGCTTGTCGTGCGAGACCACGGCGATCTTCGCTCGTGATCCGGCATCTCTCGCGCAACTCTTGATCTCAAGCAGGCCCTGCTCCATCTCAGGCACTTCCTGCGCGAACAATTCCATCATGAAACCAGGCGCCGATCGCGACAGCATGATCTGCGGCCCACGTGCGGCCGTGTCTATGCCGGCAATGAATGCCCTGACTCGGTCGCCGATGCGAAGGTTTTCCTTCGGGATCATCTCGCTGCGTTTCAGTCGACCCTCGACCCGGCCGCTCTCGACGATGATGTCGCCCTTGTCCAGACGCTTGACAGTGCCGACGAAAATCTTGTCGCCACGCGCAAGAAAATCATTGAGCAGGGTTTCGCGCTCGGCGTCACGAATCTTTTGCAGTATCACCTGCTTGGCGGCCATCGCACCGATTCGACCAATCGGCACCGAAGCCACGGGTTCTTCGATGAAATCGCCGACTTCGATCTCGGCAATACGGTCCAAGGCGTCGGAAAGCATCTCCTCGCCATCGGGGTTTTGAAGCCCAGCTTCGTCTGGCACGACCAGCCAGCGACGGAAGGTCTCGTAATCACCAGTATCACGATCGACTGCAACCCGAATTTCCACCTCACCACCGTGGAGTTTTTTGGTCGCCTGCGCAAGCGCGGCTTCGACGGCGCCAAACACGACATCGCTGTCCACGCTCTTCTCGCGCGAGATGGCATCGACCAACATCAACATTTCGCGGTTCATAAGTCTTGACCTCCGTCTACCTTTTCCACCCCGAGCGCATGCTCGTGGCTCTGCACCGCATCGAGCTCGGCCTCTTGGCCCCTGCGCCCCTTGAAGTCAACCACAGGCACAAGGCGCGCCTCGCGCACCTCATCCAGCAAAAAGTCCAGCGTCTGTCTTGCGTCCACATCGACTGCCGTCAAACCCGCCGCATTCGCTTTGACCAAGCGCTTGTGCGCCGTTCGAGACAGCGGTTTGTCCAGCGGCAACACCAATCGCCATGCAGCATCGCTGCCGCCCGAGGCCAATTCGCCTCGCCATTTGCGGCGGTTCTGAAACGGTTCACACAAAGTGAGTTCGATCTCTTCACCCACAAAACGCTGCCAGTCGGCCAATTTCTTCAGCGGCCGGTCCAGCCCAGGTGATGAAACCTCGAGACGGGCGTAATCCACCGCCTCGACTTCGAGCAGAAACTGAAGTTGGCGCGTCACCAGTTCACAATCCTCAACCAGCACGGATTCGCCAGGCCCTACGCCATAAACATGCCCCGGCAGTCGATCGATCGTGACGCGCAGCAATCCACCCGTCGATCGCTCGACGTCCACGAGGTCATAACCCAACCCCGTGACGGTGCGCTCAAGCGTTTGCTGCCAACTCATCGTGCCCGCATCGATCCTTGTGTGACTACCGACCTCTCAGTCGAAATGCTTTCAAGCAAAAAAAAAGGGCTGGAAGGTCCGCCCAACTTTGCTCTTCAGCGAAAGCGATGATTGTAGCCTGAGCCCGCCAGACAGGCAATACCCGACTGACATTCGGCGCTTGGCGTGCGAGAATCCGCCGCTTTCCAGACCCGCCAACCACAGGACCTCCACCCATGGGTTTTCTCGCCGGCAAGCGCTTGCTCATCACGGGCGTGTTGAACAACCGCTCCATCGCCTACGGCATCGCCCGGGCCTGCCACCGCGAAGGGGCCGAGTTGGCCTTCAGCTACCAGGGTGAGCGATTCAAGGAACGCATCACCGAGTTTGCTGCTGATTTCGGCTCCAAACTGGTGTTCGAGTGCGATGTGGCGGATGACGCTCAGATTTCATCCCTGTTCGAACAACTCGGCTCGCACTGGGAGCAGTTCGACGGGTTTGTGCACGCCATCGCCTACGCGCCGCGCGACGCGATAGCCGGCGACTTTCTCGACGGCATGACCCGCGAGAACTTTCGCATCGCCCATGACATTTCCGCCTACAGCTTTCCGGCGCTGGCCAAGGCCGCGCTACCCAGGTTGCGCCCGGGCGCAGCGCTGCTGACGCTGAGCTACCTGGGCGCGATGCGCTATGTGCCCAACTACAACACCATGGGCCTGGCCAAGGCGTCGCTAGAGGCCAGCGTGCGATTCCTGGCGCAAAGCTTGGGCGGCAAAGGGATACGTGTGAACGCCATCTCGGCAGGGCCGATCAAGACGCTGGCGGCTTCTGGCATCAAGGACTTCGGCAAGCTGTTGACCGAATTTGCAGCCACCACGCCGATACGACGCACCATCACGATCGAAGACGTGGGCAATGTCGCGGCCTTCCTGCTGTCTGATCTGGCAGGTGGTGTCAGCGCAGAAATCATGTACGTGGACGGCGGTTTCAGCCATGTCGCGATAGGCAACCCCGAATCCTGATCGCGGCGGGTTCTCAAGCGCAGAAAAAGCCGGCCCTTGCGCCGGCTTTTCTACGCCTGCGTCAAACCGCTTCGCGCACGCAATCGACGTAGTAGCGGCCCTCGACACCACCCTCGTCCGACACCAGGCCATGGACATCAGTGGCAAATCCCGGAAACGCGGCGTTGAACTCGCGCGTGAACTTCAGGTACTGCACGATCTTGCGGTTGAAGCGCTCGCCCGGGATCAACAGCGGGATGCCAGGCGGGTAAGGCGTCAGCAAGGCCGTGGTGATACGGCCTTCGAGCTGGTCGATGTCGACCCGCTCGGTCTCGCGGCGCGCAATGTGCGCAAAGGCATCGCTGGGCTTCATCGCCGGCTGCAGGTCCGACTGGTAGACGTCAGTGGTCAGGCGGGCGATGTCACCCTTGGCGTAGGCCTCGTGCACCGCATGGCACAAATCCTTCAGCCCCATCTTCTCGTAACGCGGCTGGGCCTGACAGAACTCGGGCAGGATGCGCCACATCGGCGCGTTCTTGTCATAGTCGTCCTTGAACTGCTGCAAGGCGGTCAGCAAGGTGTTCCAGCGGCCCTTGGTGATGCCGATCGTGAACAAGATGAAGAACGAGTACAGCCCGGTCTTCTCGACGACAACGCCATGCTCAGCCAGGAACTTGGTGACGATGCCGGCCGGGATACCGGTCTGGGCGAACTTGCCCGACATGTCCATCCCTGGCGTGATGATGGTGCACTTGATCGGGTCGAGCAGGTTGAAGCCTGCCGCGAGGTCGCCGAAGCCATGCCACTTGTCGCGGGCCTTCAACGTCCAGGCCTCGGCTCGGCCAATGCCGTCCTCGACCAGCTTGTCAGGTCCCCAGACCTTGAACCACCAGTCCTTGCCAAACTCCTTGTCGACCTTGCGCATCGCGCGTCGGAAGGCCATCGCCTCCTTGATGCTTTCCTCGACCAGCGCGGTGCCGCCGGGCGGCTCCATCATCGCCGCCGCCACGTCGCAACTGGCAATGATGGCGTACTGCGGGCTGGTGCTGCTGTGCATCAGGTAGGCCTCGTTGAACAAGTGCTTGTCCAGGCGCACTGTCTGTGAGTCCTGCACCAGCACCTGTGAGGCTTGGCTCAAACCCGCCAGCAGTTTGTGGGTCGACTGGGTGGCGTAGACCATCGCCTCCTTGGGCCGGGGCCGGTTCTTGCCCATCGAGTGGAAGGTGCCGTAGAACTTGTGGAAAGCGGCGTGCGGCAGCCAGGCCTCGTCGAAGTGCAGGTTGTCGATGTAACCGTCGACCATGCCCTTGATGACCTCGGTGTTGTACAGCACCCCGTCGTAAGTGCTCTGCGTCAGCGTCATGATGCGCGGGCGCACGGTCTTGGGGTCCACACCCGCGAGCAGCGGATTCTTGGCGATCTTGCGCTCGATCGCCTCGCGGCTGAATTCGGCCTGCGGGATAGGACCG
>JBILYN010000036.1:0-22012 GCA_044377715.1 Aquabacterium sp.
CGAAACACTTTCTATTTGGGCAACGTGCAGCGCTTGGTGCGCATCTTCACCCAGGCCGGACTCAACGTGCGCCTGGGCACACTTGACGAGAGCGTCACCGCGCCCACGGCGCTGACCTTGTCAGATGGCAGCGAACTGCTGCTCGAGCCTTTGTTGCGAAAGCGGGGCCGGCTCGGACTCAAGGACTTCGACCCCTGCACCATCTTGCTCAACAACAACCTGTCAGCGGGTGTCCCAAAAGCCTTGCAACAACTGCACGAGCAGTATTTGCTGCCGCCGCTGCACGCCGGTTGGACCGCGCGTCGCAAGAGCAAGCATTACCAGAGCTACGAAGAGGTGGCCAAGAAGTTCGCCAAGCTGTTGGGTATGGATCCCTGGCTGATCAACCCGATGTACGCCTCCTGTGGCTCGGTGGATCTGGGCGAGGGCAGCGCACTGGAGGGCCTGCAGAGCCAGGTCGATGCGCTGCTGACCAAGGTGCGGCGCAAGTACAAGGAATATGCCATCAACGAGAAGCCGTTCATCGTCGTCAAGGCCGACCGCGGCAACGACGGTCTGGGGCCCGTGACGGTACGCGACGCCAAGGACCTGGGCGCGGTGATCCGCCGTGCCCGCGACAAGATGGGCCTGGGGTCCAGTGCCCAGCAACTCACCGAAGTCATTCTTCAGGAGGGCGTGCCCACCTACGAGCGGGTCAATGACGCGGTGGCCGAGCCCGTGGTCTACATGATTGACCGCTATGTGGTGGGGGGGTACTACCGGGTGCATGCCGAACTGGGCATAGACGAAAGCCTGAACGCCCCCGGCGCCAGCTATGTGCCGCTGGCCTTTGCGGAGAGCCACCGCTTGCCCCGTCCCGGCGAGAAGCCCGGTGCCAGTGCGCCGAATCGTTTCTACATGTACGGCGTGATCGGTCGGCTGGCGATGCTGGCGGCGAGTTACGAGCTTGAGGCCACAGACCCCGAAGTCGAGGTCTACGAATGAGTCTGCTTGGCGCAACGCGACACATCGGCAGAAGATTTTGCTGACGCAGGTCATGATGGCTAGCGCAGAATACGCGGTTTCCGCTTTTTGGCGACGGGCAACCCGTCACCGTGCGCAGTGAGCAAGGCAAACACCCCCAAGACCCCGGCCGCCCTGGCCGCATTGACTCTCGGCGCCCTCGGCGTTGTGTATGGCGACATCGGGACCAGCCCGCTGTATGCGCTCAAAGAGGTATTTCACGGCGGCCATGTGGCGGCCACCAGCGCCAATATCCTGGGCGTGCTGTCGTTGATTTTCTGGACCATGACGATCATCGTCTCGGTCAAGTATGTGTTGCTGATCCTGCGCGCCGACAACAACGGAGAGGGCGGATTGATCGCGATGCTGGCGCTGGCCACCACGGCGGTCAAGGACAAGCCCGCGCTGCGCAATCTGTTGATGACAGTAGGCCTGTTCGGCACCGCGATCTTCTACGGCGACGCTGTCATCACGCCGGCGATCTCGGTCTTGTCGGCGGTCGAAGGCCTGGGGGTGGCCGCGCCGCAATTGCAAGGTGTGGTGATCCCGATCACTCTGGTGGTGCTGGCCGGCTTGTTTGCGGTGCAGCGTTTCGGCACTGGCGGCATCGGCAAGTTTTTCGGCCCGATCATGCTGGTCTGGTTTCTGGTGCTGGTCGCGCTCGGCCTGCCCCACATCCTGGCCAACCCTGCGGTGCTGGTGGCGATGAACCCGTCTTATGCGGTCGCGTTCTTTGTCCACAACCCGCTGGTGGCTTTCATCGGGCTGGGCGCGGTGGTGCTGTGTGTCACAGGTGGTGAGGCGCTGTACGCCGACATGGGCCACTTCGGCAAGAAACCGATCCGCATCGCCTGGTTCGGCTTCGTGATGCCGGCGCTGGTGGTCAACTATTTCGGCCAGGGCGCGATGCTGCTGGGCAAGCCCGAGGCGATCGACAGCCCGTTCTTCAAGATGGCGCCGGGCTGGGCCCAGTTGCCGCTAGTGGTGCTGGCCACCGCGGCGACAGTGATTGCCTCACAGGCCTTGATCACTGCCGCGTTCTCGGTCACCAAGCAGGCGATCCAACTGGGTATTCTGCCGCGCATGGTGGTGCGGCACACCTCGGTTCGTGAAACCGGGCAGATCTACGTGCCCTTCGTCAACTGGGGGCTGTTCGCATTCATCGTGCTGGCCGTGGCGCTGTTCAAGACCTCGTCCAACCTCGCATCGGCCTACGGCATCGCGGTGACGCTCGACATGACCATCACCACGGTGATGACCTTCTTCGTGATCCGCTATGGCTGGAAGTACCCGCTGCTGCCTTGCCTGTTGGCCACTGGCTTTTTCTTCGTGATCGACATCACCTTTTTTGCGTCGAACATGCTCAAGCTCATCGCTGGCGGTTGGTTCCCTATCGTCATCGGCATCGGCATGTTCACCTTGATGCTGACCTGGGTCCAGGGTCGCAAGCTGATGGGCGAACGCTTGCGCAACGAGGCGATCGACCTCAACAGCTTTCTTGACGCGGTGTTCATCCATCCACCAACCCGCGTTGAGGGCACTGCGGTCTTTCTGTCGCCCGACACCGGATTGACGCCCAATGCCTTGATGCACAACCTCAAGCACAACAAGGTGCTGCACGAACACAACGTGTTCATCACGGTCCGCCACCATGAAGTGCCCTGGATCGGCTTTGACAAGCGCATCGAGATGGAGCCCTTGGGTCACGACTGCTGGCAGGTGGTGCTGCATTTCGGCTTCAAGAACGACCCGGACGTGCCCGAGGCGCTCAAACTGCTGGCCGGCCGCGGCATCCCGTTGCCCGACATGGACACCAGCTATTTCCTGAGCCGCGACATCGTGATCCCGACCTTCGGCGACGGTATGTCGATCTGGCGCGAGAAGTTGTTTGCGAGCATGCATCGCAACGCCGCCGCGGCAGCCGATTTCCTCAACCTGCCCAGCAACCGGATCGTCGAGTTGGGGGCCAAGGTCGAGATCTGATAGCCCTTCCTGGGCTTTTGGCGAGCCATCGCACTGTGGAGCCAGGGCTGGCACATTGCGGCGCCTCGTGAGTCTGTGCGGCGCTGCATCAGGCCTTGTGTCGACTTGAGTGCGGGCCCGCTGCTCTCAAGCCAAGCGCTTGAACTGCCGATTCGACGCGGTGGTCCGGGCTGTTCCTTGGCAGCTGTTTTTTCGACTGCTGCAAGATCGGGCAATCGCAGCAGCAGCAGCCCAAATCAAGGACTTAGCGCGACCGAAAGTGGCTTTTCCACAAAGTTATCCACACAAAACGTGGATAGCTCTGAAAATCCTTTTAAAACAGGAGCCTACGCACTTTAAGAGCATTGATCCCTGTCAGCCTGCTTGTTGGTTGTCGCGTGCTTGGCGATAGCGCCGTCGCAGCAGGCTGGCTGCCGGTGCCGCGCTCTATGGCGCGCAATTGATGGCTTGCAGCGAGGGCAAGCTATCGATTTTCGAGGGTCAAGCCCGGATTTATCCCCAAAAATCAATGAGCCCTCAGGCGGCGAAAAAGCACCTGTGCAAGGACTTGCAAAACTTGCTGAAAATTGATCTAAGTGATTGATATTTAAGAGATTTATTCTACTGCTGCCAGATCGGGCAATCGAAGCCTACGCCCGTCGCATCAAGCACTTAGCGCAGCCGCCAGCAGCTTCTCCACAAAGTTATCCACAGAATCCGGGGATAGACTGAAAACTTCTTCCTGATCATTGACTTAGAGCGGTTTCTTGAGGTGACGACAAAAATTCGCATGACCCAAGGTTGGGCTCGACAGTGACTCCAGACCAGGCGCCCGTGGTACTGAGGGTGGCGATGGACGCACCGGCGCACAGTGGTTTGGGTGCTGCACTCGACTATCTCTGTGAGCGAGTCTTGGCGCCTGGTACCTTGCTGCGCGCGCCGCTGGGCAAGCGTGAGCTGTTGGGGATCGTCTGGCACGGTGCAGCCGCAGACTTGCCCGATGTGACCGTGGCGGATGGCCTGGCAGGCTTCGCGCTGCGGCCGGTGGGCGAGGTCTTCGATGCGCTGCCACCCATGACCTCCGCCTGGCTGGCGCTGGTGGACTTCGCGGCCGGCTACTACCAGCGCGGTGTCGGCGAACTGGCTTTGTCGGTGCTGCCGCCTGAGCTTCGTAAACTCGATGCGACAGGGCTGAACAAGCGCCTGGCCAGGCTGGTCAAGAAGTTCGCCTCGGGTGTCGCAGCTCAGCCCGTCGCTGCGCCGAGGCGCCCGGATTTGGCGCCCGAGCAGTTGGCTGCGCTGGCAGCGTTCGAAGCCGCGCGGGGCCAGTCCACGCCCAAGCCGATGCTGCTGCATGGGGTCACCGGCAGCGGCAAGACCGAGGTCTACCTGCACGCCACCGAGCAAGTGCTGGCCGGCGGCCGCCAGGCGCTGATCCTGGTGCCCGAGATCAACCTCACGCCGCAGCTCGAGGCTCGATTTGCCGAGCGCTTTCCAGCGCATCGGATGGTGGCCATGCACAGCGGCTTGACGCCGGTGCAGCGCCTGCAGCACTGGCTGTTGGCCCATCTGGGGCAGGCCGACATCGTGCTGGGCACACGCCTGTCGGTGTTTGCACCGTTGCCCAGGCTCGGGCTGATCGTGGTCGACGAGGAGCACGACCCGTCGTACAAGCAACAAGAGGGTGCACGCTACTCGGCGCGTGATCTGGCGGTCTACCGAGCCCACCTCGAGCGGGTGCCGGTGATCCTGGGGTCTGCCACGCCATCGCTCGAGACCTGGCAGCGCGCTGCGCCAGGGCCGCAGCAGCGCTACCAACGCCTGACACTGGCCGAGCGGGTGGGTGGTGGCGCGCTGCCGAAGGTGCGGCTGTTCGACATGGGCGTGCTGCCCAGGGTCAATGGCCAAAGCCCGGTATTGGCGCCGATGGTGGTCGATTCGCTGCGCGAGCGTTTGGCGCGCGGCGAACAGAGTCTGGTGTTCCTCAACCGCCGCGGCTATGCGCCGGTGCTGCACTGTGCCGATTGCGGCTGGAAGAGCGGCTGCCCACACTGCAGCGCCTGGCGCGTGTTCCACAAGAGCGAGCGCACGCTGCGCTGTCACCACTGCGGCTTGACCGAGCGCGTGCCCCGCGCCTGCCCTGACTGCGGCAACCTGGACATCGCGCCGATGGGCCGCGGCACCGAGAAGCTCGAGGAATTGCTGGCCGAGTTGTTGCCTGGCGCGCGCATCGCCAGGCTCGACGCCGACACCGCGAGAGGCAAGGGCCAGTTGGAGAGCCGGCTGGCGGCGGTGCATGCCGGTGACGTCGATGTGCTGGTGGGCACCCAGATGGTGACCAAAGGCCATGATTTCCGCCGCATCACGCTGGTGGTGGCTGTCAACCCCGACACGGCCTTGTTCGCCAGTGATTTCCGCGCTCCCGAGCGGCTGTTCGCGCTGTTGATGCAGGCCGGTGGCCGCGCCGGGCGCGACGCCGAGGCGGCCGCCCGCAGCGAGATGTGGGTCCAGACCTGGCATCCTCGGCATGCGCTCTACGCGGCTTTGAAGAAACACGATTTCGCTGACTTTGCACAGAGCCAACTCGCTGAGCGCAGCGCTGCTGGCTTGCCGCCGTACAGCCATCTGGCGTTGTTGCGTGCCGAATCGCGCGACCCGGCGGTGGCGCTGGCCTGGCTGCGCGATGCGGCCGAACTTGCGGCGACCATGCCCGGCGCTGCCGGGGTGACGGTCTATCCGCCCGTGCCGCCGGCCGTGAGCAAGGTCGCGGGGATGGAGCGGCTGCAGATGTTGCTCGAATCGGCTTCTAGGCTGCAGTTGCAGCGCCTGCTGACAGACTGGACGCCCGTGCTGCACGGCTTGCGCCAGCGGCACAAAGGCTTGGCGCGCTGGGCCATCGATGTCGACCCGTTGGCGATTTGACAGCGCTGCGCAGCCGAATTCAGCCACCAGGGCGGATGCCCAAGCACCAGGCCAACGCGGAAAAGCTTGCGAAGGCCAGCAGCGTGCTGCTCATGATGATGCGCGCGACCCGTCCCGAGTCGGCACCGAAGCGTTCGGCCAGCAGCGCTGCGTTGCTGGCACTGGGCAAGGCGGCGACCAAGGTCAGCACCATCAGCTGAAAAGCCGACACCGGCGCGCCGAGTTGCTGCGCCGCAGCGCCCACGACCAGCACCAGCAGCGGGTGCAAAAAGAGCTTGATCAGCGCTACCGGCAGGTAGTCGATCAGCCGCGTGTGGTGCTGGGTCTGCAAGCCTGCGCGCCAGAGCACTGCGCCGATCGAAAACAGCGCCACCGGACTGGCGGAGTCCGCCAGCATCCGCACGACGGTGTCGATCGGCCCGCTCAGGCGCAGACCTGCCGCCGACAGCGCCGCGCCCAGCGCGATCGACCAGGGCAGCGGGTTGGCCAGCGCGCCGCGCACCGCGCGCAGCGCGGCGACTCGCGCGCCTTGCCCGTTTTCCGGTGCTTGCAGCTGTGACAACGCGATGCACAGCGAGCTGGTGATGAACAGGTCGGCCAGGATGCTGCAAATTGCGGGTCCGGCCGCTGTGGGGCCCAGCAAGGCCACCAGCAACGGCACGCCCATGAAGCCTGTGTTCGGGAAGGCGGCGACCAGTGCGCCAAAAGAGGCGTCCTTGAGGCCGATTCTTGAATTGAGCGAGGTCGCGATCGTGAAGCTGACGATCAGCAGTGCGCACAGCAGGTAGATCGCCAGCAGCGAGGGGTTGAGCAGCTCGAGCACCGGTGTGCCCATGCCGAAGCGCAGCAACAGGCAGGGCAGTGCAAAGTACAGCACGTAGGCGTTGAGCCCGGGAATCGCTGAGGCCGGCAGCAAGCCGCGCCGCGCTGCCAGCCAGCCGGCAAGCACCAGGGCAAAAAACGGGACGGTGACGGCGAGGATGGCTTGCATGGTGACGCCCGAGTATCACCGGCCCGCAGCAGCAGACCCTCCGGCCGGTCCAGTCGCTATCATCCGCCCCCACGCTGCGATCCATGGCCGAAGCCCCCGTCTCACTCAACCCTGCCCAGCTGCAAGCTGTTCACCACCTCTCGGGGCCTTGCCTGGTGCTGGCCGGCGCAGGGTCGGGCAAGACTCGGGTGATCGTGCACAAGATCGCCCGCTTGCTGCAGGCCGGCCTGGCACCGAAGGAGATCGCCGCGATCACCTTCACCAACAAAGCGGCGCAGGAGATGCGCGAGCGTGCCAAGAGCCTGGTCGGCGCGCGCGCTGCCAAGGACCTGGCGGTCAGCACCTTCCACAGCCTGGGCGTGCGCATCCTGCGCGAGGACGGCACCAAGGTCGGCTTGAAGGAGAAGTACTCGATCCTGGATGCCGACGACGTGATGGGCGTGCTGCGCGAGGCGGGCGGCGCCACCGACAACAAGCTGGCGCGGCAGTGGCAGTGGACCATCAGCCTGTGGAAGAACCAGGGGCTGGACAGCCAGGCCGCGATGGCCATCGCCAAGGACCCTGACGAGCAGGTCGCCGCGCGGGTGATGAAGCTCTACGAGGATAGGCTGGCGGCTTACCAGGCGGTCGATTTCGACGACCTGATCAGCCTGCCTTTGAAGCTGCTGTTGCGCGACGACGAGGCACGCTTCAAGTGGCAGGGGCGTTTTCGCCATGTGCTGGTCGATGAGTACCAGGACACCAACTCGGTGCAGTACGAGCTGCTCAAGCTGCTGGTCAGCCACGAAGACCCACGCCGGCGCGGCCTGTTCACTGCGGTGGGCGACGACGACCAGAGCATCTACGGCTGGCGCGGCGCGACCATCGCCAACCTTCAGCGCTTGCCGCAGGATTGGCCCGATCTGAAAGTGATCCCGCTCGAGCAGAACTACCGCTCGACCGGCAGCATCCTGCGCGCGGCCAACAACGTGATCGCCGGCAACCCCAAGCTGTTCGAGAAAAAGCTTTGGAGCGAGTTCGGTGACGGAGACCCGGTGCGCTTGGTCGAATGCGATGGCGAGGAGCATGAGGCCGAGCGTGCGGTGGCTTTCATCCAGAGCCTGCGCGCGCAGGGCGGCGCGGTAGCCGACGACCGCGCGAGCGGCCAGATCAAGTTCAGCGACTTCGCGATCCTGTACCGCGCCAACCACCTGGCGCGGCCGTTCGAGAAGAAGCTGCGCACGGCCAACATCCCATACAAGGTCTCGGGTGGCACAGGCTTTTTCGACCGCGCCGAGATCAAGGACTTGTGCGCCTGGCTGAGGCTGCTGGTCAACCAGAACGACGATCCGGCCTTTCTTCGCGCGGTAACCACACCCAAGCGCGGCATAGGCCACACCACTTTGGGCAAGCTGGGCGAGTTCTCCGGCCAGTGGAAGCTCAGCCTGTTCGAGGCGCTGTTCTCCAAGAGTCTGGCCGCGCAGCTAAGTGCCAAGGCGCTCGACCAACTGCATGAGTTCGGGCGTTGCGTCAACGACCTGGAATACCGCGCTGGCCGCACCAGCGGGGCCGAGGAGGCCAAGGCGCTGCTGCTGGCCTGGGTCAAGGACATTGGCTATGAGCAACACCTCTACGACAGCGAGGACAGCGAGAAGGCCGCTGCTTCGCGCTGGACCAATGTGCTCGACTTCATCGACTGGATGTCAAGGCGCTGCGGCGGCGAGATCAAGGGCGATGGCGGCAGCGCCGAAGGCGAGAAGCAGACCGTGCTGCAGGTCGCGCAGACCATCAGCGTGATCATCAGCCTGGCCGAGCGCGACGACGCGCAGGATGTGGTGACCTTGTCGACGCTGCACGCCAGCAAGGGGCTGGAGTGGCCGCACGTGGTGCTGGTCGGCGTCAACGAGGGGCTGCTGCCGTTCAAGAGCGACGCCGAGGAGATGACTGCCACCCGGCTCGAGGAGGAGCGCAGGCTGATGTATGTGGGCATCACCCGTGCCCGCACCACGCTGGTGGTCAGCACGCTGCGCCGGCGCAAGAAGGGCCGCGACACGGTGCAAGGCGTGCCCAGCCGTTTCATCGGCGAGATGAAGCTGCACGAAGCGACGACCCAGGAAAATCCGCGCGACAAGCTCAAGCGAATCCGCGCCGAGCTCGCCGCCAAGCTGGCGGCTGCGGCACCGGTCTGAGCCGGTGCTGGGGCGATCAGTCCCGGCCGTCCTTCCAGCGCTGGTACAGCATGGTCGCGGCCACGCCGATCGGTGCGAAGCGGTGGCCGGGAACCATGCGTGGCGCTTCGAAAGGCAGTTTGGTGCGGGCTTTTTCGCCGTCGAGCGCAGCGTCGGCCAGCACCGGCCCGAGCGCCGTGCCGAAGGCCACGCCGCGGCCGTTGCAGCCGACCCAGCCGAGCACGCCGTCATCGAGCCGCCAGAAGCGCGGCAGCTTGTCGGGCGTGGCACCGAACACGCCGTGCCAGAGGTGCTCGAATTCGATGCCACCCAGCGCTTCGAGCTGCGGGAAGATCTTGACCAGACGTTGGCCGATGCGCTGGCGCAAGCGCCAGTCGTGGCCTGCGGCGATCGCCAGACCGCCACCGGTGACCAGCCGGCCCTGCGCGTCGAAATGGGCGAAATGCAGGTCGGCCTGGGTGTCGGAGACCGCGGCGTTGGCCGGCATCACGGTCGCGCGCAGCGCTGCTGGCAGCGGCCGCGTGGCCATCTGGTACGAGCGTACCGGCACCATCGTGCGCTCCAGGCCAGGCCAGGGCGAGGGCGCTGCCAAGCCGCTGTAGCTGTGGGTGGCCAGCAGCACGCGCCGCGCCAGCACGCTGCCGCCAGGCGTGGTCACGCGCCAGCGTTCGCCGGCGCGCTGCAGGCCGGTCGCCGGGCTGCGGCTGTGAACGGCCGCGCCTGCGGCCTGCGCCGCGCGCGCCAGGCCGCGTGTGAAAGCCAGCGGGTTGATGTGGCCACCGCTGCTGTTCATCCAGCCGCCGCACCAGAAACGCGAGCCGGTGATCGCCTCGACCCGGTCGGCGTCGAGCAGTTGCACCGGCGCGCCGTGGCGGCGCCATTGATCGCAGCGGGACTTGGCCAGTGCCAGCCGGCTTTCCCGGTGCGCTGGCTGCAGCCAGCCGTTTTGCACCGCTTCGCAGGCGATGTCATGGCGGCGCACCAGATCGAACAGCAGATTCGCCGAATCGCGCAGGATCGCCACCACCGTCGGGCCATGCTCGGGTCCGAAAGCCTGGACCAGCAGGTCGGGGTCTGCGCGCGTCAGCGCCGGGATCACCAGGCCGTTGTTGCGTCCCGATGCGCCCCAGCCGATCTCCTGTGCTTCGAGCACGACAACCTTGGCGCCTCGCTGCGCTGCATGCAGCGCTGCGGACAGCCCGGTGAATCCGGCGCCGACCACTGCCAAGTCGGCCGTGGTCTCGCCATCGGGCAGCGCAGGGGTCGCGGGCGGTGGCGCGGCGGTGGCGGCCCACAGAGAAGGCGGCATCCGGGTCGGGTCTAGCGGGGCGTCGGTCATCTGAGGATCTTGCTGTGGGCGGGTCGGACCCGGCAAGGCCGGGTTTGAGCGGACATTATCGGCAGGCCGATGCGGTTACATTGTCGGCCGCGGGATGTGCCTACCCAGCGCGCCCCGACAACGAACGAAGCCGACCCAGCCTGTCCCTGCCTGACCTGTCAGACCCTGCTCCGCAGCGCGGTCGTATCAACACTTTTCCTAATTCGGAGACTCCGATGACCTTGACGATTCGCTCACTCGCCCTGACCGGGGCCCTGCTGGCCGCCGGCGCCGCACAAGCCCAGGACATCTTCGTCGGCTACCAGGCGCCGCTGACAGGCACCCAGTCCCAGTACGGCGAGGTTTTCCGCAACGCCGCGACGATGCAGTTGGAGAAGTTCAACGCTGCCGGCGGCGTCGCCGGCCGCAAGGTGCAGATCGTCTACGAGGACTCCAAGTCCGACCCCAAGGAGGCCGTCAACATCGCGCGCAAGTTCGTCGACGACAAGCGCATCGTCGCGGTGTTGGGCGACTTTGCCAGTGGGCCGTCGATGGCCGCCGGTGAGGTTTACGGCAAGGAGGGCATGCCGCAGTTGTCGCAGACCGCTTCGCACCCCGATTTTCTGAAGGTCTCGAACTGGCAGTTCCGCAACATCACGACCCAGGCTCAGGAAGGCCCTTTCAACGCCAAGTGGCTGCGTGACGGCGGCATCAAGACGGTCGCGGTGATCGGTCTGCAGAACGACTGGGGCCTGTCGGCCACCGGCGAGTTCACCAAGGCTTTCGAAGGTCTGGGCGGCAAGGTCACCAGCACCGAACTGTTCAACCCGGGCGCGCGCGACTTCAAGGCGATCTTGACCAAGGTGTCCCAGGCCAAGCCAGATGCGATCTATTTCGCGATGTTCTACGAGGAGGGTGCGCTGATCCTGCAGCAGGCCAAGCAGCTCAACGTCAACGCCAAGCTCTACTCGGCATCGCCGTTCTATGCGCCCAAGCTGATCGAACTCGCCGGACCGGCTGCCGAAGGCGTGCTGCTGTCGACCACCTTTGTCGCCGACAGCCCATTGCCCAACGTCACCGCTTTCGTCGCTGAGTACAAGAAGCGCTACAACAGCGAGCCCAACCAGTTCGCCGCCCAAGCGTTTGATGCGGTCGGGATCATGCTCGACGCGATCAAGCGCGTCGGCGCTGCCGCGACCCGTGCACAGATCCGCGACGCGCTCGCCGCCACTGCCAACTACCCCGGCGTGACCGGTGCAACCACCTTCGACAAGACCACCCGCGAGCCCAACAAGACGCTGTCCAAGCTGCAGATCAAGGGCGGCAAGTTCGTGCTGGCGCCCTGAGTCAATAGGCCACACCAGCCACTTCTGAACGGGCACAACTTCTCAGATGGATCCTACCGTCCTGCTGCAGCAAGTCGTCAACGGCTTGTCGATCGGCTTGGTCTACGCGCTGATGGCGATCGGCTTCACGCTGATCTTCGGTGTGCTCAACGTCGTCAACTTCGCCCATGGCGAGATCTACACGATTGGCGCCTTTGCCGGCCTGCTGCTGATCACCGCGCTGCAGCCGCCGCTGTGGCTGCTGCTGGTCGGGGTGCTGCTCTCGGGCGGGCTGGCCGGCGTGGTGCTTGAGCGGCTGGCCTTCAAGCCTTTCAGGCGCTTTCGCGACGAGGCCTCGCTCAAGAGCAAAGCGATGCGCGAGGCCACGCTGCTGTCGTCGCTGGCGGTGTCGATCATCGTTCGCGAGGCGCTAGAGCTGAGGTTCTCTGGTGAGATGCAGACCATCGCCCAGTCCTACCTGTTGCAAAGCCCGATCCAACTCGGGCCGGTGACGATCACCGACGGCAACCTGATCATCTTCGCGCTGTCAGCGGCGATGCTGGTCGCGCTGCAGTACGTGCTCTACCGCACCCGCATCGGCCTGGGCATCCGCGCGGTGTCGAACAACGTGCTGGGCGCGCAGTTCGTCGGCATCGACACCGACCGCGCGATCGTCGCGACCTTCGTCGTCGGCTCGATGTTGGGTGCGGTCGCCGGCATCATGGTCGGCCTGTACCAGGGCGCGATTTTCCCGCACATGGGCTTCGACCCTGGCGTCAAGGCCTTCGTCGCGATGGTGATGGGCGGGCTGTCGAGCATCCCCGGCGCAGTGGTCTGCGCGCTGATCCTGGGCGTGTCCGAGTCGGTCGCGACCCAGTATTTCTCCGATGGCTGGAAAGCGCTGGTGTCTTACTCCTTCCTGCTCGCCACGCTGTGGTTCTTCCCGTCGGGAATCTTCGGTTTCAAAAAGGAGAAGATGTGATCCGGGGTCGACTCAACGCCGCGCTGGTGCTGTTGCTCGCGCTGTTTCTGGCCGGCTTGATGGGCCTGAAATCGGGCTACTTCAGCCAGATCGCGATCACGACGATGATCTTCGTGATCTTGGCCGCGAGCCTGAACCTGATCACCGGCACCGCCGGTCTGCTCAGCCTGGGTCACGGCGCATTTTTCGGTGTCGGCGCCTATGCCGCGGCGTTGCTGTCGACCAAGCTCGGCTGGCCGTTCTGGCTCACGGTGCCTGCAGCCGGTGTTGCTGCTGCCTTGGTCGGCGCGCTGGTCGCGGTGCCGACGATGCGCTTGACCAGCATCTACTTTGCGGTCGCGACGCTGGGCATCGGCGAGATGATCTACGTCACCTTGCTGAACTGGGTCGGTTTCACGCGCGGTCCTATGGGCATCCGCAGCATCCCCGGCATCGAGCTCTGGGGCCTCAAGGGCATGGGCCTGAGCCTGGCGGTGACCGCTCTGGCGATGCTCGCGACGCTGTGGGTGGTGCACCGGCTGACGCATTCGTATTATGGCAATTCGCTGCGCGCGCTGCGCGAAGACGACGCCTGCGCTGACGCGATGGGCATCGACGTCGCGCGCTTGAAGCTGCAGAGCTTTGGTGTGGCCTGCTGTTTTGCCGGTGTCGCCGGCGCGCTGTTCGCGCACACCACGGGCTACATCAGCCCCGAGAGCTTTCGCTTTGGCGAGTCGATCCTGGTGCTGTCGATGATCGTCGTCGGCGGTCTCGGCAGCTTGTACGGCTCGGTGATCGGCGCGGTGATCCTGTCGGTGCTGCCCGAATTGCTCAGAGACCTCGGCAGCTACCGCATGATCGCAGTCGGCCTGGTGCTGTTCCTGTCTATCCTGTTCCTGCCGCGCGGTCTGGTTGGCGAGGTCTCGGCGATCGACTTGTTCAGGCGTCAGATCCGCCGCCTGCCCGCGATGCGCCGGGGTGCTTGGTGAGCGCGCCGCTGCTGGCCTTGCAAGGACTGACGCGCCGCTTCGGCGGACTGACGGCGGTCGACCAGGTTTCGGCCGAGGTCCGGCGCGGCGAGTTGGTCGGGCTGATCGGCCCGAACGGCGCCGGCAAGACCACCTTGTTCAACCTGATCTCGGGCGTCACGTCGCCGTCCGAAGGCGAGGTGCGCTTTGACGGGCGCTTGATCACCGGGATGCGGCCGTTCGAGGTCGCGCGGCTGGGCGTTGGTCGCACCTTCCAGAACCTGCGTACTTTCCCGAACATGACGGTTTTCGACAATGTCTCGGTCGGCGCGATCCGCGCCAGCGGGCTGGGCGACGCGCTGCTACCGGGTCGCAGCAGCTCGGCGCGCTCGATCAGCGAGATCTCGACCGAGATGCTCGAGAAAGTCGGGCTGGCCGGCGTCGCCGACGAACTCGCGGCCAACCTGTCCTACGGCAAGCGCAAGATGCTCGAGATCGCCCGCGCACTGGCCGGTCGGCCGCAACTGCTGATCCTCGACGAGCCTGCGGCGGGACTGAACGACACCGAGACCGTCGAGCTGGCGCACTTCATAGCTCGCTTGCGCGCCGAAGGGGTGACGATCTTGCTGGTCGAGCATGACATGGGCTTGGTGATGCGGATCTGCAGCCGCGTGATCGTGCTGGCTTTCGGCCGCAAGATCGCCGACGCCGACCCGGCGTCGGTGCAGCGTGACCCGGCGGTGCTGGACGCTTACCTCGGGACGGGCGACGAATGAGCGCGGTCGATAACGCCAAGCCGCTGCTCCAGGTCGACCGGCTGGGGGTGCGGATGGGCGTGCAGCAAATCCTGCACGAGGTCAGCCTCGAGGTGCCCGAGCGCGGCATCGTCACCGTGCTCGGCGCCAACGGCGTGGGCAAGACCACGCTGATGCGCGCGCTGTCGGGCATCTACCGCGCCAGCAGCGGACAGATCAGCCTGGCTGGCGAGCCGATCGCCAACCTGCCCAGCCACCGCATTGTGGCCTTAGGCCTGGCGCAAGCCCCCGAGGGTCGGCAGGTGTTCTCCAACATGACGGTGCGCGAGAACCTGGTGCTCGGTGCCGGCGTGCTCAAGGGCGCCGTTTTCGAGCAGACGCTGCACGAGGTGCTTGAGCGCTTCGCGGTGCTGCGCGAGCGCTTGTCGCAGCAGGCTGGCTCACTGTCGGGCGGCGAGCAGCAGATGCTTTGCATCGGCCGGGCGCTGATGGCACGGCCCCGATTGCTGCTGCTCGACGAGCCCTCGCTGGGTCTGGCGCCCAAGATCGTCAAGCAGATCTTCGAGTTGGTCGCCAGCATCCGCGCCACCGGCACCTCGATCCTGCTGGTTGAGCAAAACGTCCGCGGCGCGCTCAAGGTGGCCGATTTCGGCTATGTGATGGAGGGCGGCCGCATCGTGCTCGAAGGCCCTGCTGCGCAACTGCGCGACGACCCGCGTGTGCGCGATGCTTACCTGGGTGGCGCGGGGCATTGAGCGCCGCAGCGACCCGTTCAACGGAGACAACCATGAGCGACATCAGCATCCTCGACCAGCGCCGGATCGAGGCCAAGTTTGCCGGCGAACTGCTTCGCACGCTGGCGCAGGAACTCGGCGACGTGCCGGCGCGCGCACTGCTGCGCCGCGCGATCACCGAGATGGCGCATGCGGCAGGCCGCGACGCAGCGACGCGAACGCCTGGCAACGAGGACGGCAGCAAGCCGCCAGACCTCGATGATTACGCCGCCATCCTGCCGTTGTGGCAAAAGGACGACGGCATCAAGATCGAATGGGTCGAGCGAACATCCGAGAAGCTGTCGTTCAACGTCACGCGCTGCCGCTACGCCGAGTCCTACCGCGAGATGGGCCTGGGAGATCTGGGCGACACACTGTCTTGCAACCGCGACGGCGAGTTTTGCCACGGCTACAACCCGGCGATTCGTTTCGAGCGCACCCAGACCATCATGGGCGGTGCGAAGTTCTGCGACTTCCGCTACTCGCTGAAAAAAGACTGAAAGCGGTTTGCCCCAGGCCGATCGGCCTGCGGCGAGCTCAGCGCGTCTTCATGTAAGCAGCGTACAACGCTGGCTGCACATCGCGCAGCCGCTTGCGGCCGGCGATCAGCTCGTGGTGCCTGCCCTGGCGCTCCAGGCCCAGCAGTTCTGCGACCAGCCCGAAGCCGCGCTCGGGTTCGCTGTGCTGTCCTGTGCGGGCGCCCAGCAGCCGCGGCAGCAAGCCGGGTTGTTCGGTCAGCAACCAGGCCGGGAACCAGGCCAGCGGGTCTGCCAACTGTCCATCGCCGAGGTCGAACTGTTCGTCAAAGCGACGCAGCAGGCGCTTGAGCAGCGGGTCGGCCAGTGCACGGGCGGTCTGGCCGAATCGCTGCGGCGCCAGCCAAGCCAGTTCGACCAGCAGCTGCCAGATGTTGTCCAGTCCTTCGCTGCGGTAGCGCGCCAGTGCCATCCAGCCCAGCGGCGCCGGGATGCGGCGCCAGGATTCGATGCCTTCGACGGCTTTGACCGCCTCGATGGCTGCGGTCGCGTCGCCCACGTTCAGCCACAACGCCGCCGCATGGTCCTCGGCCTGCGCAGCGCTGAAGGGCAAGACTGCGGCGCGATTGGCCAGCCCGCGCCACAGCGGCGCAAGCCATGCTGCGGCAACTGCGGCGCCGAACTGCGATTGCGCGACCGGCGTCACCGACCGGGACAGCTGTTCGCTCGCCAGGGCAGCCTCGGCGTGAACCGTGAACAGCGTGTTGTTTCGGGCCGACTCGAGCGCGGCGATCAGGCCGGCGAGTGCGGGCAGCGCTTCGTGCCGTGGCTCGAAATCTGCCAGTGCATGCCAGGCCAGCGTTGCAGCGTCAGCGTCGCGGCGCTGCAAGGCGTCGAGAACGTCGTTGCGCAGCATCGTGTCGCGGCTGTGCTCGAACAGGTCGAGCTGCGGGGTCGGTTGCGCAGGCATCGTGCGGGCGAAGCGACGGCGCTCAAATCAGATCGACCACCACATTGCCGATGTCCTGGCCGGCTTCGACTGCTTCGTGGGCCGCGACGATGTCGGCGAGCGCGAAACGCCTGCTGATCGCATGTTGCAGTTGCTGGGTTTGCAGCAACTCGGTCAATCTGGCGATCGCAGCCTGCCGGTCTGCCGGCGTCAGGTCGTAGACCAGGAAGAACTTCAGCGCCAGCGATGGGAACAACAGCGCCCGGAAGTTCAGCGTGATGTCGGGCGCGTTGGAGCCGAAGCAGATGACCCGGCCATGCGGCGCCAGCGCGCCCTCGGCCAGCAGCTTGCCGGTGCTGGCGAAATCCATGTCGATGATGACCGGCACGCCGCGGCCGGCCGTCAAGGCCTTGACGCGATCGGCGACCGACTCGGTCTTGTAGAAGATGGCCTCCTGCATGCCTGCTGCCTGGGCATGCTTGGCCTTGGCGGGTGAGCCGACCGTGCCTATCACCTGGCCGCCGGCGAGCGTCACGAGCTGGGTGACGTAATGCCCGACGGCCGAAGACGCGCCGGTGACCAGCACCTGTTGGTCCTTGAGCTCACCGGCCAGATGAACCGCCTGCAGCGCGGTCAAGGCCGGGATGCCGAAGCAGGCACCGGCCGCGAAGTCGGCTTGTTCAGGCAAGTGGACGGCTTGTGCCGAAGGCAGGGCGATGTACTCGGCCGCAGTCCCCATAGCGCGGCCCCACTGGCCGTTCCAGATCCACACCCGCTCGCCGATCCGGCTGCCGGGCACGCCTGCGCCAACCGCTTCGATCACGCCGGCGCCGTCGCTGTGCGGCACGATCATCTCGGTCAACGGGCGGGCCCGGCGCGATTTGACATCCGAAGGGTTCACGCCCGAGGTGGCGAGCCGGACCAGCACCTCGCCGGCCGCCGCTTGGGGCTTGGGCAGATCGCCCAGCAGCATCACGTCCTTGGCTTCGCCGTTCTTCAGATACCAGGCTGCACGCATCTCTCTATCTCCTCGATTGAAACATCGACTTTAAGCCAGATGCCTGCTTTGGCGCTTGGACCAGGCAGGCCTGCGATCGCGCTCGGTCGGTCAGCGCCAGGCTGCTGAGCTTGTGACCGATTCATGGGCGGCTATATTGCGTGTTGCTTGCCGCCGAGGCCTGCAGCGCCCAAGACAACTTCTACAACGCTCATGACGACGACCCGAACTGCCACTGGCTACATCGCTCTCGCGCTTCTCACCATCCTCGTTTCGGGCTGCGCTTCGATGTCTCAGGACCAATGCCGCCATGCCGACTGGGCTGAGCGCGGCCAACGCGATGGCCGCGAGGGCTACAAACTGTCGCGCATCGACGAGCACCGCGAGGCCTGCGCCAAGGTCGGCGTCAGCCCTGACTCGGCTCGCTGGCAATGGGGCTATGCAGCGGGCATTCGCGAGTTCTGTGCACCAAATTCAGCCTGGAATGCCGGCCTGGCCAACCGCTACTACGCCGGGTCTTGCGCGCTGCATGACGAGGACGGCTTCTTGCGCTACTACAGGGCTGGACAGGCTTTGCACCGCGTCCGGCAGGAGTTCAACCGCAACCAGTCGGACATTGAAAGGCTAGAGTCCGAGCTGAAGAAGGCCGACAAGGACGAGGAACGCAGGCGCCTGCGCGAACACATCGGCCGCCTGGACCGGGAGCGCCAAGCACTGCGCCGGCAACTCGAGGCCTTGGAATTGACCAAGCCACGCCGGTGAGCAGGCCGGTCGTCGCTGCCAACAGGGACATTGTCGACAGCGGTGATGCCCGTCAGCGGACCCAAGCCGGCAAGGCACTCTCTCTGAGCGCCCCAAGGCCGGCCGAAGCCGGCCGCCCCCCGTGGGGATCAAGCCGCAAAGCCACATTTGCTTGAGAGCCGCGTCACATGCTCTTGAACAAATGACCGTAGCTGCGGCTGACCTCGAGTTTTTCGGGGTGGCCGCGCACGCTGACAATCTGTCTGCCGCGCATATCTCGAGTTACTCCTGAGATCGTCTTGACGTTGACCAGCGTCGAGCGGTGGATCTGCCAGAACAGCGCCGGGTCGAGTTCGTCGACGAGCTCCTTGATCGGCTTGCGGATCAGCGCCTCGACCGCGGCGGTCTGGACTCGGGTGTATTTTTCGTCGCTGATGAAAAACAGCACCTCGGCCACCGCGATCATCTGGATTGCGCTGCCCACGCTGGCCTGGATCCAGTCCAGGTAGCGGGGCGCAGCGCCGGGCTTGAGTTGGGCGGCCAGGCGGTGCAGCAGCAACTGCAGCGGCGGGTTCGGGTCATCGATATCGACCACAGGCTTGTCGCGCAGCGCCAAGCGGGCGCGGATTCGCTGCGCAGTGAGTTGCAAGCGCTCGCGCTCGGCCGGCTTGAGCACATAGTCGCAGACGCCTTGCTCGAAGGCCTGGACCGCATACTGGTCGTAGGCGGTGATGAAGACGATCTCGGGCAGGTATTCGTCGTCGGCCACTGCCATCTGGGCGATTTGGCGCGCGGCGTCGACGCCGCTCAAGCCCGGCATGCGGATGTCCAGGAACACCAAGTCGGGGCGGTGCTGCTCGACCAGCGCCACCGCCTCCAGGCCGTTGCGGGCCTCGGCGACGATCCGCAACTCGGGCCAGACCTCGGCCAGCCGCGCCCGCAGTTGCTCTCGCATCAGGCGTTCGTCATCGGCGATCACGGCGCGCAATGGGCTCATGCGTCGATCATAGTCAGGCACTCGGGGGGCTGCCTACCCATGCGCGTTGCCGACCGGCTTGTAAGGCACTGACAGCGTCGCGCGGGTGCCACCGCCCGGGTTCTCGCCGATCGTCAAACCGGCCTTGGTGCCGTACAGCAATTGCAGCCGTTCGCGGATGTTGGCCAGCCCGACGCCGGTGCCGCCGGTCGCGGCTTGGCCAAAGCCCAGGCCACTGTCCTGGACCGTCAGCGCGAGCTTGCCGTGGACGATTTCAGCCTTGATCACGAGCTTGCCGCCTTCGGGTTTGGGCTCGAGGCCGTGCTTGACCGCGTTCTCGACCAGGGTCTGCAGCATCATGGTCGGAAACTCGGCCGACAGCAGGCCATCGGGCACATCGATCTCGGTGGCCAGCCGCTCCTCCATCCGCACCTTCAAGATCTCGAGGTAAGGCCGTATCACCGCCAACTCGCGGCCCAGGTCGCGGGACTGGCCCGTCGCCGCGCCGTCGGTCTCTCGCAGCGTGGGCATGGCCGCGCGCAGCAGCGCGATCAGGTTCTTTTGCATCTGGCTCGCGCGTGGTGGATCAACCTCGATCAGGTGGTCTATCGATGCCAAGGTGTTGAACAGGAAATGCGGCTCGATCTGGGCCTGCATTGCCGCCATCCTGGCCTCGACCACCTGGCGTTTGAGCGCTTCGGATTCAGCAACCTCCACCGCCTGTGCCGCCTGGGCTTGGGCCTGGACCTGGCGCTTGTAGCTGATCTTGATGATCAGCGAGGCGACGATCCACAGCATCGCCAGGCTGGGCAGGAACTCGCCCAGGCTGAGCACATGCACCTCGCGGATGCTTCTGGCAGGGTGTTTGGCGGCCCCGGCCTCGTCGCGGGCCTCGCGCACCGCCTCGTCGATCGCCTGCCGGGCCTCTTCCACCGCTTGGCGTACCGCCTCGCTGGTCCCGGCTGGCAGTCGGATGTCGATGATCGGCTCGGCGCCTTTGCCAGCAGTTGATGCGGCGGAGGCGCTCGCTGCTGCCGAGGCACCAGCCTGCGTCCACGGTGCGATGCGCACGCCACTGGCATCTATCGTGATATCGACGCCGGGCTTGCCGTCCTTGGCCGGTGCCTCGATGTGGATACCGGGTGGCTTGCTGCGTTTGGCGGATGGCGCGTCGGAGGGATCGAGCACGACCATCGGCATTGGGGGACGCACCGTGGTGGTGTAAGTCCAACTGAAGGGCGGGATGTTCTGCAGCAGCGCTGCCCCGATGATCAACAGCAGCGACAGCAGGATGAAGCGCCGCCAACTGATGCCGATCAGCCAGTTGGCATAGAGGTGAAAGCCGCGTACGCAGGCAGCGGCGAAGCGCTCGCGGCGCTGTTGCCACGGTTTGGTTTGTGCAATGTTCATCGTGGCCGGTGCGTTCAAGTCTGGTGTGCACTGTACGCAGACCGATTGGCTGGCCTGGACTTGATCCGACGCGCCGCGGCCTGGGGCCGACCAACTGCAGCCTGGTGCGACAGGCCGGGCCATGATCGCTGGGGTTTGAGGGCTTGGCAGCGTTTGAATCGCACCCAAAGCCCGCGATGCCATGCTTGATACATGTCAAGGTGAATGATTGAATTGACATTTACCATGATGGCGTGGTTTTGTCAGCTTGGCAGTGTTTTCAGTGCATTGATGAGATATTTTTCCCTGATGATGAATTTCTCTTGAAA
Source organism: Aquabacterium sp. (assembly GCA_044377715.1). GTDB lineage: Bacteria > Pseudomonadota > Gammaproteobacteria > Burkholderiales > Burkholderiaceae_C > Pseudaquabacterium. The sequence continues at coordinate 21,003 of JBILYN010000036.1, forward strand.
TCGGCCGCCAAGACGGTGGATTTTTCTGATGATTTGACATACCCAGCCCATCTCTAGGCCGTTCGGAAACGCCACCCGTGGATCCATTGCTGTTATTGCTTCTAGGCAGCGCCGCGCTGGCCGTCAACACCTTGCTACGGCGGCCTCACCGGGTACGGCAATCGGTGTTCGATCTGCGCTTGTTGAGCCAGCGCTATGAGCAGCGTGTGGCTGACAGCCAGGCTGTAGGCTGGGCCCAATGGAATCAGACCGTGGTTCCGGTGTTGCAGGGCATACCGGTGGGCAAGGACGAGTTCGAGCGCCACGCCTTCAGGGAAAATCTTGCCCAACTTCGGCGCGAAATCACCGATCCGCTTTACCAGCTGGATCGTCCAGTCAGGGTTTCGCTGTCAAGCTACGATTTTGAGCAGCATCGGTTTGCGATCGCGGTCGATTTTTCGGCGTTCAAGGGTCGGCGCCCGCACGATGCCGCACCCAGCCAGTGCCTGTATCCGGAGGAGATGAGCTACCAGATGAAGAAAGCTGGCACCCATACCAGCTGTCGTCTGCATTATGTGGAGATCGAATCGGCGGCTGCGGCGCAGCAGTGGAAAGCCGGCGTTGTGATCCCGGCAGATATTCGGGCAAGAATTCTGGTCAAGTGTTTCCGCGACGCCCGCGGTCGCGACGAGGAATACCCGGCGCGTTGGGCCGAGACCGGATTTCAGCTGATGGGTTTGAGCCTGTACGACCCGCAGTCGGGTGCGGCCTGGTTGCCGCCGGCGCTGATCGACTGAGCGGGTCTGCTGCAGCGACGTTCGCGCAGCAAGCCTCAAGGCCTTGGCCTTTGCCCAGGCCGCTCGCGGCGCTGACCCTGGTCTGGCCCGCGCGGGCCGGCGATTCGCGCATCACACAGTGTCCTCGGCCAGCGATCGTGCAAAGTCCTGCATCAGCGCGATCACGGCTGCCGCTTGTTCGCGAATGATGAAATGTCCCGCCTGCTCGATGAAGTGCAGGCGGGCGCCGGGAAT
>JBILYN010000587.1:0-2580 GCA_044377715.1 Aquabacterium sp.
CTATCGGCCATTGGTTAGCCACCTCCCTTTGCCTTCAACCACTTACGCGCCATACCGCCTCGAAATCGCCAAAGTAAGTGCCATTCGGGTGTAGGCGGCAGTGGCGTAGTCGCCGGTGGTCGGGTAGTTGAAGCTGACCGTTCCGACACTGACAGTTGGCTTCTTGTAGTTATTGACCCAGCTATCAAGCGATGCCTGATTGCCTGGGGGTCTCAACGTGAGGTCCGAGGGGTTTGCAAAAGTCAGCTTGATCGCAGCAGTCTGGCCGACCAGCAGCGTCGTCACGGCGACAGTGCCAACTGCGAAATTCACCGGAACAGTCGGCACGCCGAAGCTCACCACCACCGGCGTGGTGTCGTAATTCACGTCAGTCCCGAGTGTGCCTACGCCGTACGGCAACCATGTCGTGGTCGTCCCGCTGCCCACGTTGCCAGCCGCATCGTGGAATGCCGAAGCGCTCACCGAGACGCTGGCTTTGCCTCGGCTGTTGGGCGTCGGCGTGAACAGCGCGTAGGCGCTAGTAGTGTCTCCACTCTTAGTGTAGATCGCGCCGACCGTGCCGCCAGTGACGACGAGGTCGCCGGTCTGGTTGCCGGCATCCCAGTTGAAGTCGGCAGGGACGATGTCGCTGAACGAGAATTTGAGCTCAAACGGCGCCGTGCTGACATTGATCGGACTGCTGTAGACGGAGGTGATGCTGTTCAGTCTGGGCGCCATCACGTCCACGTTCAACTGCAAATAAGAGCTGCCGATGGACTGCGCGTTGGTTGCGGCCGTCCCCCGGCCTGCATTGCCGTTGATGTCGAAATACTGCGAGTCCGCATAACCATATTTCACGTACCCGACGCTGTTCGAATTCTCCGGGTAGGTGTACGTCTGGACGTTTTCTCCTGCAGAAAATAGTTTGGCTGCGCCTGCAGCGCTGCTGGCGTAAACATCCTCGGAGAAGGTGTAGGTGACCAAGACGGTGGGGTTGGCGATGTTGATGACGCCGTTGGCGGGCAAGTTGCTGGTGACGACCAAGCCTGGGCCCAGCGTGTCGACGACAAAGCTGGCCGTCGCGACGCCACCCGGGTTGCCCTGCGCGTCGGTATAGGACTGGTTCTTGACCGAAATGCTGCCGGGGCCCGAGAAGTCTTTGACCACCGCGACGCTCGCGACGTAGTCATATGTCGTGCCGCTCACGTTACGCGACAGCGTTGACAGCGTGACACCGACCGCATCGATGTCGTCGAGCGTGAAACTGCTGCCCGGGTCCTCGCTGAAGTGGAACGTGACCTTGCCTGGCAGGATGCTGTTCGTGATCTTTGTCGGCGCGTTGACGATGCTGACCGTCGGCACCACCTGGTCGATCTTGAAGCTGAGGCCAGGTCCGGCGACGGCGGGGTTGCCGGCCAAATCGACCCAGCCGTTGCCCGTGCTTGATTGGATGGCGAACTCGACCGAGCCGTTGGACTGGGCGGCATTTGGCACGGTGTAAGTGGCCGTTCGGATCAGCGGCGTGAGCGAGTCAACGCTGGCAAACACGAGATTCGGTGAGCCATAGCTAGAGGTGGCGCCCCCCACGGCGACGTCGTTGATCAGCCTGGTCAAGGTATTGCTGAGCGCGTCGAAACTCTTCAGTTCCTCGCTCAAGGTCATGGTCAGTACCAGGGTCTGGCCGGCCAGCAACTTGCCGTCTGGGTGGTTGGACGTCAAGCTGATGGTGGGTGTCGTGGTGTCGATAGGGATAGGCACCATCGACACGCCGCTTGGGGTCCTGCCGGCGGTTGTCCAGGTACCGGCGGCCACCGAGATGTTGGCGTAGCCAGCGGGCAGGTTGGGCGTCGGCGTAAAAATCGCCGTCGTGAGGCTGTTGTAGCCGTCCAGCCTTCTTGACAGGGGGCCTAAGGTGCCGCCGCTGACGACGATGTCGTCCAGCGTGAAGCTGTCGGCGTCGGGCACCGTGTTGGCGCCGAAGCGGAATGTGACCTGGGTCGATTGGCCGACCTTGAGGGGCAAAGTGCTGTCGGGGGTGATGTAGAGCGGGAACGAGGTGTCGACCGGGAGCGTGAGCTTGTTGCTGACGATGCCAGCGTTGCCTGCCGGGTCTTGGTAGCTGTCGAGCACCACCGTCGCGTTGCCGAGATAGTCGTATGCAGGCGTGAAGATCGCCGTGCGCGTCAGGCCCGTACCAGTGAACGCATCGATGCGGCCGCCGGTGATCTTCAGGCTGGTGCTGGTGCCCTGAATGTCGTAGGCGCCCGGGTCTTCGCTGAAGCTGAGGGTCAGCAAGCGCGTGTCGCCTTGATACAAGGTCTGCGTCAGGTCGCCCGACGCGCTGAGCACCACCGTTGGCGCCAGGGTGTCGATGCTGATCAGCGGCGTGACGCCAAGCGCGCCGCTGTTGCCAGCCAGGTCGGTGTAAGACCCTGCGTTCACCGTGACACTGCCGACGCCTGCGCCCAGCCCCTGTGTGGGGCTGAACCTGGCAAAGTAGATGCCGGTCGAGTTGAAGGCAAAACCGCTCAGCGTGCCGTTGGCCACCGTGATGTCGCTGGCCTCAAAGCCACTGACCGCCTCGCTGAAGTCGAATCTGAC
>JBILYN010000228.1:0-7165 GCA_044377715.1 Aquabacterium sp.
GATAGCCGGCGTGGTGGAGACGAGCACGGGCGCGGCGGCGACCGCAGGCGTCGCAGGCAGCCCGTACGCGATCACGCCGAGCGCTGCGAGCGGTGGCAATTTCAATGCCGCGAACTACAGCATCGCTTACGCCAACGGCGCGCTGACGGTCAGCCCGGCCGCGCTGACGATCACTGCGAACAACGCGAACAAGACCTACGGCCAGACGGCGACGCTGTCACCGACCGCGTTCACCGCGAGCGGCTTGCAGAACAGCGAGACGATAGGTGCTGTCATCGAGTCGAGTGCGGGCACGGCGGCCACTGCGGGCGTCGCAGGCAGCCCGTACGCGATCACGCCGAGTGCTGCCAGCGGCGGTAACTTCAGCCCCGAGAACTACAACATCTCTTATGGCAACGGCGCACTGACGGTTAGCCCGGCCGCGCTGACGATCAGCGCGAACAACGCGAACAAGACTTACGGCCAGACGGCGGCGCTGTCACCGACCGCATTCCGCGCGAGCGGCTTACAGAACGGCGAGACGATTGCCTCGGTGGCTGAGACAAGCGCGGGCGCTGCCGCCACCGCTGGTGTCGCAGGCAGCCCGTTCGCGATCACGCCGAGCGCTGCCAGCGGCGGCAGCTTCAACCCTGCGAACTACAGCATCGCTTACACGGGCGGCGCGCTGACGGTCAACCCTGCGACGCTGACAGTCATCGCCAGCGATCTGAGCAAGACCTATGGGCAGACCGCTGTGCTGCTGCCGACGGCGTTCGACGCGAGCGGTTTGCAAAATAACGAGACGATTGGCGCGGTGGTGCAGACGAGCGCCGGAACCGCCGGGACCGCAAGCGTTGCGGGCAGCCCGTACGCGATCACGCCGAGCGCAGCGAGCGGTGGCAATTTCAACGCCGACAACTACAGCATCGCCTACGCCAACGGCGCACTGACGGTCAACCCCGGCGCGGTGACCCAGGTCCTGACGCAGTTGGTCGTCGTGAATCCGGTCGTCCAGAACCTGGCGCCTATCGTCCCACCCCCGGCCCCGGTGGCCGCACCTGTCGCGGTACCGGCTGTGCAAGCGCCTGTTGCGGTCGCGGACGCGCCCGCACCCCAAGCGGCGGTGGCCCCTGCCGCTGCGGCGCCGGCTGCAGTCGGAGATCAAGCGGTTGCGGTGCCAGCAGCCACGCCGGCAGCCCAAGCGACAGCCGCGGCCCCTGCCGCCGCTGCAGGCGGGGATACAGCCGTGCCAGCAACAACGCCTTCGGTGCAAGCTGATGCCGAGCCTGCTGTACAAGCTGCTGCGGGCGACGCGCCAGCCGCGGTTGCATCTGCAAGTCCGGCGACGTCACCGTCGTCAACGGTGACCAGCGCAGCGCCACCAGCGCCCACTGCGGCAACACCGGCCCCAGCGCCCGTGATGGCTGCCGCCGTTGTCCCGACTGTGGCCGGTGCTGCAGCGCCAGCCACTGCAGCCGCACCCGGCAGGCCGCCTGCACCGCCGACGCCGACACCGGCGGCCGCGCCCGTCGTAGCGAGCCCGGCTGCGGCGGCGACCACGGTGGTGCTTGCCGCACCGCCTTCACCGGTGGCTGCGGTCAAAGTCGCGACACCCAAAGACGCTGCCGACAGCGGCGACAAGACGTTGGCTGCCGCAGCGCCGCCGCCGCCTCCGACAGCGCCAGCCCAGCAAAAACGCAGTACCGCGGCTGCGCCGACCGTGAGCCTGGGCATGGTGAACATTCAAGCGCCTGCACCGGCCAAACTGCCAGCCGCATCGAATGCCGAACAACGTTTCTCTCTCAGCGGCAACAGGTCGTCATGGTGATGGAACTGCTTCAATTGAACTTCAGAGCCTGCGTGCCTGGAGGCGTGTGCCGTGAAAAAGATCGCTGACTTCGTCTTGCTTGCGGTCGGTCTGCTGGCTTTGCTGGGGCAGGCTGTCGCGGCTGGTCCGCCGGCCGTCAACCTGGGCGTGAATTTGCTCAATGAAAGCTGTGAGGCCCGTGAGCGTGATGACCTTGCCGAGCGAGTCGGCATCCCGACCGATAGTCAGATCTACTGCGATGGCAATCTGGCAGGGCAACTGGCTTACGGCCAGTTGTTGTCTGGGGGCAACCAGAGCGTGGAGGCCGCGAGGGCAGCGTTGTTGTCTCAGTATGAGCGCAGCGCGATGGCCAGAACCATCGCCTCGCGTGCGTCCTGCGCCGCGCCGGCTTGGGTCGAAACCAGCGGCGCCTCAACAGTGGCCTTGCTGCCTTGCCAACTCAAGTTGGGCGGTTGGCCGCATCTGGTGGTGCTGAGCGGCGACCAGAAAACTCTCGCAGCGGCTGACGGCTCCGCGCTGTTGCTGCCGGTGATGCTCAAAGCGGCTGGCCTGGGTGCGACGCAAATCAGCGAGTACTCGAGCAAGCAAGCCCTGCAAAAGCTGTGGGGAAGGCCGATCGTGCTCGCTTCTTCCAGCGACCTCGAGCGCTTTCGGCAATTGACCCAGCAAGCGCGCAGTGCCAGCAACAATTTCAACTTCGCACAGGCCGAAGACATCTTTCGCAAAGCGCTGGACTTGCAAGTCAAGCTGCTGTCAGAGAATGACCCGGCGATCGCCGACACGCTGATGGATCTGGCGCTCACCGTCAGCAACCAGGCCAAGGCGGACGAGGCGCAAGCGCTGTTCCGGCGTGCCGAGGCCATTGTGCAGAAATCGCCGTTTGAAGCCGACCGAGCGAGGATGGCCTCTTATCTAGGCTTCGAAGCCGCCAACCGCCAGGATTACGAAGCCGCACTCAAGAACGCCGATGCCGCGACCCATGCCTGGCGCAAGCTGTCGGTCGGCAACAACGAGAAGAGCTTGTTGCGAGGCGACGCGACGGCCAACTTCGATGCCGAACTTGCCGAACTGGCGATGGCACTCGACTTCCAGGCCAGAATGGCATTGCGCAACGATGACGTCGTCTCGGCCGGCGCGATGGCGACTGAGTCGCTGCTGCTGCTCAACCAGGTGAAGTCGGCGCCCAGTTGGTGGAAAGCCGACGTGATGTCGACGCTCGGCGAGGTCACGGTGGCGCAAGGGCGCTTGTCGGCAGCAGAGACTTACTTCAATGCCGCGCTCGCGATCCGCAGGCAGGTGTTTGGCGACGGGGCTTCGACTTTGCCAGTGCTCGCCGCACTGGGCAGGGCCTACCAGAGCGAAGGCATGAACACCTCGGCGATCATCACCTATCGCAGCGCCTTCAAGATCGCCAGGACGCTGCCGCAGTCGGCCGAGGTGATCAGCAACGAGCAGTTGCTGCCGTTCGTCACCGCCATCACCGAGCATGCTGAAACGCTGAGTGACAACAATGCGCGACAAGGTCTTTTTGCCGAGGCCTTCGAAGCTTTTCAACTGGCTCGCTCCAGCCTGATTGACAAGACCATCGCCAAAGCGCAGGCGCGTCTGGCCATCGATGATCCTGCGATCGCCACGCTGGTCGAACAGCTGCAAGCCACTCAGCGTGAGCTTGAAGTTGCACGCGCTGAGTACGCCATCGAGCAGGCGCTGCCTGACGCCGAACGCAGCGCCATCGTCGAGACTCGCCTGCAACAGGCCATTGCCGAAAAACAGCGGCGCACCAGCATGCTCAAGCAGCAGCTGGCCACTCGCTTTCCAGCTTATGACCGGCTCGCCAATCCCAGGCCGATCGAGCTCACCGAGATGCGCAAGCGACTGGGCGAGCGCGAAGCGATTGTCTCGTTCATCATCGGCAAGAAGCAGTCGTTCATCCAGTTGACCAAGCGGCAGGGCAATTACGTCGCGAAAATCAACGAGGGTGAGGCCGCGCTCGCGGAATCCGTCGCTGCTTTGCGCCGCGCGCTTGAGATCCAGGGCGGCGCGATCAACGAATTCGACCTGCTGCGCGCGCATCAGCTCTACAAAGCGCTGTTTTCGCGACTCGAGGGTCAACTCCGAGGCCTCGACCATCTGATCGTCGCCGGCAAGGGGGCTTTGGCGAGCCTGCCTTTCGGCTTGCTCGTCACAGCGCCGCCTGCTGACGGCAACTACAGCCGAGCGTCCTGGCTGGGACAGAAGTTCGCGATCTCGCACACCCCTTCGATGCAGGCTTTCTACACTTTGCGCAGCGCCGCACCGAAGATCGTGCCGCCCAGGGTCATGCTCGCATTCGGTGACCCGGCGCTGGAGGGCGCCAAGTCCGCACCATTGAGCGACGCTGCCAGAGCGGCTGAGGGTTGCCGGCCGGCCGGCCCAATGGATGGCGCTGTGCTGCGCGCCTTGTCGCCTCTGCCCGAGACCTCGTCCGAGCTCAACAAAATCTCTGCCATCCTGGGCCCCGGGTTGTCGACGCTGTTCCTGCGTGCCGAAGCCAACGAAGTCAACTTCCGTGCGCAGAAGCTGTTGGACTATCGCATCCTGTATTTCGCGACCCACGGCCTGCTGCCGGGTGAGCTCAAATGCCAGGCAGAGCCGGGGCTGGTGTTGACGCCACCTGTCCAGCAGCCAGCTTCCAGGTTGCAGGACGGTCTGCTCGAGGCGAGCGAAATCGCCGGGCTCAAGCTCAACGCCGACCTGGTGGTGCTGTCGGCTTGCAACACCGCAGGCGGGGCGGGCAAGTTTGGCGGCGAAGCGCTGTCAGGGCTGGCCGAGTCCTTTTTCTTTGCCGGAGCGCGCAGCCTGGTGGTGAGCCATTGGCAGGTGCCCTCGGCCGCCACTGCGCAGCTGATGTCGGCGCTGTTCTCGACGCTCGGCCCTGAACTCAAGGGCGGCGTCAGCGTGGCGCTCCAGGCCGCGCAGGCCAAGCTCATTGCGCAGCAACAGACCGCCCATCCGTTTTTCTGGGCCGCTTTCGTCGTGGTCGGTGATGGCATGGCAGCCTCCAGCGCGCAACTGCTCAAGCCGCCGGCGGCGCTGGCGTCGAGATGAGTTTAGGCTTGCTATCGCGCCGCTTGCTGAACCTGCTGTGGGTGGGCCTGTGCCTGTTCTGCGCGCCTTGTCTGGCGGCCAAGCTCGTCGTCCTCGAAGCGCGGGGCGGTGTTTACAAAGCGGGCATGAGCCTAGACAGCTCGGCAGTCATTGCGCTCAAAGAGGGCGAGCGGCTGACCGTGATTGGCGCGGATGGGCGTAGCGTCACGCTCAAGGGACCTGTCAGCGGGCAGGCCTTTGCCGCGTCCGGCAGTGCTGCCGACCCCAGGCTGGCGCTGGCTGCGCTGGTGGCCACCCGCGATGCGCGTACTAGTTCGGTCGGTGTCATCCGCGCTGGCACGGCTGCGGTCAAGATACCGGAACCCTGGCTGGTGGATGTCAGTCGGCCCGGGCCCCGTTGTCTGATGGAAGGCGAATTGCCCGTCTGGTGGCGACCCCAGGTGGACAAGGTCGAGCAGTTCACGCTGCTGCCGGCAGATCGCTCCTGGAGCGCTCAATTCGTCTGGGATGCCGGCCAGGACAGGCAGGCGATGCCGCCTTTGGCCAGGTTCGAGGGCAACACGGTGTACCTGATCCGTCAGGCCGAGCGGGAATACGCCATCAGCTTGGTGCAAATACCCAGAGGCCTGGACAGCAAGCTCGTGCTGACCTCGTGGATGCTTGAAAAAGGCTGCATACAGCAGGCCGACGCACTGCTCGCTCAACTGCGCGATGAGCTCGGCAAGCCGCCATGAAGGCCAAGCACATCCGGCAGATCGCAAGCCTGATCGGCGTGGTGCTGGCAGCCACGGCGCTGGCCACCTTTAGCACCCGCTATGTGACGTTTCTGGCCGGGCTGGAGAACGTGGCTGCCGACATCCGCATCGCCGCGCTGCAGCCGCCGCAACCGCAATCGAAGGACATCGTCGTCGCGGCGATCACCGAAGAGACGGTGACGAAGTTCCCTTACCGATCGCCGGTCGACCGCGCGTTTCTCGCCCAGCTGCTGCAGACGCTCGAGAAGAAAGGCGCACGCCTGATCGTGCTCGACGTGCTGTTTGACCAGGCCACCGAGCCTGTCAAGGACGATGCGCTGAAAGCAGCATTGCGCGCAGCCAAGGTGCCGGTACTGGTGTCGTACATCAGCTCACCTGCCGTCGTCAACGAAGAGCAACTCGCCTACCTGAATGACTTCGTGCCGGAGAAACTCCGTGCGGCGGCGAACATCGCTTCTGACCCGTTCGACGGTGCCGCACGCTGGGTCTTTCCGGGTGAAACCCGGGCGGCCGAGCCCAAAGGCCTGGCCCGACGGGTGGCCGAGATCTTCGGCACCAATACTTCAGCCGAGCAAGTGGAGATCGCCTGGAAGCCCAGGCAGGATGCCGAGACACAGCCGTTTGCGGCCTATCCATCGCATGCGGTCGGTGCGCTGCCCGACGAGTGGTTCGCTGGCAAGGTCGTGATGGTGGGTGCGATGTTGTCTCTCACCGACCGGCACCGCACGCCGATGGCGGTGTTGTACGACGATGATCGCGGCCAGATGCCCGGGGTCATGGTGCACGCGCATTCGATCGCCCAGTACCTCGAGGGTCGCAAGCCGCTGAGGCTGGGCTGGCAGTGGACGGTCGCGGTGGCCTTGGGTCTGTCGCTGGTCGGCCTGCTCATCGGGCTGCTGAAGAAGGGCATTGCCTTCAAGTTTCTTGGCGGCCTGATGGTCCTGGTCGTGTTCTGGGTCGGGGCTTTTCTTGGTTTCAGCCAAGGGCTGCCGCTGCTGCCGCTGGTGGCACCGTCTCTCGCACTGGGGCTGTCACTGTGGATGATGGACGTGCTGCTGGGCAGCGCCGAGCGCAAGCAGCGCCAGTTTGTCCAAGGCGCTTTCTCGCGCTATGTTTCCCCTGCAGTGGTCAACCAGTTGGTCGAAAACCCTGAGAGCCTGAGCATCTCTGGGGTCAGGCGTGAACTGAGCTTCATCTTCACCGACATCGCCGGCTTCACCACCTTGTCGGAAAAACTCAGCGCCGAAAAACTTTCAGACACACTCAACGCCTACCTCGACGGGGGTTGCGAGATCATCTTGCGCCACGGCGGCATGGTCGACAAATTCATCGGCGATGCGATCATGTCGATCTTCAATGCGCCGATCGCGCAAGCCGATCATGTGTCGCGCGCCGTGCGCTGCGCACTCGAACTCGACGCTTTTGCCGAGACCTTCCGGATCGCCCAGAATGCGGTCGGCGTGCCGCTAGGCCACACCCGGCTGGGCGTGCACTCGGGGCCTGCGGTCATCGGCAA
>JBILYN010000229.1:0-7125 GCA_044377715.1 Aquabacterium sp.
AGTTCAGCCTTGGGGGCAGTACGCAACAGCGCGGGCAGCGCGCTGCGGGGAATGGCGTCGAAGTCGATCACGAAAAGCTCCAAACTGGTAAGACACGGGTCTTGCACAAACAAGAAAGCCGCCCCTCGAAGGGGCGGCTTTCTTAGCGGCGTAGCGAGCGGGTCTCAGGCTAGGCGCACGGCGCGCAGGAACCGGAACGTAGCAGCGCTACGTGAGGATTCCGAGCACCGCGCAACGACGCATGAGCCCCGCGCAGTAGCCGCGACAACCATCATTTCTCCCCGGGGACCTTGCCTTCGACCCCCTTGACATAAAACTTAATCCCGCCAAGGAATTCGTCGTCCGCTGTCTTGTCTTTTTCCAGCATCACCTTGCCAGCGTTGTTGGTGATCGGACCCTTCCAGATCACGAAACTGCCGTCCTTCAGGCCGGCCTTGACCGCCTCGACCTTGGTCTTCACCGCAGTCGGCACATCCTCGGCGATCGAGACGAAATCGATCGCACCTTCCTTGACGCCCCACCAGCTTTTCCCGGTGGCCCACTTGCCGTCCAACGCGTCCTGGGTGGACTTGATGTAGTACGGTGCCCAGTTGATCACCGCCGAACCCAGGTGCGCCTTGGGGCCGTAGGCCGTCATGTCGCTGTCCCAACCAAAGGCGCGCTTGCCCTTGTCCTGCGCGGTCTTGAGCACTGCGGGCGAATCGGTGTTCTGCATCAGCACGTCGGCGCCGCCGTTGATCAGCGCGGTGGCGGCTTCGGTTTCCTTCGGCGGGTCGAACCACTTGTTGACCCACACCACCTTGGTCTTGACCTTGGGGTTGACGCTCTGCGCGCCCAGCGTGAACGAGTTGATGTTGCGGATCACCTCGGGAATCGGCACCGATCCGACGACACCGAGCACGTTGGTCTTGGTCATGCCGCCGGCGATCACGCCGGCCATGTAAGCGCCCTCGTAGGTGCGGCTGTCGTAGGTGCGCAGGTTCTCAGCCGTCTTGTAGCCGGTGGCGTGCTCGAACTTGACATCCTTGGCCTCAGCCGCAGTCTTGAGCATCGGCTCCATGTAGCCGAAAGTGGTGCCGAAGATCAGCTTGTTGCCTTGACCAACCATGTCGCGCAACACCCGTTCGGCGTCGGCCGACTCAGGCACGTTCTCGACAAAGCTGGTGACGATCTTGTCGCCCATTTCCTTTTCGAGCGCCTTGCGGGCGTTGTCGTGCGCAAAGGTCCAGCCACCATCACCAACCGGGCCGATGTAGGCGAAAGCCACCTTCAGCGGCGCGGGCTTGGACGCAGCAGCAGAGGCCGGTGCCGCAGCGGATGCCGGCGCCGCGGGTGCGGCCTCTTGCTTCTTGCCGCAGCCCACCAGGGCGGCAGTGACGGCCAAGGTGGACCAGCCAGCGAGCTTGAGCAGGGATCGCTTCGATGTGAGCGTCATGGTTTCTCCAGAGTTTGAAACAGGTACAGGAACAGAACAAAAAACAGGCAGACGCAAATTATGGGCCCGATGCTCTAGCCTGCTGGCGCAGCAGGCTGCAAGCGATGCGGGCAACTCATCCGCCGGGAAAAAATGCCTTGCCCAAAGAGGCTGGCATGTTGACCCGGATCCAGGTCGGGTTGCGTGAGATCAGCACCAGCACAACGATGGTGGCGAGATAGGGCAGCATCGACAGCCATTGGCTGGCGATCTGGACCCCTTCACCCTGCAGGTGGAACTGCAGCATCGTGACGCCACCGAACAGGTAAGCACCCAGCAGGATGCGTGCCGGCCGCCAGGTGGCGAAAGTGGTCAGCGCCAACGCGATCCATCCCTTGCCGGCGATCATGCCCTCGACCCACAGCGGCGTGTAAATCACCGAGATGTAGGCGCCACTCAGGCCGCACAGCGCACCGCCGGCCACCACCGCAGCCAACCGGATGCGGCGCACCGGGTAGCCCAGCGCATGCGCCGATTCGGGCGACTCGCCCACCGCCCGCAGCACCAAGCCGGCGCGCGAGCGGTACAGGAACCAAGACAGTGCAAACACGCCCAGAACCGTGAGGTAGACCATCGGGTGCTGCTTGAACAAGGCTGGGCCGAAAAACGGGATATCGGCCAAGCCAGGGATCTCGAAGCGGGTGCGGTCGCCGATCTTCTGCTGGGTGTACTGGATGCCGACGAAGGCCGAGAATCCGGCACCGAACAGGCTCAGCGCCAACCCGGTGGCGTACTGGTTGGTGTTGAGCCAGATCACCAGCAACCCGAACACGGCCGCCAACACGCCGCCCGCGGCCATGCCGGCACCGAAAGCCAGCACATCGCTGCCGGTATGCACGGCAGTGGCGAAACCGGCGATCGCGGCCACCAACATCAGGCCCTCGGCACCGAGGTTGAGGACACCGGCACGCTCGTTGATCAGCAGGCCGAGGCCGGCAATCGCCAGCACCGTGCCGGCGTTGAGCGTGGCGGCGATCAGCAAGGCGAATGCATCCATGTCATGCCCTCCTGACGCGGTAGTGGATCAGCGTGTCGCAGGCCAGCAGCGCGAACAGCAGCAGGCCCTGGAACACCCCGGTGATCGATTTGGGCAGACCCAGTCGCGACTGCGCCAACTCACCGCCGATGAAGAACATGCTCATCAGGATGGCCGAGAACACCACCCCCACCGGATGCAGCCGACCGACGAAGGCGACGATGATCGCGGCGAAGCCGTAGCCAGCCGGCACATGCGGCGTGAGCTGGCCCAGCGGCCCGGCCGCCTCTAGCCCGCCGGCCAAGCCGGCCAGTCCACCCGACAGCAACAACGCCAGCCACAGCATGCGGCGCGACGAGAAGCCGGCGTAACGCGCCGCCGCCGGCGCCAGGCCGCCCACCTGCAGCTGGAAACCGGCATAGGTTCGGAACAACAGGACCCAGCTCAAGGCCACTGCCGCGAGCGAGATCAGCACCCCGATGTTGGCGCGTGAACCTTCGATCAGCTTGGGAATTCGGGTCACGGCGTCGAAGCTGACGGTCTGTGGAAAGTTGTAGCCATTGGGGTCTTTCCAGGGTCCATAGACCAGCCAACCCAGCACCAGCTCAGCGACGTAGACCAGCATCAGGCTGACCAGGATCTCGCTCGCGTTGAAGCGGTCGCGCAGCAGCGCGACGATGCCAGCCCAAACCATGCCGCCCAATACCCCGGCGGCCAGGATCGCCAGCACGATCCAGCGCGAGCTCTGCGGCCCGGCCAGCATCGCCACACCGCCGGCGAAGATCGCTCCAAGAATGAACTGGCCCTCAGCGCCGATGTTCCAGACGTTGCTGCGGTAACAGATCGACAAGCCGAGCGCGATCAGCGCCAGCGGCGTCGCCTTGATCGCGATCTCGCTCCAGGCGTAGCCGCTGCGTACAGGCTCGACGAAGAACATCTGCAGGCCGCGCAGTGGATCTTTGCCGAGCGCGACAAACAACAACACCCCGAGCAGCACGGTGATCGCGAGCGCGATCAGCGGCGAGGCAATAGCCATCGCCTGCGAAGGTTGTGGCCGCGCCTCAAGCTTGAGCATGGCCGACCCCTGATGCGCTGGTCGAGCCAGCGTCCCACAGCCCGCTCATCCGCTCGCCGATCATCGCCACCGTGGCTTCGGCCACTGGCACGCTGGGCGAGACGCGGCCCTGGGCGATCACCAGCAAGCGGTCGCTGATTTCGAACAATTCTTCCAGCTCCTCACTGACCACCAGCAACGCGCAGCCCTCGTCGCGCAGCTTGAGCAAGGCACCGCGGATCTGTGCTGCCGCGCCCACATCGACGCCCCAGGTCGGTTGCGAGACGACCAACAGCTTGGGGCCTGCGTCGATCTCGCGGCCGACGATGAACTTCTGGAGATTGCCGCCCGACAGGCTCTTGGCCACCGCGTCCGGGCCACCTGCCTGGACCTTGAACGATGCGATCAGCTTGCCGGCCAGTTGACGCACTGCCGCGGTGTGGATCCAGCCACTGCGAGACACTGTTTCGGTGCGGCTGAGCAAGGTGTTTTGCGCCAGGCTCATGCCCGGCACTGCACCGCGCCCCAGCCGCTCCTCGGGTACGAAGTGCAGGCCGAGGAGGCGGCGTTTTCGCGGCGAAGCCTGGGCGATGTCCTGGCCGAACAGCGTGATCGAGCCCGGCGACGCGCGCGGGTCCTCGCCGGAGATCGCGGCCATCAACTCCTGCTGGCCATTGCCCGACACCCCCGCGACGCCAACGATCTCCCCCGCGCGCACCTCGAAGTCGATCGCGGCCAAGGCCGTGCCGAAAGGATTCTGTTTGGCCAGCGAGAGTCCGCGCAGCGCCAGCACCACAGCCCCAGGCTGGGCTGGACGGTGCGCGAGTTCTGGCGGCTCGGCACCGATCATCAAGCGCGACAGGCTGGCGTTGGTCTCGCGCGTCGGGTCGACCTCGCCGGTCACCCGGCCAGCGCGCAGCACCGTGCAGTGGTGACACAGCGCACGGATCTCGTCGAGCTTGTGGCTGATGTAGAGGATGGAGCAACCCTTGGCCGCGAGCCGGCGCAGCGTGACGAACAACTTGTCGACCGCCTGTGGCGTCAGCACCGAGGTCGGCTCGTCGAGGATCAGCAAAGCGGGGTCGGTCAACAACGCGCGGACGATCTCGACGCGCTGGCGTTCGCCGACCGACAGCGTGTGCACCGGACGCAGCGGATCGACCTCCAGACCGTATTCGCCCGAGACATCACGGATGCGCGCGATCACCTCGGCCAGCGCCATGCCCTTGCCCAGACCGAGCCAAACATTCTCGGCGGCGGTCAAGGTGTCGAACAGCGAAAAATGCTGGAACACCATCGCGATGCCCAGCGCGCGTGCTTGTTGCGGGTTGGCGATTTCGACCAGTTCGCCGTTCCAGCGGATGCTGCCGGCGTCGGGCCGCACCGCACCGTAGATGATCTTCATCAGCGTGCTCTTGCCTGCGCCGTTCTCGCCCAGCACCGCATGGATTTGGCCAGCGGCAACGCCCAGCGACACGCTGTCGTTGGCGCGCACGGCGGGGTACTGCTTGCTGATGCCCGTCAGTTCGAGTCTGAGCATGGGGTTCTCTTGGTCAGTCCTTGAGGTATCGGCGCACACCGCCGACCCAGGATTCGACAAGGTTACGCTCATCGCCCAGCATCATCCAGGCGAACACCCGCTCATGCAACTCGCGGGCCAGGCCGTCGCGGCGAAGCGCCACCGGACCGACGGCCCAGTCCCACAGGCAGGCATCGGCCATCAGTCCGGGCTCGAACGAGCCGATCTCATGGCCCAACTGCAAGGCCTGCGCGGCGCCACGCGTGGCCGCATGCAGCAGGGCCCAGGCGCTGAGCCTTTGGCCCGCCATCGCCTGCAACTTGTAGCCGTCGGCCAGGTTGCGCAGCATCGCCAGCGACGTGCCGCCACCGACATCGGACGCCAGGCTGACGTTGACGCCTTGTTCGGCCGCCTGCCGCCAGCCAAAAAGCCCGCTACCCAGGAACAGGTTGGACGATGGGCAGAAAGCGATCTGCGCGCCGGTCTGCTGCAGCAAGCGGCGGTCGGCGTCGTCTAGCCAAATGCCATGCGCCAGCACCGATCGCTCGGTCAGCAGCCCATGGCCGGCGTAGACATCGAGGTAGCTGCGAGCCTCGGGAAACAGCTCGGCAATCCAGGCCACCTCGGCCCGGTTTTCGGCGACATGGGTCTGCAGGTAGACGCCGGGATGGTCGGCCAGCAGCCGGCCGGCCATTGCCAGCTGCGCCGGGCTGCTCGTCACCGCGAAGCGCGGCGTCACCGCGTAGGCCAACCGACCGACGCCATGCCAGCGAGCTATCAATGCGCGGCAATCGCGCTCGGCCTGCACCACATCGTCGCGCAGCGCGTCGGGCGCGTGCCGGTCCATCAGCACCTTGCCGGTGACCAGGCGCATGCCGCGCTCGCGCGCAGCCTCGAACAAGGCCTCGGTGCTGGCCAGGTGCACGGTCGGAAAGACCACCGCCGACGTGCTGCCATGGGCCAGCAAGGCGTCGAGGAACAGCGCCGCCGCGGCTTGCGCGAAAGCCGGGTCGGCGTGCCTGGCCTCGGCCGGAAAGGTGTAGCGCTCAAGCCAGTCCAACAACTCGGTGCCCCAGGAGGCGATCACGTCGAGCTGCGGGCTGTGGACATGGGTGTCGATGAAACCAGGCATCAGCAGTTGGCCACTGCGGTCTAGCCTCAGCCAGTCGTCTCCCGGCGCCTCGGGCTGCACCGCAGCGATCCGGCCAGTGGCGTCGATCAGCAGCCAATGCGCCGGGCGCCAGCGAACCGCTGGGCTGTGCGGGTCGGCCAGGCCGGGGTCGGCCCGGAAGTCGAGCAGGTCGGCGAGGATCGCCGTGGGCACAGGTGCTGCCCGACCACGCACCGACAGGCCGCTCACGCCAGCCCTCCCGCCAACTCACGCGCCACGTCACGCACCTGCTCGCGCAACCAGCGCACCGCCGGCGAGGCATGGGTCAGGTCGTGCCAGAGCTGGTAATAGGTCAGCGGCGGAAACACCACCGGACAGCGCAGGATGCGAACCGGCAGCTTGTCGATGTAGCGGCTGCAGAACTGGCGGCCGGTGGTCAGCACCAGGCTGGTGCGCGCGACCATCGCCGGCGCCAAGCCGAAGTGCGGACTGCGGACGACGATGCGGCGCTGCAAGCCCTGGGCCTGGAGGTGCTCGTCGACGACGCCGACACCGCCAGCGTGCAGCGGCGTCGGCGCGATGTGCTCGCTGGCGAGATAGCGCTCAACAGTCCATTGGCGCGGGTTGCGCAGCGCCGAGTGGCTCTGCGACACCAGGCAGACGATCTCGTCGCTGACCAGGCGGCCCAGGTGCAGCTCTTCCGGCGGCGCCAACCAGTTGCCGACCACCAGATCGACCTCGCCGCGCGCCAGGTGGCCGCGGTAGTCGTAGTCACGGGTCAGCGGCAGCAAGTCCAGTGTCACGCCGGGTGCCTGTGCCCTCACCCGCGCCACCAATTCGGGCAGGAACAGCGGGTCGAGGTAATCGCTGGCGGCGATGCGCCAGGTCTGCGACGCCGCAGCCGGCAAAAAAAACTGGGCAGCGGCATGGCCCCCGAACAGCGCTTGCGCGCCCTGCAGCACTTGGGACGCCGCCGGCAGCAGTGACAAGG
>JBILYN010000437.1:0-3666 GCA_044377715.1 Aquabacterium sp.
GTCGAAGTTCTCGTACAGCGGCCAGCCTGCAAAGTATTTGGTGAGGCCACGGATGGTGATGTGGGTGCCGGCCGGACCGGGCTGGAAGGGAGGCACTGGCACGTCGGCGAAGACCGGGGCGTTCAAGACAGTGCTCATCTTCCACTCCAGTGCACGATACGGCGTTCAACCACCAGAAACAACACGTTGAGCGCGTAACCCAGCGCGCCGGCCGCCAGGATGGACGCGTACATGTCCTTCACGTTCATCACCTGCTGCGAATTGATGATCCGGTTGCCCAGGCCGCTGTCGGCGCCGATGAACATCTCGGCCACGATCACGATGACGAGTGCCATCGACACGGCCGAGCGCAGGCCGACGAAGCTGGGTTGCAGGCTTTCCCAGATCAGCACGTCCTTGAACACCTGCCAGCGCGTGGCGCCCATGACCTTGGCGGCCATCACGCGTTGCTTGCGCGCATTGATGACCCCATAAGCGCTGTTGAAGATCACGATCAGCAGCGCGCCAAACGCGGCGATGGCCACCTTGTTGATGTCGGACACGCCGAACACCATCAGGAACAGCGGGATCAGCGCCGACGACGGCGTGGAGCGGAAAAAGTCGATCAGGAACTCCACGCTGCGGTAGGCCTTTTCGTTGCTGCCCAGCAGCACGCCAAGCGGCATGCCGACCACGGCCGCGATCATGAAGGCCTGCACCGTGCGCCAGACCGTCACCGCGAAGTCGGTCAACAGCGGACCACCCGCCAGACCGCTGAGCAAGGCGCCGATGGCGTCCACCGGCGTGGGCAGCAAGATCGGTTTGATGAAGCCGGTGCGCACCACCAGGTCCCAGATGATGAAGAGCACGACCGGGCCCACGAAGGGCAGGGCGCGTCCCCAGTCGGTCTTGCGTTGAACCACCGGCGCCGCGTTGGCGGCCGGTGGACTCCACGGTTTGGCCGCTTCGGCGACCACGGGCTGCACGGCTGACATGGCCTTCAACCCTTGTAGATCATGGTCTCGACCATGAGGCGCGAGCTGAAGATGCCTTTCTCCGAGAACAGGTCGAAGAACTTCTGGAAGTGACCGATGTCCGCGGGCGTGAACTCGTTGTACATGGTGTAGGCGGCCAGCGGCACCTCGCCGGCGAGCGCGCCTTCGATGGGCGTGTAGCCCGTGAGGTACTTGCGCGCTTCCACCGGCTTGGTGCGCACATAGGCCACGCCCTTGGCGTAAGCCGCGATGAATTTTTTGGCCGCCTCGGGATTCTTCTTGATGAAGTCGGACGACAGCGAAGCCGAGCCGCCGAACCAGGGCGCCATGTTGTTGCCCAGCACGTATTGGGAGATCACACCCGCTTCGAGCACACGGCTGGTGCCGTTCAGGCGGCCGATGGTGCCCGTGGGCTCCAGCGTGTAGGCGCCATCGACCTGGCCGGCTGCCAGCGCCGCCACGTGCTGGCCGATCGGCAGCTCGACCACGGTGGCGCCGGTGGCGCCGCCGCGTTCCAGGATGGTCTTGGCCAGGGTCACGTTCTGGATGCCGGGGCCGGAGGCCACGCGCTTGCCTTTGAGGTCGGCCATCACCTTGGCGGGGCTGGCCACCGGCACGATGACTTCGTCCAGCACGTTCTTCACGTTGCTGGGGTTGGCGCAGAAGATCTTGAAGGTGCCGGGCTGGGCCAGTTCGCCGATGGCGACGTTGGCCGAGCCGGTGCCGTTGGCCGTGCCGTCGGAGCGGCCCGAGAGCACCGCCTCCATGACCTGCTGCGCGCCGGCGAACTTGAGCGGCTCCACGTCCAGGCCGGCTTCCTTGAAGTAGCCCAGCTCGATGGCGGCATAAAACGGCAGGCCGGCGGCGATGGGCCAGTAGCCCAGGCGCACCTTGGTGGCGGCTTGTGCGCGAACGATGCCTGGCGCACCCAGCAGGCCGATGGCGGCACCGGCAGCGCCGAGTTGCAGCACGGTGCGTCGGTTGGTCGAGGTGGACAGGGCGGTGGCGGTGAAGGTCTTCATGGATGGGCTCCAGCGGGTTGAACGGGGGGACGTACCAGGATGGAAGCGGCTCGCACCATGCGTGAGCATTCCGTCTTGTATTCAAGATGGCATGCAAGCTTGATGCCAACCCGCGGACGTCAAAAAGCCCGCCGCACAGGAGGTGCGGCGGGCTTCGGTGGTCGGGTGTGGCGGCTCAGGCCGCGCGCATCACAGGCCGAGGTTGCGGCCGAACAGGCCGATCACGCCGACGATGATCAGGTAGAAGGCGACGATGTAGTTCAGCATGCGCGGCATGATGAGGATGAGGATGCCGGCGATGAGGGCCACCAGCGGGCCGATGCTCAGGTGAAGGTTCATGGCGGTTCTGCTTGAAGGAAGGTCGTGCTGGCGCCGCAGAAGTTGTGGCGCACCAGCCCAAGCATCTCATCATGCGTGCGCGCCGCACACCCCGTCTGTGTGCCGACACACAGACCCGCCGTTGGGCCTCAGGGCGCGTTGCCCAGGCTTTGCCAGTCGGCCACCGCGATGCGGGCGACCACCGTCCAGCCGTTGGTGTCGGGCCGGATCACGGCGGCTTCGCCCTCACTCAGGTGCGGGGCACCGGCGACGGCGCGAAACGGCGTGCCGTGGCCCACGATCCAGCGGTTGGTGCCGGCCTTGACGGGTGTGGCCAGCAGTTGCTTGAGCCAAGCGTAGTTGTTGCCCTGCGCTTCGCGGATCTCGTTGCGCGGCGTCACCGTGGTGAGCATGCGCCGGGCGTGGTCCATGGTGCGGCAGTAGGGGCTGGCCAGCGCCTCACCCACCGGCAACTGCAGCGCGCGGATGCGCTGCCCGATGGCGGTGGCGTCGCTCTGGCCTTGCGGCGACAGCAGGCGCTGGTTGGCGCAGTCGCTGTAGGACGTCATGACCGAGTCGCCGCGCGAGAGGTCGGTGGCGGTGTGACGGAAATACACCACGTAACCGCCACCCCGCAGCGCGTTGAGAAGGGCGGGGCCTTGCAGCGCCGCTCCCGCTGCGGGGGCGGAAGACTCGGCGTCGGCGATGGTGGTCTGTGCTTGTGCGCTGACCGCGGCGCAGGCGAGCAGCCACGCAGCGAAGGTGAATCGGCGGGGGGTGAACATGGGTGGCTCCGGGCGCCCGCGCGGGGCGGGATGGGAAGTCGTGCGGGATGGCGGGTGAAAGACATCGCCCCAGGCCACGAAGTTCCGGTGAAGTGGCAGCGGCGGACTCGGGTTTGTGGCGCCCGCCGTGGTGAGCTCCCAGGCTGTGCTCAACTCCCCGGCTTGTCTGGTCACCAAGGCGCACCCATGAAGACCCCCTGGATCCCCACCCCCACCATCCCACGTGTTCTGGAGACAGAGCGCGTGCGGCTGTGTCCGCTCAGCATCCACGATGCGGTGAAGGACTTCGACGCCGTGATGACCAGCCGCGCCGAGAACTGGGAGCTGTTCGGCCCGGGCAGCGGCTGGCCGGCCGAGACGCTGTCGCTGGAGCAGGACCTGATCGGTCTCGCCTGGCACCAGAAGGAGTTCGAGATTGGCGGCTCCTACACCTGCACGGTGGAGTCGCTGGACGGCGCGCAGGTGCTGGGCTGTGTCTACATTTTGCCGCCCATGCAGGCGGGTGCGGATACCGACAGCTTCCTGGTATCTCTCCTGGCCATGCGCGCGCCGTCGGCGACCAGGATG
>JBILYN010000588.1:0-2579 GCA_044377715.1 Aquabacterium sp.
AAGGTAGGCACTCAAAGGTAGGCACTCAAAGGTAGGCGCTCCTGAGGGCGATTGCGACGCGGAGCATGGCTTGAGACCGTCCGAGCTCACAACCTCGGGAGCCTCGCGTGCAAGCCGTTGGCCGGCATCCCCAGCGGACGCCGGATGGCGCGCCAGTCCACTACGAGCGTCACCGCCTGGAGCAGACCACGCTGTACCGCCTGGTGCAGCAGCACGCCGCGACCTTCATCGCCGAGACAGAGGCGGCCACCGGGGTAGACCTGCCGCAATTCGTGAAGGACGAGTTCGACGCGTTCCTGGAGTGCGGCATCCTCGCGCACGGCTTCGTGAGGCTGCGCTGCGGGGAGTGTGGCCACGACAAACCGGCGGTCGCGCAGGCTCGATAGGTACACCCGACGGCGCAGGGTCAGGCCGGCGCCAGTCGCAGCGTCGGCTCCCAGGGTGTGTAACGTACCAGCAGGATCGACGCCGTGCCGTAGGCCGCCATGCCCACCGCCGCCAGCGCAAAGATGGCCCAGGCCGGCGCATTCGCTGCCACCAGCGCCGCGCCGCCTGCCGCCACCAGCAGCAGTCGCAGCGTGCCGGCCATCACCTGGCCGCCGACCCGGTTGGCCGCGATGGCCGACGAGTACAGGCTGAGCCCGGCGCCGTAAAGCGCGTAGAACGGCCCTGCCCAATGGAAGTAGGTGTCGGCCGCAGCCAGCACTGCCGGGTCCTTCGTGAAGCGGTCGGTCCAGAGGTCGGGCACCAAGGCCAGCACCAGGCCGGCGGTGCCCAGCAGCAGGCCGGCCATCGCCGCCGCCGTCCAGCCCACGCGGCGGGCCCGAGCCACCTGACCGGCACCGATGGCCATGCCGATCAGCGGCACCGAGGCGGCGCCGAAGCTAAACGCCAGTGGCACCATCAAATACTCCAGCCGCGTTCCGATGCCGAAGCCGGCCAGCGCCTGCGGCCCGCTTCGTGCCACCAGCCAGGTCAGGATCATCATCGTGCCGATGGTCTGCACCGGCGAGGCGCAGGCCTTCAGGCCCAGCTTCAGCAGGTCGCGCGCCAGTGCCGGCTGCCAGGATGCGCCGCGCAGGCGCACGTGGATGCGTGACTTGCCGCTGTAGAGGTACCAGCCCAACACCACGGTGCCGCCGGCATACGCCAACACCTGGCCCAAGGCGATGCCCGGCATGCCCAGCCGCGGGATCGGCCCGGCGCCCAGGCCGAACACGCCGGCCAGCGCTACCTGCACCAGGCCCACGGCGATGAGGATGACCGACGGCACCAGCATGTTGCCGGTGGCCCGCAGCACCGCCGACATGGTATTGAGCAGCCACACGCCGGTGGAGCCGAGAAAGGCGACGTGGGCATAGGCCACCGCCTGCGCCAGCGGCTCGCCACGGCCGCCGAGCAGGCCGAACACCGCGTCTGACAGCGTCAGCATCAGCACCGTGGTGGCCACCCCTGCCACCAGCGCGATGCCCAGGGCATGCACCACCAAGGCCTCGGCACGCGCCACCTGGCCGGCGCCCAGGGCCCGCGACACCAGCGACGCGATGCCGCCGCCCATCGCGCCGCCGGAAAACATCTGCTGCAGCATCAGCAGCGGGAACACCAGCGCCATGCCGGCCAGTGACGCCACGCCGAGCTGGCCCACGTAGGCGGTCTCGGCGATCGCGGCAACCGCACTGCCCACCATGGCCACGATGTTGGGTACCGCCAGGCGCCACAGCGTGGGCAGCACCGGGGCCGTGAGCAGGGGATTAGCGGTAGGGGCGGGTGCTGCGGCCATGCGCCAGTATGGCCAGCCCTGAAAGATGAGCTGTCGCCGAAGCGGCAGTCCGGGTCTGTCCTGCGCGGAATTGGATTCAAGGTAGTCCAGAGACCGTCTTGGGATGGCCCTCAGCGCAGATGCCTCGACCCACTTCCCCTTGCTGACCGCCTTGCAGCGGGAGCGGGTATTCACCGCTGGTCGCCGGACTCACGTTGAGGTCTATCCGCGGCCGTTCGAGTCGGGCGGTTCAACGGCAGCAACAGATAGGTTGTTGCAAGCAACGGCGCAGGCGCACCAACTGATGACCCACTGAAGTCCTGCATGGTCATTGAAGGGGGTCACTCCCGCTGCGCGGCCAACGACCGGCAGGCGCTGGAACAACTGTGCCGCTACATCGCCCGCCCGGCACTGGCCAACGAACGGGTGCAAACCAACGCCGCAGGCCAAGTGGTGCTCAAGCTCAAGACCCCCTGGCGAGACGGCACCACGCACTTGGTGACGAGCCCGCTGGAGTTCATGCAGCGGCTGGCAGCGTTGGTGCCACGCCCGCGACTGCACTTGATCCGCTTCCATGGTGTGCTGGCTCCCAACGCCAAGCTGCGCGCGCAGGTGGTGCCGCGAGAGGCTGAGGCGCCCGCGCAGGCCGCGCCACCCGCCGAGTGCGAGCCGAACTGCGCGCACCACCGACCGGTTCGCCTGAGCTGGGCGGCTCAAGCGCGTGTTCGAGATCGACATGGAGCACTGCCCGAACTGCGGCGGCGAGCGCAAGATCATCGCGGCCATCCTGTGGGGTGAGCCCGGACACAAACAGTCCGGT
>JBILYN010000319.1:0-5341 GCA_044377715.1 Aquabacterium sp.
CGGGTCGAGGCCATGTACGCGCCGGAGATGTTCGGCGAGGCGCCCAATGCGCGGCTTCGGGTCGAGCTCGCCAAGTGAGGCTTGCAGCGGCCCGTCGCCGCGGTGGCAGGGTCATGGGCATCGCGGTACTGCTGGGCGCCCTCGGTGCCCCCGCCGCCGCCATCTCGTTTGACCAAGCCAAGGCCAGCTGGCAGCCCTCAGACACGCTGATCCTCGACCGCCGGGGCGAGTTGCTGCACCGGCTTCGCACCGACGCCACGGTGCGCCGCGGGCAGTGGGTGGCGCTGGCCGATGTCTCGGCTGCGTTTCGTACCGCGCTGCTGTACAGCGAAGACAAGCGCTTCTACGAGCACAGCGGCGTCGACTGGCAAGCTGTCTCGGCCGCTGCCTGGGCCAATTTGTGGAACCAAAAGACCCGCGGCGCGTCGACCATCACGATGCAGCTGGCTGGTCTGCTCGACGATGAGCTCAAGCGTGGTGCCGCTGGGCGCAGCCTGGTGCAAAAGCTGGGCCAAACCCTGTCGGGGCAGACGATTGAGCGCCATTGGCGCAAAGACCAGATCCTCGAGGCCTACCTCAACCTGGTGCCGTTTCGGGGCGAATTGGTCGGCATCGACGCGATGAGCCGGACCTTGTTCGGCAAAGCCGCCCATGGGCTGGACCTGCGCGAAGCGGCGGTGGCCGCAGCACTCGTTCGTGCGCCCAACGCCAGTGCTGCGCTGGTGGCGCAGCGGGCTTGCGCGGTGCTCAAGGCGGTCGCGCTGGCGAGCCCAGATGCCGACTGTGTGGCGCTGGACTTGTTCACGGCGGCCGCGCTGCAGCGCCGCGACTATGTCGCGAGCCAGGGCATCGCGCCCCATCTGGCGCGGCATCTGGCGCGGCATCCGGCACGGCATCCGGCACGGCATCTGGTGGCATCGCGCCGTGCTGGCGCTGCGCCAGCGGTGGCCGCTCCGGCCGCCCCGGCCACGATCGAGACCAGCTTGCAGGCGCCGCTGCAGCGTTTCGCCGTGCAGACCTTGAACCGACAGCTGCGCGAACTGGCGGGCCGCCATGTCGAGGACGGCGCGATCGTGGTGCTGGACAAGGCCAATGGCGAGGTGCTGGCCTGGGTTGGCTCATCGGGCGACATCAGCCGCGCCGCCGAGGTCGACGGCGTCACCGCGCTGCGACAGCCCGGATCGACGCTCAAGCCCTTCTTGTACGCGCAGGCCATTGCCGAGCGACGCATCACCGCTGCGTCGCTGCTCGAGGACAGTGGCACACAGCTACAGACCTCGGGCGGGCTCTACATCCCGCAGAACTACGACCACCAGTTCAAGGGCTGGGTTTCGGTGCGCACCGCGCTGGGCGCCTCGCTCAATGTGCCGGCGGTGCGCACGCTGGTGATGGTGTCGCCCGATGCGTTTCACCGGCAACTGGTTCAGCTGGGACTGCCGATCCCGCACAGCGGCGGCTATTACGGCTACAGCCTGGCGCTGGGCAGCGCCGAGGTCTCGCTGCTTGACCTCACCAACGCCTACCGCGCGCTGGCCAACGGCGGGCGCTACAGCCAGACAACGCTCATTCCTGGCGCCAGAACAACGTCGCGTCCAGCCGTCGACCCGCGGGCCGCGTTCATCGTCGGCGACATCTTGAGCGACCCCTTGGCGCGTGCGCGCAGCTTTGGCACCGACAGCATCCTGGCCACCCGCTTCTGGAGCGCTGTCAAGACCGGCACCAGCAAGGACATGCGCGACAACTGGGCCGTCGGCTATTCGCAGCGCTATGTCGTTGGCGTGTGGGTGGGCAATGCCAGTGGCGCGCCGATGTGGGATGTCAGCGGCACCACCGGGGCAGCGCCGATCTGGGCTGCGGTGATGAAGCACTTGCACCAATCCCAAGCCAGCCTCGCGCCTGTGGCGCCGGCCGGCGTGCTGCAAACGCCGGTGCAGTTTGCCTCGGCCGGCGCAACATCAGCCAAGCCCGCGCCGCTGGAGGCCGGGCGCAACGAGTGGTTCTTGCGCGGCACTGAGCAAGCCGGTTTCGCCACGCACCGCCACCACGCCCAGGTGCTGAGGGCGGCGGGCGCCGGCACACAGGGCTTGCCGCTGCCCGACCGACAGCATGCGCGCATCACGTCACCGGCCAGCGGGTCCATCATCGCGCTCGACCCCGACATTCCACCCCGGAACCAGCGCCTGAGTTTTGACGCCGAGGGCAGCGGCCTGGCCGAGCTGCGCTGGGTGATGGACGGCAAGGTCTTCGCCAAAGGGGCTTCAGCGCAGTGGCCACCCTGGCCAGGGCGCCACCGGGTGCAACTCGCCGATGCCCGGGGACAGGTGCTCGACGAGGTGCGTGTCGAGGTGCGCGGCGCGGGGGTGTTGCGGGGCCGCTGAACCCGCGCCATGCTGAAGGCGGCGGCGATCGGGTTGACCGGGCGTTAGCTCAGCGCCGGTGTCAGCGCCGGTGTCAGCGCCGGTGTCAGCGCCAGTGGCCGCGGCGCCCGCCGTAATAGCCCAGGCTCAGGCCGATGGGGTAGCCGGGGTACGCCGGGCCGTAGTAGCCGTTGTACGCGCCAGCGTAATAGGGTTGAGAGGGCTGAGGATAGACCGCGCCGTAAACCGCTCCGTAGGCCGCCCCGTAGGCCGGCGGCGTGGCGGCCGGTGCCGCGTAGCCCGGCGTGCCGGCGTGGCTGGAGTTCGTGGAGTTCGTGGGGTTGGTGGCGCCCACCGGGCTCAGCTGGACGGTCACGAAGGGGCCGGGTTCGCGCGGCATCTGCACCTGGTACTGCTTGCCGGCGTACTCGTAGACCACCTGGTAGACGGTGACGCTCTGGCTGACTTGCTGGACGGCGCACTGCTGCATGGTCTGCGAATGGGTTTGCGGACCCTCCATCCGGTCGCCGACGATCGCCCCGCCGAGCACGCCCAGCGCGGTGGCTGCGGCGCTGCCTGCGCCGTGGCCGAGGCTGTTGCCGATCGCGCCGCCGACGATCGCACCGGCCAACGCGCCAGCCCCGGTGTTGGGTGTCGGCACGAAGACCTGGACCTTGCTGCAAACCTGCTGCGGCACGCTGAACTGCTGGACGATAGGCGTGCTCGAGACCACCCTGGCCTGCTCCAGCGCTTGCGCGCCGGCAAACACCGGCAGCGCCATGCCGATGGCCAGCGCGCTGTACTTCAGAGACTTGGTTTGCATGGCGAGTCCTTTGGTCTTGTCCCGAGGATGCTCGCCAAGTCGGTCTGCGCAAGCATGTCGCGCTTGTAACAGTTTTGTAAAGCTTCGCGTTTTGGCGAGTCGGGCCGGGTCACTGACACGCAGTGTTTGGCGCGCTCGTCCTCGATGTCCACCGACCAGGTCAACACATGCGGCCAAGCACCGGGAAAACCAGGGTTTTCACGCCAGTCTGCGCCGCTGGGCTTGGCATGATGGCGCGGATTCCTTCTCCACCGTCGTTACCCGAGGTTGCCATGAAATTCTTCACTTCCCGTCTTTCGCTGCTTTTGGCCGGTTTGGCGCTGTCGCTGGGTGCCCATTCGCAGAACATTTCGATCGCCACCGGTGGCACGGGCGGCGTTTATTACCCGATGGGCGGAGGTCTGGCGGCCTTGCTGTCCAAGCATGTGCCTGGCATGCAGGCCACGGCCGAAGTCACCGGCGGATCGGTCGACAACCTCAAGCTCATCGGCAGCGGCAAGCCTTACATCGGATTTGCGATGACCGACGCCAGCCAGGACGCGCAGCGCGGCGAGGACAAGTTCAAGGGCAACAAGGTCGCTCTCAAGACCTTGGTGGTGCTCTACCCCAACCGCATGCACGTGGTCAGCGTCGAGGGCCGCGGTGTCGCCAAGATGGCCGACCTCAAGGGCAAGCGGGTGTCGACCGGGTCGCCTGGCAGTGCCACCGAGGTGATGGCGTTCCGCCTGCTCGAGGCCGCCGGTCTGGACAAGGACAAGGATCTCAAGCGTGAACGCCTGGGCGTGGCCGAATCGGTCAACGCGATCAAGGACGGCAAGATCGACGCCTTCTTCTGGGTCGGCGGCCTGCCCACGGCCGGCGTCACCGACCTGGCCAACACGCCGGGCAACAAGATCAAGATGGTCGACCATGCCGAGGCGGTGGCGGCGATGAACAAGAAGTACGGCAACCTCTATGTCGAGGACACGATCCCGAAAGCCACCTACCGTGGCATGGAGGTCGACAACAAGCAGGCTACGGTGATGAACATTCTGGTCGTGCACGAAAGCATGGACGACAAGACTGCTTACAACATCGTCAAGACGGTTTTCGACCGGCGCGACGACCTGATCGCGGTGCACCAGGAGTCTGCCAACATCAAGCTTGAGAACCAGAAAGCCATCGCGTCGCCGATCCCGTTCCACCCTGGCGCACTGAAGTACTTTGCTGAGAAAGGCATCAAGGTCAACTGAGCGCACCGAGGCCGGCCGAAGCCGGCCGCCGGCCGGTTGGGTCCGCGCAGCATCTCCACCAGGAATTCCAAGGCATGCAATCTCTTGCACAGTCAGGCCGACTCGACCATCAGGTCAGCGACGAAGCGCTGCTCAAGGCCGAGGGGTTCATCGAGGCCGAAGAAGGCGCTGCCAACAAGCTCAAGGGTTGGCTCAAGATCTTCATCGTTGCGGTCGCGGTCGTGATGTCGGCGTTCCACCTGTACACGGCTTATTCGATCGTGCCGACGCAGACGCTGCGGCCTGTGCACGTCGGTTTCGTGCTGTTTCTGTGCTTTTTGATGTTCCCGGTGGCAGCGCGTTTTCGCCACCGCATCATGTGGTGGGACTGGCTGGCCGCTGCGGCGTCGATCGCGGTCGTGGCCTACCTGCTGATGGGCGGCGATGACATCACCGACCGCAACACCGCGCCCAACCCGCTGGATATTGTTTTCGGCCTGGCGCTGATCGGCTTGGTGCTCGAGGCGATGCGCCGCACCAACGGCTGGATCATGCCGATCATCACCTCGGCCTTCATCGCCTATGCGCTGCTGGGCCCTCACCTGCCGGCGCCCTGGACGCACAAGGGCTACGAGATCGGCCGCCTGGTCGGCGTGATGTACCTGACGCTCGAGGGCATCTACGGCGTCGCGGTCGATGTGTCCTCATCGCTGATCATCTTGTTCACGATTTTCGGCGCCTTCTTGCAGCACTCGGGTGCGGGCAAGTTCTACATCGACTTCTCGTTCTCGGCGATGGGCGGCAAGCCCACCGGCGCCGGCCGCACCGTGGTGTTGGCCTCGTTCCTGCTGGGCGGGCCTTCCGGCTCGGGCGTGGCCACCACGGTCACCTTGGGCGCGGTGGCCTACCCGATGCTGGCCAAGGTTGGCTACGAGAAGAACGCCGCGGGC
>JBILYN010000037.1:0-21474 GCA_044377715.1 Aquabacterium sp.
GTCGGTGCGCCAAACGCCGCGGCCAGATGCGAAAAACCGGTGTCGAGCCCGACGATTTGGCGTGCCTGACCCAGCACCGCAGCGGTCTCGGCAACGGTCAGGAACGGCGGCACCAGGCCGCCACAGCAAGCGGCGATGCGTTCGGCGCGCTCGCGCTCGGCATAGCTGCCCCACACCAGCACAGGTGTCAGTCCGGCCGATTGCAAGCGCTGGCCAACGGCAATCCAGCGATCCTCGGGCCAGAGCTTGCCGGGCCGGCTGGCGCAAGGGATCAGCACCGCGCTGGACGCCGGAGCAGCCCAGCCGCCACCCGGCGCGGCGATGCCGAAATCGGGCGCGCTGTCAGGCATCGGATAGCCCAGATGCGCCGCTGCCAGGCGCCGGTTGCGCTCGACCGCCTGCAACTCGCGCGACACCGTGGCGCGGCGACGGTAGAACAAGGCCGCCGCAGGCTCGCGGATGCTGGCAAAGCCATAGCCCAGCAGCGGCCCCTTTGCCTGCCAACCCCACAACACGCTCTTGAGCAAGCCTTGCAAGTCGAGCACCAAGTCGTAGCGCTCGCGCCGCAGTTCGCCACGCAGCGCGGCCATTGCAGCGCAGGTATCGGCGGCCAACAAGGTCTTGCGCCACTTGCGCCAGGCCAAGGGCAACACGCGCTGCACGCCCGCGTGCAAGCGCGGAATCGCGGCGAACGGTGCCTCGACCAGCCAATCCACCTGCAGGCCGGGCTGCGCACAAAGCATGTCGCTGACCGCCGGCAGCGCGTGGACCACGTCACCCATCGACGAGGTCTTGACGATCAGGATGCGCATGGCAAAGCCTTCAGGACCTGGCGCTGGCTTCAGCGACCAGCGCCGGGTTGAAGCGCGGATCGTTGTACATCTTGAACTGGCGGTAGACCTTGAAGTAGGCGCGGCCAGCCTGGGCGTCGGCGAGCAAGCCCTCCAGGCAGTCGCCCAGGTCGGCGCGCTGCTGTTGCAATCGGCCCAGCTTGACCCGGCTGGCATCGACATGGGCTGCATTGACGTCAGCACGCTGGGTCTGCGCCCGCATCGCATGGACCTTGAGCGCCATGATCGACATCCGGTCGATGATGCTGCCGGCAGTCTCGCTGTTCAGCCGCGCGCCGGGCGGCACGTTCGAGACCGGTGAATCGGTGCAGGCCGATACGGCATCGACGAGGCCCAGTGCGATCAGCAGCAACTCGTCCACCCGCTCGGTGGCATCGTTGCGGGCCTGGTTGAAGCCATCGATCGCACGCTTGTTGGCGGCGATCTCGGCGTCTGCGACCGTGGTTCGGCGCGCCAGGTCTTCCTCGGCCCAGAGCAAGCTGTTGAACCGGTGGTTGCGGGCGATCGATTGCCACAACGGGTCATCCAGCGGCGAAGGCTCGGCCCTGGGCCAACCGGCGCCCACCGACAGGCGGTCGTGCAGGGCGATGACGTCGGCAGCATTAGGAAGCGAGGGGCGCATGGTTCGATGACAAAATACCGGTGGATGATTATCAAGCCTGCATTGACAAGACGATCTGGGCGCCAGTCGCTCATCGATGCGCCACGCCAGGGCCGGACGGATTCAAGCCCTGAGTGGCGGGCGTGCACGCCTAGGGCATGACTGCGCGGCTGCCAAAGCCCGCGAAATGGCTCACCGGCTGGCGCCGCTGGCGGGTGCTGAGCCGGCAGGTTCGCCCCTTGCTGTCAGGCATCGCGCTGAACGCCAAGATCCTGGAGATTGGCGGCGGCTACAACCCACGGTTTCTGAAATCCGATTACCCACAGATCCATCACCTGGACCACTGCAGCGCAGACGAATTGCGCCAAAAGTACGCATCAGACCCCGTTGTCGCGCATCTGATCGATCGCATTCAAGAGGTCGACTTCGTCTTCAACGGCGCGCCGATCGACGAGCTCGTGCCTGCCTCGCTGCGTTTCGATGTGGTCTACGGCTCGCATGTGCTGGAGCATCAGGTCGACCTGATCGGCCATCTGCAGTCGCTCGAGCGCCTGCTGGCACCCGGTGGTCGGGTGATCGAGATCATCCCCGATTTCCGCTGCTGCTTCGACGCGCTGCGCTATCCCAGCCTGTGCTCGGACGCGCTGATGGTGCACTGGCGGCCCAGCCCGGTGCACCGTGCCAAGCAGGTGTTCGACGCCGAGTCGCGCGGTGTCGACTGCAACCCGGGTCGGGTGCTGCGTGGGCCTGAGCTGGCAGCGATGCGCTTCAAGCAATCGTTGCAGCAAGCCTACGAAGCCACGCTGGCTGCCGATCACGCCCACGCCAGTTACCGCGACCTGCACGCCTGGACTTTCTGCCCCGAATCCTTTTGCTTGCTGCTGGTCGAGCTGCGCCTGCTCGGCCTGAGCTCCTTGCGCGTCACCATGGTCACACCGACTTACGGCAACCAGTTCTGCGCCGTGCTCGAAAAAGCCGAGACCACCGGCGCGATCCTCAGACCCGAGCAGTTGCAAGCGCTCGAAGCCGAACGGTTGGCGCTGACCCGCTTGCTGCGGTTCTGATGCTGCAGCCCGGCGTGCGCGACGATCCCTCACCTGCCAGCCGCGTCACTGCGCTGGTCGTCAGCTTCAACAGCGGCCACTGCCTGGCCGCGCTGGGCGCCGGCCTGCAGGGCTTGGCGCAGGTGATCGTGGTCGACAACGCCAGCAACGACGACACGCTCGCGCAGGCCGCTCGCCATCTGCCGCAAGCCCGCTTGCTGGCACAGACCCGCAACCTCGGTTTCGGCGCCGCGAACAACCTGGGCTGGCGCGCTGCCGAGACCGAATTCGTGCTGTTGATCAACCCGGACTGCTTGTGCAGCGCCGAGGCCATAGCGCAGTTGGTGCGCACGGCCGACGCCCATCCGAATGCCAGCGTCGTCGCACCGCAGTTGTTGGGCCGCCGCGGCGACCTTGACATCAGCTACCGCTGGCGCGCCGACGGCTGGGCCTCGCGCGGCCCGGGCGCCGACGGACCATGCTGCGTCGGGTTTGTCTCGGGCGCGGTGATGCTGATCCGGCGCGCAGCGCTGCAGCGGGTGGACGGCTTCGATGAGTCCTTCTTTCTGTACTACGAGGATGAAGACCTGTGCCTGCGGCTGCTCGACCAGTTCGGTCCGATCCTGGTCGATCCAGCCTCAGAGGTGCAGCATTTGTCGCGCAGCTCGGTCGCGGGGCCGCATCGGCTGCAGGCCGAGTTCATCCGCGGCTTCCACCACATCCAGTCGAAGTTCCTGTTCCGCCGCAAACACCTGGGCCGCCGAACAGGTGTCGCTAGGCGCTGGCGCTATGGATTGACGGCGCTGGCCGAATCGCTGTTGCGCATCATCTTGCTCGATGCGCGGCGCGCAGCGCGCTGCATCGGCCGGGTCGCAGGCGCGATCGGCTACGCGGATCCAGGCCGCAAGCAAGGACCGAAGCAAGGCCTCCCGATGTCGAAAAAAGAATGACTGACTCGATCTGGCCGCGCGCGCTGACCCGCGCCGGCGCACGCCTCAAGCAAGTGCTGCGCGCCCTGAACCGGCGCCGGCTGCGGCGTCGGCGCGAGAGCCGGCGCGCGGCATACGCCGACTGGATCGCACGCCACGACACGCTGGGCCCGCAACAGCGGTCTGCGTTGCAAGCCCGGCTGGGGCATTTGATCGATCCACCGACGATCTCGGTGCTGATGCCGACCTACCGGCCGGACATGCGCTGGCTGGCCGAGGCCGTGTCCTCGGTGCAGCAGCAGCTCTACCCGCATTGGGAGCTGTGCATCGCCGACGACGCCAGCAACAGCCCCGAGCTCGACCTGTACCTGGGCCAGTTGCAGGCCGACGACGCGCGCGTACGCGTGGTGCGGCGCGGACGCAATGGCCACATCTGCGAGGCCTCGAACTCCGCGCTGGCGCTCGCCAGTGGCGCCTGGGTGGTGCTGCTCGACCACGACGACATGCTGGCAGAACACGCCTTGCTGTTGCTGGCAGAAGCCATCCAGGCCTTCCCCGAGGCCGGTCTGGTCTATTCCGACGAGGACAAGCTGGGCCCCGAAGGCCTGCGCGAGAACCCTTACTTCAAGCCCGACTGGAATCACGACCTGTGCCTGTCGCAGAACCTGGTCTGCCACTTGGCCGCTCTGCGATCGAAACTGATGCGCGAGATGGGCGGTTTTCGGCCCGGCTTCGAAGGCGCGCAAGACCATGACCTGGTGCTGCGCTGCGCCGAACGGCTGAGCGCCGGGCAAATCGTCCATATCCCCCATGTGCTCTACCACTGGCGCATCCATGCCCAGAGCACCGCAGGTGGGGCCGAGGTCAAACCCTATGCTCAGGAAGCCGGCCGGCGCGCAGTGGCCGAGCACCTGGGTCGCATCGGCGCCGGTGCCGAGGTCGCGAGTCTGAGTTCGGGACGCTACCGCGTGCGCTGGCCTCTGCCCGACCAACCGCCGCTGGTCAGCATCCTGATCCCGACCCGCAACCAGGTCGAGTTGCTGCGCCAATGCGTCACCACGCTGACCCGGCTGACCGACTACCCGCATTGGGAAGCCATCGTCATCGACAACGGGTCGGACGACCCCGAAGCGCTGCGCTACCTGGCCGAGTTGGCCGGCCAAGCACGCTGGCGCGTGCTGCGCGATCCGCGTCCGTTCAACTACTCGGCCTTGAACAACCTTGCCGCGCGCGAAGCCCGCGGCGACTACCTGGCGCTGCTGAACAACGACATCGAGGTCATCGACGGCAGCTGGTTGGGTGAGATGCTCAGCCACGCCTGTCGGCCCGAGGTCGGCGCAGTCGGCGCCAAGCTCTTGTATCCCGATTCGACGATCCAGCACGGCGGCGTGGTGTTGGGCACTGACCGCGGTGACGGTTTCGGCGGTGTCGCCGGTCCGGCCCAGAAAGGCCTGGCGCGCAACGCTGGCGGCTATGCCGGCCGCGCCTGCCTGACACAGTCGTTCAGCGCAGTGACTGCTGCTTGCCTGGTCGTCGATCGCGCCAAGTTCGAGCAAGTCGGTGGCCTGGACGAAGCCCATCTGGCGGTGAGCTACAACGACGTCGACTTTTGCCTGCGTTTGCGCGAAGCCGGCTACCTCAATGTCTGGACGCCGTTTGCTCAGCTGATCCACCACGAATCGGTGTCGCGCGGCCGCGACCGCAGCGCGAAGAACCATGAGCGCTTCATGCGCGAGCGAGCCTACATGCTGCAGCGCTGGGGTGATGCGCTGCGGCGCGACCCGGCTTACAACCCGAACCTGAGCCTGGTCCAGGCCGACTTCTCGCTGGCCGAGCCCCCGCGCAACGACTGGGCCACCCCCTGGTTCGTCGCCCAACATCACCCCGACACCACGACATGACCCGTCACCTCGACCTCGGCTGCGGCGCCAAGCCGCGCAACCCCTACCGTCGCGACGAGTTGTTCGGTGTCGACATCGCGCCTGGCGTCGACCGCGAGGGGCTGCAATTTCGGACGGCCAACGTCGCGCTAGCCCCGATCCCCTTCCCTGCCGACCACTTCGACTCGGTGTCGGCTTATGACTTTTTCGAGCATGTGCCCAGGGTCTTGTCCAGCCGCGACGGTCAAGCGCTGCGCTTTCCATTCGTCGAATTGATGGACGAGGTCTGGCGCGTGCTCAAGCCCGGCGGCCTGCTCTACGCGTCGACGCCCTGCGTGCCGCACCCTGCGGCTTTCCAGGACCCGACCCACGTCAATTTCATCACCCGCCAAACCCATCTGTACTTCGCCCAGCCCGAGCTGATGGCCAGGATGTATGGTTTCAAAGGTGACTTCTCGGTGGTCCGGGTGCTGCCAGTGCGGCCCGAACAAGACTACGAGCCGATGGCGCTGAGCCTGGGCCAGCGGCTGCGCCGCTGGCACCGCGAACGGCGTGGCGCTTGTTCGCACTTGGTCTGGGAATTCAAGGCCAACAAGCCGGCAGCCGACTGATCGTCTGGTCAGATCGATCCAGCCATCAGCCGATGACTTGGCCCCCGGCCGCAAGCGCCAGGCGGCTGTCAACCGTGGTCCGGCGCCTGGCGTTGCGCACTGACCCGGCAAGATCGCTTGTCGGGCGTATCGAATCAGGGTTTCGGCCCCGGACCATCCACTGGAGATCTGCATGTTCAAACGCCTGCTCGCCGCACTTTTCGCCCTGATCGCCGCCACGGCCTTCGCGGCGGTCGATATCAACAAAGCCACCCAGGCCGAGCTTGAGACGGTCAAGGGCATCGGCCCAGCGATCGCCGGCAAGATGCTTGACGAACGCAAGAAGAGTCCGTTCAAGGACTGGGCCGACATGGTCAGCCGGGTCAAAGGTGTCGGCGAAGGCAATGCCGCAAAGTTCTCGACCGAAGGCCTGACGGTCAACGGCCAGGCCTTCAACAAGTCAGCGGCGGCGCCCGCCGCTGCCAAGACTGCAGACAAGCCTGCGGCGACGGCTGACAAGCCAGCCAAGGCCGACGAAAAAGCCGACAAAAATGCTGCCAAGAAGGCCGAGAAAGCTGCCAAAGCCGAGGCTGCAGCCTCTGCGACGCCAGCCGCCAAGAAGTGATGCTGTACTGAAGCCCGAACGCCCCGCTGGTCGGGGCGTTCTTCTTGGCGGGTCAACTCGCCGCGGACAGCGCTTGACTCTGCACTGGCAACTCAGGCGCACGCCAACCGAAGAAGGCCAGCACCTCGTCGCGCCGCGCCAGCGTGTCGGCCACACCCAGCGCCATCAGCGCTCGGGTGTAAGGTGCTTCGAACAACAAGTAGCTTGCCAGCGCAGCACCATGCGCGCCCTGGCTGGCGAGCCGGCTGCTGACACCCACCGCACGCAGCATCGCTCTCACCGGCAGTGGCAGACAGTCGATGTGCTGGGCCGCGATGTCGTCCAGGCGTTGGCTCGGGGCAATCACCAGCGCATGAACCGGCCGCAGCGGCGTGGCCAGACGCTGAGCCTCCGGCAACAACGCCAGCGTTCGGTTGATGCGGTCCAGGCGCTCGACATCGACCGCCAGCGCGTCGAGAAAGATGCCCGACATCGCATGGCCTGCGATCTGCGCGATGCTGGGATAACCCGGGTTCGGCGCCAATCGGCCCGGCGGCTCGTGCATGCGCCCGGCGCCTATCACCAGCAAGCGCTGTGCGCCGAGGTGGATCGCTGGCGAGATCGGCGCGGTCTGGCGCATCGAGCCATCGCCAAACCACTCGAGCTGACCACCGCGGTCGAGTTCGGTGGCCGGAAAAACAAAGGGTATCGCCGATGAAGCGAGCAGGTGCTGCCGGGTCAAGGGCGCCGCCAGCGCCACCCGCTGCGAGCGGGTCCAGGGCGCGATCGCCGCCGCAGCCTGGTAGAAGGTGACATGCTCGCCGCTGCCATAACCCGAAGCCGTGATCGCCAAGGCCTGCAGGTGGCGCGAGGCCAGCAGCTTGGGCAGGCGGTGCAGCGGCACCGTGGCCTCTAGCAGTTCACCCAGCGGGCTGTTGTCGAGCAGCGAGCGCGGCCTGGCCTGCCGGAAACGGTGCAGCGCCCAGCCTATCGACAACATCGTCAGCCATTGCGCACCGCTGCGGATCACGCCCAGCGAATCGGCGCGGTAGACCTGCTCGGCGCGGAAGTCCTGCCACACCGCGACCAGACGAGCGACCGAGTCGTCGAAGTCATCGCTGCGGCAAGCCAGCGCCGCCGAATTGATCGCGCCGGCCGAGGTGCCACAGATCACCGCAAAAGGGTTGCGCCGCAGGTCGGCGCCGGCTTCGCGCCGCAGTCTGGCAATCGCGTCGAGCACGCCCACCTGGTAAGCAGCACGGGCGCCGCCTCCTGTGAGCACCAAACCAGTCAGCGGCGTCTCGTACATGCCAGCACTCTAGCGCGTCGCACGCTGGCCATCATTCGTAGGCGATCGCCGCGCGCCCGCCTTGGGCCAGCGCTTTGCAGCGCGCCAGCGCCTCGTCGCTGGGCCAGAAGCGACCGGCATCGCCCAGGTCGATCTCGGCGCTGGCACCGGGCCTGTCGATCAACAGCCGAAGGCCCAGACCCAGCGTCAGCTCGCCCTGGTCGGTCGACTCGCGCCGGGCCGGCCAAGTCTTGACCAGTTCAGCCAGCGTGCTGCCCTTGCCTGCCAGCGACAGGCCGAGATAACGTCCAAAACGAGCGCGCGCGCCTGCCAAGTCCCAGACTGCGTTGACGTTGAGCCTCAATCCGCCGGCGAAGCGATCGGTCTGCACCTTGCCTTGCACGATCAACAACTCATCCTCGACCAGCAGCGACTTGTTGGCTTCGATCAGCTCGTCGTTGACCACGGCCTCGATCGTCTCGCTGCGGTCGTCGAGCTTGAAGATCGCCACCCTGCCGCGCTGTCCGTTGACGAAGCGAAGATCGCTGACGATGCCCGCCAGCAGTTGCGGATCACGGCTGTCGACCAGGTCGGCAATCTGGCGCTTGCAAAAGCGCCGCACCTCGTCCTCGTGTTCTTCGAACAAATGGCCCGACAGGTAGAAGCCGACAGCGGTCTTCTCGAGCAGCAAGCGCTCCTTGACACCCCAGGGCTCAGCCACCAGCAGCGGCGGCTCCTGCGCCGCCGAGCCGTGATCGGCGTCGTCGAACAAACCGCCTTGCGACGCGTTGACAATCTGGTGGTCGGCGAAGTCGAAGCCCAGCCCGACGCTGGCCAGCAGACGCGACCGCCCAGCAGTGGGGTCGGCCGCAGCGTTCAACGCCGCGCCTGGCAGCGCGTCAAAAGCCCCGGCCTTGATCAGCGCCTCGACCGCCCGCTTGTTGACGCGCTTGCGGTCGACCCTGGCGCAGAAGTCGAAAAAGCTGCGGAACGGCCCGCCCAGGTCGCGGGCTTCGACGATCGCCTCGACCGCGCTCTGGCCGCTGCCCTTGACAGCGCCCAGACCGTAGCGAACGACCTTGGCGCTGACGGGCTCGAATCGGTGCGTGCCACGGTTGACATCCGGCGGCTCGAAGCTGATGCCGAACAGTTTGGCGTCGTTCAACAAGACCTTGAGCTTGTCGGTGTCACCCATCTCGACCGTCATGTTCGCGGCATAGAACTCGGCCGTAAAGTGCACCTTCAACCACGCCGTGTGGTAAGCCAGCAGCGAGTAGGCCGCAGCATGGCTCTTGTTGAAGCCGTAGCCGGCGAACTTCTCCATCAGGTCGAAGACCTTGTCGGCGGTCTCGGTCGAGATGTCTTTTTTGGCCGCGCCGTCTTGGAAGATCGTCCGGTGCTCGGCCATTTCCTCGGCCTTCTTCTTGCCCATCGCGCGGCGCAGCAGGTCGGCACCGCCCAAGGAATAGCCGCCCAGCACCTGCGCGGCCTGCATCACCTGCTCCTGGTAAACAAAGATGCCGTAGGTCTCGGCCAACACGATGTCTAGCAAAGGGTGTGGGTATTCGATCGTTTCACGGCCGTTCTTGCGGGCGCAAAAGCTCGGGATGTTCTCCATCGGGCCGGGCCGGAACATCGCGTTGAGCGCGATCAGGTCCTCCAGCCGTGACGGCTTGGCCTCTTTCAGCATCGCCTGCATGCCACGCGATTCAAACTGGAACACGCTCTCGGTCAGACCGTCCGAGAACAAGCGGTAAACCTTGGGGTCATCGAGCGCAATCGTCTCAAAGCTGAACTGCTCGCGCCCGGGGTGGCGCGCGACGATGAAGTCCTTGGCCAGTTCCAGAATGGTCAGCGTGGCCAGGCCCAGAAAGTCGAACTTGACCAGACCGATCGCCTCGACATCGTCCTTGTCGTACTGGCTGACTGCCGAATCGCTGCCCGGTTGCTGGTACAGCGGGCAGAAATCAGTGATCTTGCCCGGCGCGATCAGCACACCGCCGGCATGCATGCCGATGTTGCGCACGATGCCTTCGACCCGCATCGCCAGGCTCAGCAACTCGGCCACCTCTTCCTCGGCCGCCTCGCGCTGCTCGAGCTCGGGCGCCTCCTTGCGAGCATAGATCACGCCGGGGTCTGGCAGGTCCGGCAGCACAGGCACCCGGGCCAGCGTCACCGACTTGCCCGGCGGCGCCGGGATCAGCTTGGCGATCGAGTCGACATGGCCATAGCCCATGCCCAGCACGCGGCCAACGTCGCGCAGCGCGGCCCTGGCGGCCATGGTGCCAAAGGTGACGATCTGGCCGACCGCCTCGCGACCGTACTTGTCCTTGACGTAGTCGATCACCCGGTCGCGATTGGCCTGGCAGAAGTCGATGTCGAAGTCGGGCATCGAGACCCGCTCGGGGTTCAGGAAGCGCTCGAACAGCAGGTTGTAGCGCAGCGGATCGAGGTCGGTGATCTTCATCGAATAAGCGACCAGCGAGCCAGCGCCCGACCCCCGCCCCGGGCCGACCGGGCAGCCATGGGTCTTGGCCCAGATGATGAAGTCGGCCACGATCAGGAAGTAGCCCGGGAAACCCATCTTCAGGATGGTGTTGATCTCGAAATCAAGCCGCTCGACATAACGCGACCGCTGGTCGTCTCGCTTGATCGGGTCGGGAAACAGCGTGACCAGCCGCTCTTCCAGCCCGTCGAAGCTGACCTGGCGGAAATAGTCGCCCATGGGCATCGGCGTGCCCTGGTCCGGACCCTCGGTCAGCAATGGTGTCGGAAAATCGGGCAGGTAGTTCTTGCCCATCGCCAGCGTCAGGTTGCAGCGCCGCGCGATCTGCAGCGTGTTGGCGAGCGCGGACGGCAGGTCGGCAAACAGCTCACCCATCTGGGCCTGGGTCTTGAAATACTGCTCGCGCGAGAAGCGCTTGACTCTCTTGGGGTTGGCCAAGGCCTCGCCCTCGGCAACACAGACCCTGGCCTCGTGGGCATCGAAGTCATCGGTGCTGGCGAACTCGATCGGATGCGTGGCCACCACCGGCAGGCCGAGTTCAGCCGCCAACGGCACCGCGGCGCGCACATGGGCCTCGTGCGTGGGCAGCCCGGCGCGCTGCAACTCGATGTAGAAACGGCCCGGAAACAAGGCCGACAGCCGCCTCGCTGCGCTGCGAGCCCGCTCGGCATCACCGGCCAGCAAAGCCAGACCGACAGCGCCGAAATCGGCACCCGACAGCGCGATCAGCCCGCCGCCCAGCTCCTCCAGCCAGTCCCATTTGATCCAGGCCTGGGCGCGCTGGGCGTTCTTGACCCAGCCGCGGGCCAACAGTTCGCACAGGTTGAGGTAGCCCTGGCGGTTCTGCACCAGCAGCAGCAGCCGGCTGGCCTGCTTGTCGCTGGATGCGCCTGAGGCCGCGGCCTCGGGTTCGAGAAAAATGTCGACGCCGATGATCGGCTTGACGCCCTTGCCCCGGCAGGCCTTGTAGAACTTGATCGCCCCGAACAAGTTGGACAGGTCGGTGATCGCCAGCGCCGGTTGGCCATCGGCCCGGGCCGCCAATGCCGCGTCGTCGATCCTCAACGTGCCGTCGACGACGGAGTACTCGGTGTGGGTGCGCAAGTGGACGAAATGCATCACGATGATTGTAGGCAGCAGGTGCGGAGGCCAAGCCGACGGCGGCTGAGGTCTGTACCGGCGTCTGTACCGGCGTCGGTACTGGCGTCTGTACCGGCGCCGACCCGAGGGTTCGGGCTGAGCGGGAATCGGCGCGCCTGCAGTACGATCCCAGGACTTCAGGAGAACCCAGCGATGAACAGCGAAGACCGCCAAGCGATAGAGCAGACGATCCAGACTTATTTTGATGGACTCTACGAAGGCGATGCCGACAAGCTCGCCAGCATTTTTCACGACACCAGCGCGTTGACCTTCGAGCAAGACGGCAAGCTCAACGTGTTGCCATTGGCGCAGTGGCTGAAGGCGGTGCGCGAGCGGCCGGCGCCCAAAGCCAATGGCCTGGCGCGTGACGACGCGATCCTGCTGATCGACCAGTCCGGACCGACGACCGCCCTGGTCAAGGTCCATTGCCAGATCCCCCCGCGCTATTTCACCGACTATCTGAACTTGCTCAAAGTGGGCGGCCAGTGGAAAGTGGCACAAAAAGTGTTCGCAGCGCGGGCAACGCCCTAAGCCCGAGGACTCGCCCGCAGCCTCGCCGCCAGCGGGCTGAGCAGCTCAGCGTGCCAGCTTCAGCGTCGCGCCGCAGCGTGCGGCCAGCGTCGCGTCGTGCGTGACGACCACGAAGGCGGTGCCCTGTTCACGGGCGCAGTCCATCATCAGCGCGAACACCGCGTCGGCGGTGCTGCGGTCGAGGTTGCCGGTGGGCTCGTCGGCCAGCACGCAGGCCGGCATCGTGACGAGTGCGCGGGCGATCGCCACGCGCTGGCGCTCACCGCCCGAGAGCTGCGAAGGATGG
This sequence comes from Aquabacterium sp., assembly GCA_044377715.1. GTDB lineage: Bacteria > Pseudomonadota > Gammaproteobacteria > Burkholderiales > Burkholderiaceae_C > Pseudaquabacterium. Next base: position 12,250 of record JBILYN010000037.1, read on the forward strand.
TGCGCTGCGCGGTCGGCCAGACCGACACGGGCCAGCATCGCAGCAGCCTGGGCGCGCGATGCGGCGACCGTCTCACGGCGGATGCGCAGCGGCATCGCCACATTGTCGAGCGCGCTGAACTCGGGTAGCAGGTGATGGAACTGGTAGACAAAACCCAGATGCCGGTTGCGCCAGACGCCTTGCTCGGCAGCACTGAGGCTGGCCAGATCGCGGCCCATCAGCAGCACATGGCCGGCGCTGGGCGCGTCCAGCCCGCCTAGCAAATGCAGCAACGTGCTCTTGCCGGCGCCCGAAGGCCCCACCACGGCCAGCGTGTCGCCGGCCTGCACCCGCAGGGCTACGCCTTGCAGCACCGGCACGTCCAGCCCACCTTCGGTGAAACGCTTGGCCAGACCGTGGCATTGCAGTACCGGTTCACTCATAGCGCAGCGCCTCGGCAGGCTTGACCCGGCTCGCGCGCCAACTCGGGTACAGCGTCGCGACGAAGGCCAGCGCCAGCGAGATCAGCGCGATCGGCAGCACATCGGCCGCACGCGGGTCGCTGGGCATGCGGCTGATCAGGTAGACGCTGGCCGGCAGGAACACCGTGCCGAGCAAGCGCTCGAGCGCCGGCACCAAGGTGCCGATGTTGACAGCCACCAGCAGCCCGAAACCCACGCCGCCCAGCGTGCCGATCACGCCGCTGGCGGCGCCCTGGACCACGAAGATGCCCATGATCGAGCGCGGGCTCGCACCAAGTGTTCGCAGGATCGCGATGTCGGCGCGCTTGTCGGTCACCGTCATCACCAGCGTCGAGACCAGATTGAAGGCGGCGACCGCGACGATCAGCGTCAGGATGATGAACATCAGGCGCTTTTCCAACTGCACCGCGTCGAACCAGTTGCGGTTGGTGCGGGTCCAGTCGCGCACCAGCAGCCCGGGCGGCATCTGCTCGATCAATTGCTGCGACACCGCGCGGGCCTGGTGCAGATCGGCCAGCCGCAGTTGCAAACCGCTCGCGCCGTCGAGCCGGTACAGCTTGGCAGCGTCGGCCAGGTGGATCAGCGCCAGCCCGCTGTCGTACTCGTAATGCCCAGCCTCGAAGGTGCCGGCCACCGTGAAACTCTTGAGCCGCGGCACGGTGCCTGCCGGCGTGATCTGCCCGCCCGGGGCCACCAATGTGACGGTGTCGCCCACCCGAACCCGCAGCGTTCGCGCCAGCTCCAGCCCCAGCACGATGCGCCAGGCGCCGGGCTGCAACTGCGCCAGCACGCCGTCGCGCAGCTGCGCGGCCAGCGGCGTGACCTGGGCTTCCTCGGCGGGGTCGATGCCGCGCACCACCGCACCGCGCATCTCGTCACCGCGAGCGATCAGCGACTGCGCCGCGATGAAAGGTGCAGCCGCCAGCACTGCCGGGTTGCGCCGCGCCTGGGCCGCCGTGGCGCGCCAATCGGCCAGCGCCTGGCCCTGGGCGTCAAGCAGTTCGACATGCGACACGACGCTGAGCATGCGGTCGGTCACCTCTTTCTGGAAGCCGTTCATCACGCTGAGCACGATGATCAGCGCCGCGACGCCCAGCGCGATGCCCAGCATCGACACGAAGGAGATGAAGGAAATGAAGCCGTTGCGCCGGCCGGCACGCCCAGCCATGGTGTAGCGCCAGCCGATCTGCCATTCATAGGGCCAGTTCATGGGGTCGGGATGCTAACAGCGGCGTCCGTCGAACCGCCGCCAGACCTCGGCCAGGGCTTGATGGCAGTGATGATCTCACCGTCGCTATAGCTCTTGAAGTTTTCCTTGACCTTGTTGTGCAAGGAGGCAGTCTGGTAGTCCCAGGCACCGAAGTGAGGGCTGCGGGTCGGGATCGACCCGCAGCCGAAGTGGATGGGCAAACGCATAGGCCGCCCCGCCCGGTTTCGCGCTGATAATTCCAAGCCATGCGCATCACTCCTCAGGAAGCCGCCGCCATCCGACGTGTTGCCGCCGAAGTGGCCGGGCAGGACGCGCGCGTGCTGCTCTTCGGATCTCGAACGCGAGACGACTTGCGAGGCGGCGACATCGACCTGTTGATCGAACTGGCCGAGACCAGCGACGACAAACTCTCGGTTTCGCTGCGCACCGGTGCCAGGCTTCAGTTCGAGATCGGCGAGCGAAAGATCGACGTGCTGGTCACTGATCCGCAGACTCAGGAAACGCCGCTGATCCGTGCCGCGCGCCGGGAAGGCATCCCCTTGTGACGCTTCAAGTCTCGTTGCGCCAGCCTCCCGGCGAGAAGCTGTGCTTTCTGGCTGAAACCGTGCTTGCCGAGGCTGCGCTGCTGCAGATTACCGACGGCCGCCTGTTTGCGCAGACTATGGACACGCAGCGTGCAAGCACCCTGCGCGAGGACATCGATTTGGCCGAGCGTGTGGACGCCTTCGTTGCCCGCTTCGGCCGCCTGCAGTACAGGGTGGGCGACAAACTGCTGCCGGCGGTGCTGGCCTGGCTTGCCGAACCGATTGGCCCGGCGATCGACAACCTGGCTCGCGCCGAACGGCTGGGCTGGCTGGGTTCGACGGCCGACTGGATCGAGTGCCGGCAACTGCGCAATTTCATGATTCACGAATACGTACGCGACATGGCGGTGCTGGCGGCGGCCCTCAGCAAGGGTCACCTTGCGGTAACCATGCTGGCAGCATCAGCCTGGACGCTTGCCGATCTGGTCCTCGCAGCGGTTCCCAAGCATGACGACGCGGCCGGAGATGGCAATTGATGCTCAAGACAGAAGTGCTAAATGGCAAAGTGATCCTGCTCGACGAAGCGATCAAGCCGACGCCATCGTCAGCACTTGCCGCTGGCGGCTAACCCGGCTGGGTGCTTGCGTCACACCAGCCTGACGAAGCGCCCGTAGCGATTGAGCGTTGCGTCGGCTGTCAACAGACGGAGTTGCATCGCCTGCGCTGGCCGATTCCTTGGCTCGAACGGCCAACAGGCTGGTGAAAAAAAGCCTCGGCAAGAAATCTGCCGAGGCCTTCAGACTGACGCCGCGCGTCGCTACCAAGCAAAACGCCCTCGCGATGCGAGGGCGTTCTTGTTTCTGCCTGCCGCGGCGGCCATGCCCGAAGGCATGGCCACACGGCCAGGATCAGAACTGGTAGGAACCGCGCAGGTAGTAGGTCCGGCCCGTCGGGTTGCTGAAACGCGGGTCGTAGTTGGCCTGGAACACGTCGCCCTGGTTCGAGTACGGCGGATCGCGGTCGGTTAGGTTGGTCGCGCCGAGCGTCAGGCTGATGTTCTTGCGCGGCGCCCAGGTGGCGTAGCCGTCCAACGTGGCGTACTGGCTGACGGTGTTGGAAGGATCCTGGTCGACGTAGCCACTCTTGTAGTGCGCGACGGCGCCAACCGTGAAATCACCCATCGCCCACCGCGCCGAGGCAGCATGCTGCCAGCGGAAGATCGGCGCCGAGCCCATGTACACGCCCACGTTCTGGTTCCACGCACCACCGATGAAGTCCTGGTACTCGTACTTGGCCACATAGGTGCTGTTCAGGCCCAGCGTCAGGCGGCCCATGCTGCCCAGGCCCTGGCGGAACAAGACGCTCAGGTCGGCACCATTGGTGTTGGTGCCACCCAGGTTTTGCTGCCGAAGATCGAGGTAGCCGCAGTCATCACCGGGGCAAGAGAAGCCGTCGGTCGACAGGTTGCCGCCTGCATTGCGCTTGATGTACTTCCCAAACGTGGCGGCATCACCCAGCACAGTGTTCTCGGACAACGCGCTGATGGTCCCGGTCAGGCGCAACCACCAGAGGTCGATGCCCACCGACAGGTTAGCCGTCGGCTCGAAGACGAAGCCCAGGGTCAGGTTCTTCGACTTCTCGGGCTGCAGGCCCACGTTGCCACCGGTCAGGCGCTGGAACTGCACCTCGCAGTTCAGCACCGCAGGCTTGCCAGGCAGTGGGACGCCACCGGGGCAATTGACCGGATCGTCGACCGTGCCGGTGTTCGTGTAGGCCGGCGTGGCATTCAGCTCGTACAGCGACGGTGCACGGAAGCCCGTGGAGTAGCTGGCGCGCAGCAGCAGTTCCTTGCTGGGCTGGAAGCGGACGCCGATCTTCGGGTTGGTGGTGTTGCCGAAGTCGCTGTACTTGTCGAAGCGCACGGCGGCCGTCACATCCAGTTGCTTGGTGATCGGCACGTTCAGTTCGGTGTACAGCGCGGTGACGTTGCGCTTGCCTTCGGACAGCGAGGTCGGGTCGACACCGGTGCTGGCCTGTAGCAGTTCTGCAACCGGCGTGTTGGCCTTGGAGAGGAAGTCCTCCTTGCGGAATTCAGCGCCCACAGCCACCGCCGCGGCGCGTCCGGCGCCCATCCAGTCGCCCAGTTCACGACTGAAGCGGGTGTCCAGCGCAGTGACCTTGCCCCGGTGATTCTGCAGGTTGCCACCCATCAGCGCGTCGGCAATGAAAGCATCGCCCGCCGCATTTTGTGCGCCAAACGGGTTGATGATGCCGTTCAGCATGCCCTGGGTGATCTTGTTGCCGTCAGAGTAGCCCGAAACGACTTCCTTGATCTTGTTCTCGTTGTACGAGAGGCCGGCCTGGTAGTCCCAGCCGCCGAGCACGCCGTCCAGAGACGCCAACAGGCGGTTCTGGTCGTTGATCGACGTGTTGCTGCGCTGGCCACCGGCCAGGGCGCGCCAGCGCACGTTGACGAAACCGGGCTGCAGGGTGACGCCAGGCCGTGGCGTCATGCCTGCCGTGCGCACAAAAGCGGGGTCCAGCGTGATGTTGGGCGTGATGCCACCCGGGTTGCCCGGGAAGTATGGGTTCAGCGAGCCATCCGGACGACGGGGGTTCATCCACAGGCCGCCATAAGGCACGGCGGCGATGCCGGTTGTCGACTCGTTGCGGGTGCCGAACCATTCAAGACCCAGCGTGTGATCCTGGCCCAGCCGCAGCGACCCGCGCAGCATGCCGGAGCTGCGCTCGGTCTTGGCGGTGTAGTCGACGAACTTCGACGTGGCGATGACGCACGACGTGCCACCAGCCGCCGGCACCAGGAAACTCGGGTCGTTGCAGTTCGGGGCTGCCGGGTTGCCGACAGCGCCGCCCTGGAAGTAGTTGGCGGGGAACGGAGTCGGCGACAGGCCGCCAGGGAAACGACTGTTGAACGGACGCTCCAGGCCGGTGATCTGGTCGGTCTTGGCGATGTCGAGGAAGCCGAAGACGTTGAAGCCTTGGCCGGCCAGGTCGCCGAAGCCGAAGCCGACGTTGGCGCTGCGCGACTTGCCGCCGGCTTCTGCCGGGACGTCCATGCCGAGAGTGACCGAGCCGCCGCGGAAGTCCTTGCGGGTGATGAAGTTGATCACGCCGCCGATGGCGTCGGTGCCGTACAGCGACGAGGCACCGTCACGCAGCACTTCCACGCGATCGAGCGCAGCGAACGGGATCATGTTCAGGTCAGGGGCCGAACCGTCGATCGCGTTGTTGGCGATGCGGCGGCCGTTCAGCAGCACAAGGGTCTTGCTGGGGCCGATGCCGCGCAGGTCAGCGAACGACGCGCCACCAGTGCCCGAACCCACCTGCTGGCTGGAGCCCTGGGTCATCTGCACCGCGCTCAGCGACGACATGATCTGCTCGACGCTGGTGACGCCCTGCGCCTTCAGCTCTTCGAGCTTGACGATGGTGACCGGAACCGAGGTCTCGGCGTCGATGCGCTTGATGGCCGAACCGGTGATCTCGACCCGCTGGGACGCCTGCTGCGCCATCGCGCCGATGGACGCCAGGCTGCCAACAGCCAGTGCGACCGCAATACCCATTCTTGATCTATTAAACATTGAAGCTCCTCTTCCCTTGAAAGATTGATCTGCAAACCCCTCGCCCCAGAAATTCAGTCGCTTCACGGCATGCGCCGGTCCGGACCCTTCTCGGGCGATATGTGACGGCATTGTGACCGCCGAAACGACCGTGCCTGCCAATTGGCATCCATCGAAAGTCCAGTTCGTCATGGAAATTTGCCGAAATAAGCACTGACGACCCGCCCGTCAAAGACTCAAATACTCAACGCAGCAGTCACTTACGCCCACAGTTCCAAGGTCGTTGCAAGATTTGGTCTAGACCCGACCTGCTGGATGGGCACAGGTCGTTCGGCCGCGTTCGTTGGCCGCAAGCAACAGTCGCTAACCCAAACTGGCAGGTCAGACCGCTAGACGGCAGCACCGCCCTCGCCTAAGTGACAACAGCGAGGTCGGCGGCGACATCAAGGCCTGCGCATCGGACAGCGTTCGCCCACACGCTGGTCGGCTGGGCGCAAAAAAGGCCCGCCGGGACAACCCGGCGGGCCTTGAAGGTTCAGCGTTCGATGGTCAGAACTTGTAGTCGTAGGTCGCTGTGAACTTCAGAGCGGCTGGCGCGGTGTAGCTGATCACCCGGCCGTAGTTCGCGCTGACCGTGGCCGGGTCACCGGCGGGCTCATGCAACTCGTCGATCGCCTGGACAGTCTGGCGGTTGAACACGTTGAACAAATCGACCCTGAACTGCAGCCCCTTGACCATGGCCGGACGGTAGGTCAAATTCATGTCCAGTCGGGTGTCCAAGGGCAAATTGCCCGCGCTGCCGCGTGGCGAGTAGCTGGTGACGCCGCCAGTGGTGCAGTAGCGGTAGGCATTGCCATAGTCGAGGTCAGCCTGCGTCGCCGTCGCGCCATCAGGTGTCCAAGGCGTGCCACCATAGTTGCCGATGCAGTTCTTCGGCCGGCCCGATGCCAACAGCAGGTTTGCACCGACCTGGAATTCCGGCGTCACCGCAACATAGCCATAGGCCTTGATCTGGTGCCGCCGGTCGTTGGGCAGGTAGCCGTAAGCGCCCTGCATCAGTTCCGGGTGATCCCAGGTCTGTGTCGCCGCAACGTCGGTTTGCGCCACGTCCGACAAGGTCTGGCCCTCTGTGTTGCCCTTGCTCTGCGAGTAGGTGTAATTCACTTTGCCGTACCAACCGTCGGACAAGGGGTGTTCAGCAAAGAAGTCCAGCGAAAAGTAAGTGCGCTTGGCCTTCTCGAAGCCCAGGTCGGCGGCGCTCAGGTTGACGGTGGTGTACTGACCTTTGCCCGAGTAGTCGATCAGGAACTTGTTCGCCTGCCCGGGGTTGAACGAAGCACATCCGAAGCCGCCATAGTTGCTCGTGTCGATCTTGTTCTTGGCCGCGAAGGCCTCGAAGGGTCGCGGGTCGCACAAGTCGTCGATCGTTGCCACGAGCGACCGATAAGTCGCCTTCACCCCAACATTGAGCTTGTTCGTCAGCGCCTTAGAGATCCCAAGCGACAGCTCGTCCTGGCTGTTGGGCTTCAGGTCCTGGGCTGCCACCGTGTTGGCATCCTTGGCCTGGCCGTACTCGTTGTTCGCCGAGTACGGGACACCCAGGTTCGTGCGACCGATCGGCGCACCGTTGGCATCGACCCCGGTGTAAGTGAAGAACTGCCGGGTGTAGGTGGACCGGCTGGCGCCGCGCACGGCCAAGTGGGTCGGAATCTGCACGCCGTAGCGGCCTGCCGAGCCTTCGAGCTTGGTGGACTTGTCGCCCGCCAAGTCGTAAGTGAACTGGAAACGCGGATGCAGCTGGGTGTTGACCTTCAAGAAGGCCTGACCGTCACCGTTGAGGTTTTCATACTTCTCGATCCGAACCCCCGGGATCAGCAGCAAGTTCTTGTTGAACTGCCACTTGTCCTCCAGATAGAACGCAGACTGGTTGGATCCGGCGTTGGTGGTCGTCGTGAAGATCTGCTCGCGACCATAGAAGTAATTCGTCTTGCCACCGACCACTGCCGAGATCGCTTTGCCGTCGGCCAAGGTCTGTGTCATACCCGTCGGCTTGAGGGCGCCGTTGGTCGTGTTGGCGTAGAGGTACACCGACCCGCCGGCATACTGCTCGCCAGCGGCGATCGACTTCAGGCTCACCTGGTCAGCGCCTGCGCGCAACAGGTGCGCGCCAAGCTTGTACTCCAGGTCGAAGCGCAGCGCATCGACCTTGTCCTTGGATCCAGGCGACAGCACGGTCGTGCCCGCGGCGAACGGATAGGGGTTGGTGTAGGTGTAGCCCGGGAAGCGCGCAGCTGTGGCCGCGCTGACCTGCGGCTTTTTGGCGAAAACGTCGACACCCGAGTAGGTGTTGGTGTGCGGCGACTCGCTGCGACCCGCCAACGCGGTGATCGTCAAGTCATCGGTCACGTAACCGGTGTACTTCAGGATCTGGGCCGCACCGCCGACACCGGCAGTGTGGTCGGGATGGTTGGAATAGTTGGCACTGGCAGCAGCGACGCCGTCGCGCGCACCACTGACGAAGTTATAACCCGAGACCGTTTCCTGCTGTTTGTAGTTGTCGCCGAGCAGCGTCAGTTCCAACGAATGGTTCTTGGTCAGGCTGGCATCGAACTTGACAAGGTATCGGTCGGTCGTGTTCTTGCGGTCGGACCAGCCATTGGCGAGGTAATTGGGCGTGGCACCTGTGGTCGGGAACGCCGCTGCAGACACCGCTTGCGAACTGTCTTCGGACGAGAGCTGCTCAACAGCCGCGAACATGAACAGCTTGTCCTTGATCAACGGGCCGCCCAGGTAAGCCCCAGCCGATGTGGCCTGGCTGCTGCGGTCAATGCCGCGTGTGTAGAGCTTGCCGTCGGTAGCGGCATTGCCGGCGAAACCGGTCACCGGGTACAGGCGGTCGTTGTACGTTGACCGAAAGGCGGCCGGCGTGATGCTGGTGCTCAAGCCACCTTCCCAGCTGTTGCCACCGGACTTGGTGACGATGTTGACAACGCCCCCGATCGATCGGCCGAACTCCGCGCCAAAACCACCCGATGCCACATTGGCTTGCGAGATGGCGCCAAACGGCAGTTCCATCGATCCCAGCTGGTTCAATGGGTTGGTGACCGGAAAACCATTGATGTAATAAGAATTTTCTGAAGGCGCACCGCCACCGATGCTGGCGCCACCGGAGTAGCGCGGGTCGGCGCGCGTGGTATTGGGCGCGAGTTGGATGATGCCGTCCAGGCTGCGAGAGATCGGCAGCGCATCGAGTTGCTTGGCCGTGAAGGTGGCACCGTTGGTGGCAGCCGACATGTCAAGCCGGCGCGCACTGGCCGTCACCTGCACCACCTGCGTGTCACCGGCGATCACGACTTCACTGCCTTGGCCAAGCAGAACTTCAACCTCGGCACTGCTGCCGGCAGGCTGACCATTGCGCAGCAAGGTCGCCTTGTAGGTGCCGGTGGGCAGCG
>JBILYN010000230.1:0-7076 GCA_044377715.1 Aquabacterium sp.
CCGGCTTGATCGGGACAGCGTCGACGTCCTTGTCGGTCGCCAACCAGGCGGTCACCGATGCGATGAAGTTGGCCGCTGACAACGCGTCGACCAGCAACCAATTCCTGGCTTCGCTGACCGACGCGGTAAAAGTTCAGACTGTGGCCCAGGGCAGCGTCAGCACCGCGCTGGCGTCAGGCACGGCTGTCGCACTCGACACCACAGCGCTGAAAACGCAGACCCAGGCCGTCACCAGCGTCAACCTGACCTCGACCCAAGCCGGCGTGGCCGACAAGACGGCACCGGCAGCCCCGGCACTTGTCGGCAAGGACAGCGGCACCAGCGCGACAGACGGCATCACCAATGTCGGCGCGATCAATGTCACCGGGCTGGAAGCCGGCGGCAAGTGGGAATACAGCAGCAACGCCGGCTCGACCTGGGTCGGCGGGCAAGGCAGCAATCTCGTGCTGGCCGAAGGCGCCTATGCCGCCAACGCAGTGCAGGTGCGCCAGACCGACGCGGCGGGCAATGTCAGCGTCGCCGGCAAGTCTGCAGCCGCGATCACGGTCGACAGCACGGCTGCAGCACCGACGCTGGCCCTGGCCAGCGACACCGGCGCCAGCGCGGCAGACGGCATCACCAAGGTTGGCACGGTCAACGTCACCGGGCTGGAAGCCGGCGCGACCTGGGAATACAACGCGAGCGGCACCTGGGTTGCCGGCACCGGCGGCAGCTTCACGCTGGCCGATGGCGCTTACGCGTCGGTGCAGGTTCGCCAGACCGACGTCGCAGGCAACCTGAGTGCCGCAAGCAAGGCAGCCGCGTTCACGGTCGACAACACCATCGCCAAACCCACGGTGGCCTTGGTCGGCGACTCGGGATTGACCTTGAGCACGGCCGCGGCCGACGTCAGCCGAAGCTACAGCGTCGACGGCAAGTCCAACCCCAGCTATGTCGCACCTCAGCTCAATGGCCCGCACGAAGTCGTCATCACCGACACCGACACCGCGGGCAACAGCGCCACCAGCGACACGTTGAAGTTCACGCTGGACAGGAAGTTCGCGCCAATTCTGACCCTCAACGACACCGGCGCGTCGAAATCCGACGGAATTACGAACTCGGCTGCTTTGACGATCAACGACCTGCCAGCGGGATTTACCCGCAGCATCGAGGTCGACGGCAAGGCTGCCGCGAGCTACGTCGCGCCGACCACCAATGGCGTCCACACCGTCAAGGTGACGGACACCGACGCCGCAGGCAACGTGGCGAGCAGCAGCCTGAGCTTCACGCTCGACACCGTGGCGCCGACCGCCACGGTTGTCGCTTCCAGCGTGCCCAACAGCGCCGGCGCCCTGACCTACACGATCAACTTCAGCGAAGCGGTGACGGGTTTTGACGCCAGCGACATCGCAGTGGTCAACGGCAAGGCGGGTGCAGTGACTGCGATCAGTGCTTCGCAGTACACCGTGGCCGTCACACCGGATCCGTCGACCAGCCCTGTCAGCCTAGCGGTGAGCGTTCCCGCAGCGGGCCCCACGGCTGCCAACGACATCGCTGGCAACGCGTCCAGCGCAGCGGCGCAAGTCCTGCAGTCGGTGTTGTACGGCACCGAGCGCAACGACATCCTGACCGTCGGCACAGCACAAGACCTGGTCTACCTGGGCACGGGCACCGACACGGTGGCGCTGGCCACAGCAGCGGGTTCCACCGCAACAGCCATCGACAATGTGTACGGCTTCGGCAGCGGCGACCAACTGGACTTGCGCGCCCTGTTGACTGGCTACACCAGCAGCGGTGTGGCTGACGCCGGGATAGGCTTTGTCGAGTTGAAGAACCTGACGCTCACCCAAGGCGCAAGCACGACCACAGTGAGGTTCGATGTGAACTTCGACGCTGCAACGATCTCGGGCTCGAAGATCAGTGGCGCGGTGATCGATCTGCTGTACGACTACAGCAAGGTTTCTGCAGCGCAGGTCGTCAACACGAACTTCGTCGACCCTGTTTTCGGTGGCAACATCAATACTTGGGCCAACGTGGTGCAAAACCTTTCCGGTGCATCGGGGAACGGCAAGGTCGCTGTCACCGCCGACCTGACCACGACCGTCAACCCGATCATCGACACCGCGGGCAAGGCTTTCGGGGTCACGCTGATTGTTAACAGCTTGGTCAGCACCTTTCCGATCGGCCTTGAGTCCGTCGCAGCGGGCGGCGCCACGGCGATCACCACAGCGAACGGTGTTTCCAACAACGTCGACGTCGGCATCACCAAGACCGCAGGCGCGGCGGTCACGATCGGCAACACCGGCTCGCTGGAGATCGTCACCGACACCGGCAAGCTCGGCACGGTAGCCGACAACCAGTTGCACCTGGTCACGACTTATGACAAGGCAAGCGACCTGACCCACCTGATGATCCAGTACGACACCGACGCCGCCAAGGGCACGACCAGCCTGAGCAGCGTCGTCGCGATGGATTTTGGCGGCGACGTGACGAACCTGATTCCGGCCTCGCTGATCTTCACCGGCCCCTGAACTGATGTCGCTGTTCAAACGCCCCCTCCGGGGGGCTTTTTTTATCGCGGTGAGCGTCTGCAGCTGGCAGGGGCATGCGATCGCCGCTGATGCGGAATCGAAGGCCAATGTCGAGCAGCTGCGCGTGCACGGCGTGGCCGACCAACTGATCGGCTTCTTGAACCAGGCCATCAGCTGGACCGGCTCGACATCCGACCGGCCTCCGCTGACCAGCATCAGGCCGCAAATCCAGGCCGCGGTGCTGGCGCACCCAGAGGTCCGGCTCAGCAGCGAGCAAAAGCTGACTGCGGGTTTTGCGACCCGCGAGGCTTTTGCCGGCTACCTGCCCCAGGTCTCGGCCAACATCGACACCGGGCAGCGCCGCAACGACCCAGTCAACAAACCCTGGATCGTCCTGCCGGCGCACCAGGACAACTCCAAGTCCTTGGGGATCACCGCGCGCCAGATGCTGTACGACTTCGGCGCGGTCAGCGGGCGCGTCGATGCCCAGCGCGCACGCGAGAGCGCCGCCGATGCCAAGTCCGAGGCCAAGCGAAGCGAGCTCGTGCTGCGTGCGGTCAGCGCCTGGCACGAGGTGTTCCGCACCCGACAACTGCTCAAGCTGGCCGAGGTCAACCGGCTGTCGAGACAACAAATCCTGAGCTTCATCGAGGAGCGTGAGCAGCTCGGCGGCAGTTCCAGGAGCGACGTGCTGCGCGCCAAGGCACGCTTGTCCGATGCCCAGGCCGCGCTGGTGGCGGCGCAGAGCCGGCTCAAGACCACGGAGGCGAGCTACCGCGAAACCTTTGGCAACGCGCCTGCGGCTGATCTGGCGTTGCCCGAGTCAGTGTCGCTGGACCTGAACCGCTTCGACGACGCCGAAGCCCTGATCCTGCGCAACGCCAGCTATGCCGAGGCGCTGGCGCAGAGCCTGGCAGCCGGCCACGACGCCAAGTCCGCCGCCGCTTCAATGCTGCCCAGCCTGAACCTCGAGGCCAGTGCCACCCGGCGCGACATCGGTGGTGGCGCCCAGCCTGGCGTGGACAGGACCCTCGGCCTGGTGGTGCGGCAAAACTTCTACTCCGGCGGCGCCGAAACCGCGCGCAAGAACCAGGCCGAGCAACGGGCGGTGGAGTCGCGACTCGAGCTCGACAACCTCAGGCGCCAACTCGAACGCGCGATCGGCCAGACCTTGGCGGATGCGCGCTACACCGACGCGCTGATCACCGCCCGGCGAGACGCAGTGCAGGTCGCGGCATCGGCCTTCGAGGCCGTGCGCGAGCAGTTCGCGTTCCGCCGCGGCACCTTGCTCGACCTGCTGCGCGCACAGGAGGAGCTCTACAGCGCCGGCCACGACCTGATCGACGGTGTGGTCGACCATGCGCTGGCACGCCACCGGCTGCTGCACCTGGCAATGGAACTGACACCGCTGTTTGACATCGGGGCTGCGGCCCGCAAGGAATAGCCTGATGACCGAGAACGCGGCAAGTCCGCAGACCAGCGCCCCCCGGCACACGCCTTACGACCCGTTGGAAGCCTGTCTGCGGGCGGTGCTGGCCTACCATGACCAGGCGATGTCGTCGGCCTCGCTGCGATCGCGCGTAGCGCACGGCCAGGGGTTGTGGACCCAGGACACCTTGCTCGAGGCGGCTGACAGCCTGGGTTATGACACCGAGACCGGCCTCATCGCCCGGGGGCAAGGCGAGCTGCCGGCACTGCCTGCGCTGTGCCAGACCCATGCCGGATCGGCGCTGGCGGTGCTGGCGCAGCAAGACAACGCCACGGTGCTGGTGGTCGACCCCGAGTTGTCGGACCGGCCCCGCACGATGGCGCTGGACGCGCTGCTGGCGCGGCTCAATGGCGCGACGATCAGCCTGCTGCGCCGCGAGCTGTCGCGCTCGCTGAATGGCGCCGAGGAAGACACTGGCGCCACCCATGCCAGCGGCCGGCACGGCCACTGGTTCTGGGGCCCGATCCTGCGCAGCCGCTGGGTCTATGTGCAGGTGGCATTGGCCGCGCTGCTGGTCAATGTGTTCGCGATCGCGAGCTCGGTGTTCTCGATGATCGTCTACGACAAGGTGATCCCGAACAACGCGATCGACACGCTGATCGCGCTGCTGATCGGGGTGTCGATCATCTTCGTCAGCGATTTCCTGATCCGCACGCTGCGCGGCTATTTTCTTGACCTGGCCAGTGCCAAGGCCGATTCGGCGATCGCCGACGCGTTGTTCGAGCAGATCCTGGACGCGCGGATGCAGTCACGCCGCAGCAGCACCGGTGCGCTGGCGAGCACGCTCAAGGAGTTCGAGTCGATCCGCGACTTCCTGACCTCGGCGACGCTGACGACCTTCATCGACGTGCCTTTCGCGCTGCTGTTCCTGTTCATCATCTACCTGATTGGCGGGCCGATGGTCTGGGTGCCGATGGCGGCGATCCCGGTGATGGTGCTCGCCGGGCTGGCGGTGCAGCCGCAGCTCAAACGACTGACCAAGGAATCGCAGGAAGACGGCCACCACAAGCAGGCGATCTTGGTCGAGACCTTGAGCGGTTTGGAGACCATCAAGTCGCTGGGCGCAGGCGCGCAGATGCGCAGGCGTTGGCAGGATGCGGTGACGCACCAGTCGCACATCGGTCTGAAGTCGCGCATGCTGGCGCAGTTGGCGGCCAATGTCGCGAGCATGGCGCAACAGTTCGTCCAGGTCGCGGTGGTCACGGTCGGCGCGCTGCTGGTGCAGCAAGGCCAGCTCGGCTTTGGCGCGATCATCGCCTGCACCATCCTGGCCGGCCGGGCGATCGCGCCGATGGCCCAGATCACCCAGTTGCTGACGCGGATGAACCAGACTTTTGTCAGTTACCGCGCGCTGTCCAAGGTGATGGCACAGGAGCGCGAGCACCAGCCCGGCGCGGTGTTCATGGCCAGGCCCGAGTTCAAGGGCGCGATCGAATTCCGCAACGTCACCTTCAGCTACCCCGGCGCATCGCGGCCGACGCTGCAAGACGTGTCATTCCAGATCCAGCCGGGCGAGCGGGTGGCGATCATCGGCAAAGTGGGGTCGGGCAAGACGACGGTGTCCAAGCTGGTGCTGGGGCTGTTCCGGCCCGATTCGGGTGCGGTGCTGATCGACGGCGTCGATGTTCGCCAAATCGACCCGGCCGACCTGCGCAGCGCGCTCGGCGTGGTGCTGCAAGACGTCTGGCTGCTAGGTGGCACGATCAAGCAGAACATCGCGCTGGGCGGACATTTCCCCAGCGACGCCGAGATCTTGCACGCCGCGCAGTTGGCCGGGGTTGAAGACTTTGTGCGCCAGCACCCCGAGGGCTACGGCCTGCGTCTGGGCGAGCGCGGTGAGGGCTTGTCGGGCGGGCAACGCCAGGCCGTGGCGATCGCCCGTGCGCTGCTGGGCAAGCCGGCGGTGCTGCTGTTCGACGAGGCCACCAGCGCGATGGACATGGCCGCCGAAGCCCAGCTGCTGCAACGATTGAAACAGGAGCTGCAGGGCCGCACCTTCGTGACCATCACCCACAAGAGCACGATGCTGCAGTTGGTCAACAAGATCATCGTGATCGAGCAAGGCCGGGTCGCGATGCAAGGAACGCCTGAGGAACTGGTGCGCGCGCAGGCCGCGGCTCAAGCCCAGGCCCAAGCAGCAGCCACCACCGCGATGACCGTGGCCTGAGAAGCGGACAAGATGCCCAAGACCATGCAAGACAAGCCCGCCCGCTGGACCGACCGCAGCGACAGCGACGCCACGGTGGTGGCTAGCGGCAACAAGCGCGGCCAGCTGCGCATGGCGTCGCTGTGGCTGCTGTGGCTCATCGCCATCCTGTTTGTGGTGCTGTTCGCCTGGGCCGCGATCGCCGAGATCGACACCGTCACGCGCGCCGATGGCCGCGTGATCCCTTCAGCCAAGCTGCAGGTGATCCAGAACCTCGAAGGCGGCATCGTCGCCGAGATCCTGGCCAAACCCGGCCAGCTGGTCAACGCCGGCGACAAGCTGGTGGCACTGTCGACGGTGCAGCACGACGCCGAGAAGCAGTCCCGCTTCCAGCAACTGCTGGCGCTGGATGCAAGAGCCTCGCGGCTGAACGCCCAGGCCAGCGGCAGCAAACCCAGGTTCAGCCAGGATGTGAGCCGGCACGCGCCCGAGCTGATGGCGGCCGAGACGGCGGCCTATCTCGGCAAGCAGGCCGAGCAGGCCTCGCAGATCGGGGTGCTGGACGCCCAGATCGAGCAGAAGCAGCGCGAGTTGCAAGAAGCGCAGATCGCGCTGAAGTCGGCACGCCAGGGCCTGGCATTGGGGCGCGAGGAACGCGAGACGGTGGCTAA
Source organism: Aquabacterium sp. (assembly GCA_044377715.1). GTDB lineage: Bacteria > Pseudomonadota > Gammaproteobacteria > Burkholderiales > Burkholderiaceae_C > Pseudaquabacterium. Next base: position 6,817 of record JBILYN010000230.1, read on the forward strand.
GATGGTCGAGCGCGGGCTGGAACCCAGGCTCGAACTGGTGCGAATCGACCGCAGCGTGTCAGAGCTCGAAGCCCGCGCCGAGTTGGCGCCGGTGACGATAGAGCGGGTGCGCTCGGCGATCGTCGAGATGCGAGCGCGCCGCGATGCCGCACTGGGCCAGTTTCGCTCAGAGACATTGGCCGACCTGAACCGCACGATGGGCGACCTCAACGCGTTGCAGCAATCGATGCCGGCGCTGGCCGACCGGGTGGCACGAACCG
>JBILYN010000231.1:0-7031 GCA_044377715.1 Aquabacterium sp.
ACCGTGGCGTCGGTGCGCAGGCGGTGCAGCAGTTCGCCCCGGCGGTCGAGGATCAGCGTGTCTGAGGGCTGCCAGCTGGCCTTGGCTTGGTCAAACGAGACGGCGGCGGCGGGGGCGCCGAGTGCAGCCAGCAGTGCCGCGATGCCCATGACCCTGCCACCGCGGCGACGGGCCGCTGCAAGCCTCACTTGGCGAGCTCGACCCGAAGCCGCGCATTGGGCGCCTCGCCGAACATCTCCGGCGCGTACATGGCCTCGACCCGCGACGGTGGCAACGAGAAATCGCCGGCATTGTTGAGCCGGATCGTGTACTCGATCTTGACCACGCCTTTGGGCAGATAAGCGTGGTAGCTGCGGAAGGACTCGAAGCTGCGCTCCTCGAACGCTGGCCAGCTGTCGCCGCTCTTTTTCTCGCGCTGCGTCGCGATCTCGGAGTCGCGCCCCAGGCCGCTGCCCAGGATCGTTGCGCCCGCAGGCACCGGATCGGTGATCACCACCCAGCTCATGTCTGCGCCAGCCCGGACTTCAAGCGCGATGCGCAACACATCACCCCGCGTGTAACGGCCCGCAGGCAAAGCCTTGTTCGCTTGCTCGACCGGCGTGATGGTCTTGGTGATCTGGTAGCCGGCGTTGAAGGCCTGCTTGAGCGGCACAGCCGCGATCGATTGCAGCGTGAGCCAGGGCTTGCCAGTACCCTGGTGACTCACGCTTAGCGTGTCAGCGGCCTTGCCCCAGGGCAGCGACAGGCTGCGCAGATCGCCTGGGCTTGCCGAGGCAGCAGAGGCGACGGTCTTGACACGGTCGAGCTCGCGCCAGTCGACACTCGCCGCCGCTGTGCTGGTGCTCGCTTTGGTGGTGCCGGTCACCGCGGCGGACTCGAATTTGGTGGAAAACTTTTCCAATGCCAGGCCACCCCACAGGTTGGCGGTGGTGGTGCCCCAGGCCCCACCTTGCTGGCGGCCGATCAAGCCCTTGGCCAGTCGGCCCATGTCGTCCTGCCAGCCTGGTTCGTCGATCACCGACAGCAGCAGACGGGCACTGTCGTCATCGCCACTGTGCATCAGCCACCACCAGGGGTCGCGGTCGGTGCTCAATACCATTCGGCTGCCTTGAAAGCTGAGGCGCGAACGCAGGATCTGTTGCGCCTGTGCAAGCTGCTTGTCGCGGTCGGGCACATCCTGCACACGCTTGAGGATGTTGATCCAATCGATCAGCGCATGGGTAGGCCACTGGTTGGGCAACAAGGCGATGGCGCCAATCATGCGGCCCTGCACCTTGCCGTAGCGCGACAGCGCTTCGAGCGCCGCGAGCTTGCGAACGTCCAGATCCTTGCGTGGGCTCCAGAAATTGCGCTGTATCCGGCCTTCGACAAAGGCCAGCAAGCCACGCTCCATCGGCGCTCGCAGCGCGTCGCTCAACGCGAAAGCGGGGTTGATGCTGGCGGCCTCGTGGCTGGCGGCCAGCAAGTAAGCGGTCAAGGTATCGCTGCCGTGCTGGTCCTCACCACCGCGCGGCGGGAAGTAATCGGCCAGCCCGTCGCTGTCGAGATAGCCGGGGATCTGCGCCAGCACAGCCTGCCACTGCTTGAGGTCGCGCAGGCCGATCGCTTGGCTGGCTTTTTGCTCGAGACAGGTATAGGGGTAGCGAGCGAACCAGTCGCGCACACCCGGCAGACCCTCGGCCAGCCTGGGTTGCAAGCTCAGCTTCAGGCCGCCGCGGCCGGGCAGGGCATCGGCGGGTGCTGCCACGGCCAGGCTGAACAAGCCGTCGAGCTGGACCAGCGTGGCCTGCCCAACCTTCAGCGGCACCGCCGGGACAATGCGCTGGCGCGACTTCAACGCATCGCGCGCACCGCCGACCAGGTCCCGGGCTTCGATCTCCCACAGAATGGCTTCGAAGCGCGAGCCCGCCAGCTGCGCCGGCGCGGTCACCGACCAAGCCACTTCGCGCGCATCGCCGGCGGGAATGTCCACGGTCTGCGCGGGCAAGTCCAGCAGCGTCGCGCGGGGCTTGACCTCGACCTTCATCGCCCGCTGGCTGGTGTTGCGCAGCGTGAGTTGGGCACGGAACTGGTCGTCCTCACGCACCAGCGGGGGCAGCCCGCTGATGATCTGCAGGTCTTGTGTGCTGCGGATGCTGGTGCTGCCCGTGCCGAACAGGCCTGTGGCGGCATCGGCCACCGCGACGATCTTGAACGTGCTCAGCGCGTCGTTGAGCGGCACCGTGACGACAGCCTGACCATTGCTGTCGAGCTTGACCACCGGAGCCCACAACAGCAAGGTGTCGAGCAACTCACGCGAACTGCTGAACCCGCCACCGCCGCCGGCGGGCACCGCCTTGCGACCGTAATGCCGGCGGCCGATGATCTCGGTCTGCGCGGTAGAGGTGTCCACCCCCCAGGCGCGGCGCTGCAGCATCGCGTCGAGCAGGTTCCAGCTGTTGTTGGGCATCAAGGCCAGCAAGGCCTGGTCGACGGCGGCCACCGCCACCTCGCCGTAGGCAGCAGGCGCGCCATTGGGCAGCTTGACGCTGATGCTGACCTTGGCCTGGCTGCGCACGGCGTAGCTCTCTTGGTCAGCCTTCACGCTGACCTCGAGTTGATGGGCTTTGTTGCCCACCCGGATCTCGGCGACGCCTAGCCTGAAAGCCGGTTTGCTCAAGTCCACCAGCGCGGTCGGGGCCAGGTACTCACGGCCGTCGATCCAAAACGATGTCCACCACTCGCGCGGCGCCTTGAAACCCCAGGTGAAGAAGCTGTACCAAGGCACTTCGCGCAAGCGCCCGCGCAACGCCAGCACGCTGACATAGACATTGGGCCCCCAGCCGTCCTTGACCTTCAGGCTGATGCTGGGGTCTTTGCCGCTGAGTTGCACGACCTGTGTCTCGAGAATCCCCTCGCGCTCGACCGCCACCCAGGCGCTGGCCGCGCGAAAAGGCATGCGGACCTGGAATCTGGCCGTCTCGCCAGGCTGGTAACTCCGCTTCTCAGGCAGCAGGTCGATGCGATCGTGGTTCTCGGACCCGAACCACATTTCGCCCCGCCCGGTGACATACACCGAGTTGGCGGCCTGGGCGAGGTTGCCCGCACTGTCTCTGGCGGTCAAGATGAGTTCGACCTCCCCCGAGGCCGCCAGGCTGGACTCGCAAAGCAGCAAGCCCCTCGCGTCGCTCTTGCCCTCGCACAAGATGCCCAGGTCCTTGGTGTTGGTCTTGCTGTCGTAGGTGTAGAAGCCTCCGACCATGCGCTTGCGCGCGGTGGTGTAGCTTCGCTCGACACCCTTGACCTGCAGCGCCACACCAGCCAATGGTTTGCCGCGCAAGTCCAGCGCCAGTGCCTGGAAATTGACTTTTTGACCGCTGGAGAGCCAGTTTTCGGTCTTGATGCCGGCGATCACCGCGGCAGGCCACAGCGTCTGGGTACTGCGCAAGGTCTGCCATTCGCCGTTCGGGTCGGCATAGCTCGCCTCCAACAACAAGTCTTGCGCCTGCGCGATGGCAGGCAAGCCCTCAAGCGTCAACTTGCCAGCACCTTGCTTGTTCAGCAGCAGCGGCAGCTTGTCGGCGATGACACGCGCGTCCTGCCCAGCATCGGGCTGCTCCTGGCCTTCGGGGTTCTCGACAGGCCGGCGCGGACTGCGAAAGCTGAAATCGGGGAAGTCCTCGTAGCTCAGCGACTTGCTGCGCAGCAGGGCCGAAACGCGCACGGGCAGGTCGACCGCCGCACCACCCGCCACATAGCTGACCTGCACGTCCAGCGGCAGCGTCTTGACATTGACCAGTGGCTTCTTGTCGGACGGCGTCACCCGGCCGTCGAGCAAGGGCAGGCGGAACTCTTCGACGCGGAACTCGCCGCTGACCTGGCTGCGATTGCCCCGCAGTTCGACCTGATACAGACCCAGCTTGGCCGCCGTCGGGATCGCAAAGCTGCTCTCCGCGCTCTGCCCCCCTGTGGCGGTCTTGCGCCAGACCAGGGCTTGGGTGTACTCCTGGCCACTGCCCACATGGGTCAGCACCAAACTTGCGGGCGGCTCGGACATCCAGCCAAAGCCCTGCGCTGTCTCGCTGCGCAGCAGATGCTTCATCGAAACGGTTTCACCGGCACGCAGCAAACTGCGGTCCAAGATGGTGTGGGCACGAAGATCGGACTGGGCCTGGCGACTGGTCGGCAAGTTGAAGCGCCAGGGCTCTATGCCGCGGTGCCAGTCGCTCCAGGTGAAAGCCAGGTCCTCGACCAAGCCCTTGCCGCCCGCAGCAGGCTGTGAGGCTCGCGCGCTGACGAAATAAGCGCTGAGGTAAGCGCCTTCAGCGCCGCAGCTCGGGGGCTCGGGAGAAATACCGCTGAGCGCTGCAAGACCCTGCGAATTGGTCACCCCGTGGCCGATTTCACGACCCTTGCAATCGGACACCCGCACCTGGGCGTTGGCGACCGGCGCGCCCTTGTCGAGCGTGGTGACCCAGGCCATCGCGTTTTCACGCCCGAGCTTGAAGTGCACGGCCAAATTGGTCACCAGCGCCGAGGTACGCACCACCATGGTTCTGGCAGCGCCATGGCGCTCGTCGAGCAGCGAGGCGCCCAGTTTTGGCGACGCGATCTCGACCACATGGAATCCGGCTGACAAGGGGATGCCCACCACTTCAAACGGCCTGGCGTCCTTGCTCGATGGGGCCGGCAAGTCCAGCGTCTTGACACCGGCTTGGCCTTGCAGCAGCGAGATCATGCGAGTTTGCAGCTGTTCTTCCTGGCCCTTGGGTACAGCTTCGATCGATTGCGGCAGCGCGCTTTTGACGTCCTGCCGCGCGCTTCGGCGCGTCACCGTGAAATTGTCGTAACGCTGCACTTTCTGGAACCAGGCGATGATGTCGGCGTCGGTGCTGGGCATGAAACTGCTGACCTTGCCACCAACCGGCATCGCAGCGCTGTTGCGAGCCTCAACGGCCAAGCCCTTGACCGACAGCGCTTGCTCGACACCGCGCAAGGTCACCGGCAGCAAGGCCACGCCATCAGGTTCGGCCAGACGCTCCAGAACGCCAAACGGTGCGGCCGAGAACTTGGCCAGCGGCGGCATGCGGTCGATCGACACGGCCAAAGGAAAACTGCCCGCGTTGTGCAAGCTGCGTCCAGATGCATCCTTGAGCCCCTTGGGCATTGCCAGCGTCAGCGCCGCCTGCTCGGCAAAGGGGGCGTTGAAGCTGATGGCGTCGAGCAAGCGGTCTTCATCCCTCGATGCAGCAGCGCTCTTTTCGAGCACCGGCGCGTAGCTTCGCTGGTCGGACTTCAGTGTGATGCCGGCGAGTTGCTTGGCTGCTACCGGCGCGCTGAAGCGCAAGCTCAGCGGGCGTATCGGCAGGCAGCCGCTGTTTGCGTTTTCGCGTTCGCAGCTGAAGGTGGCCGTGAAGGGCTCCCGCACCCGGAAGTCGAATCGATTTTCCACGGTGTTGGCCACGCCCGAAGCCTTGCCGGGCCCAGCCGGCGTGCTGACGCCTTTGCCATACACCAGCTGCAGCTTCGTCCCAGGCGTCAGCGTGCGATTGCACGCCAGCGTCACCAGATTCAAGCGGTCGGCCGCCGGGTCCAGACCCAGCGCCTTGAGCATCGCGCTGCGGTCTTTGCCCGAGACCAGCCGAACGGCAACGCGTTCGCCCAAACCCTCGACAGCACACCAGACATTGGCCTGGATGCTGGCGGGCGTGGCCGGGCCGTTCAGATGCAACACGAAGTGCTGGTCTTCTTCGACCGGCTGGCTTTGGTCAGGAACGATGCGCTGCACGAACGGACCGCCGGTGTTGAACTTGAAGCTGGACGGGCCCGCCAGTTCAACGCCTTTGACCGACCGCAGACCCGCGCGCAGTTGCACGCTGCAAGACACGCCAGGGGGGAGGTCATCGTCCAGATCGAAGGACCAGCTGCGGTCGTTGAGCCAGCGCCCGGAGCCCTTGGTCAGCTGCGGATCGCTGCAGTTCAGGGCCAGTGGTGCTTCGGCTTTGGCGTCACCAAAGATGACAGCGCTGTCGTCGAACTTGACCACCACCTGCCGCACCCGCGCCACCTGACCCTGCGGCGACAGGCTCACGACCTGAAAGGCCTGCGCCGGCAAGGCCACAGCCGCCACCCACAGTGCGGCAAGCCAGGACAGGCAAGAGATGGGCAAGGATTTTTTCACGGCCGAGCATGAACTTCTGAGCGCCCCAAGGCCGGCCGAAGCCGGCCGTCCCCCGTGGGGATCAAGCAAAGTGGCAAAGCCACATTTGCTTGAGAGACAGCGTTCATTATCTCGACCTCAGCCATCGCGGGCAGCGAGGCGCGAGAACGCCGACCGGATGCAGGCTTGTTCGGCGACGCGAACAGCGCTGCGGAGGGCGACCCCAAGCGGTGTCGCCAGCGCCTCAGGCGCCAAGGCTTCAGGCCCTCAGGCGCCATGCAACAGCGCCTGGGGCTGAGCCTTGATTACTTGTACGACTGGCCGGTGGCCTGCGTGATCCAGCGGCCGTTTTGGATTTTCGCGACCAGGGCGGTGTTCACCCCCAGGTGGTTCGTCGGCGAAAAACGCACCGACGGGCCACCGAAGATGTCGCGGAACTCCTTGCCGGACTCCAGCGCGGTGATCATCGACTCGGTCGTCAAGCCCTTGCCAGCCAGCTTCGCGTAGAAAGCGAAAGCCATCACGCCGTTGTAGCCGGTGGTGGTTTGCAGGTTGGGGTCGATGCCGAACTTCTTCTTGTAGGCCTCGACATAGGCCTTGACCTCGCCTTTGGCGGTGTCGGGGTAGAAGATCTCGGTTGAACCGATGCCGTAGATGCCTTCGGTGGTTTCCTTGCCGAGGTCGTGAAGATCGGGCACATAACTGGGCGACGACACCACGAAAGCAGGCTTCCAGCCGAGCTTCTGCGCCACGGCAAGAATGCCCACGGTCTCACGCACCACCGAACCCAGGGCCACCATGTCGCAGCCGTCGGACTTCATGCGGGCCACCTGAGAGTTGAAGTCAGTGGCGCCGCGCTTGAAAGACACCTGCGTGCCGGGCGGTATCTTCA
>JBILYN010000232.1:0-7017 GCA_044377715.1 Aquabacterium sp.
TAGGCCGGCCGGGTCGGTACCGTCACGGCTTGGCAACGGTCTTGAGCGCCCCAAGGCCGGCCGAAGCCGGCCGCCCCCCGTGGGGATCAAGCAAAGTGGCAAAGCCACATTTGCTTGAGAAGTGATTGTCGGGTCTCATTGCGGGGCGTTCTGCGCGCAGTGCCGCCAAGCCAAGCAACAAGCCGATCAAGGCTGCGCCGCCGGTGACCCAGCGCGCCGACGCCCAATTGCCGCGGGCCGCGACCACCGCCAGCGTGGTCAGCATCGAGGACACCCAGCCCGACTGCATCAGCGTCAAACCGAGTTCGATGCGCATCGCCGGCAAGGCCCGTGGCACCTTGCCGACATTCATGCCGATCGCCACACCCCCCAGCACGGCGGCGAGCACCGCCGGCCAACAAGTGGTCTGCGCTGGGCCGGCGCTTGGCGCGGCAGCGATCAAGCCAGCAACCCGCGCTCCATAGACAGCGCCGGCAATTCGACCGCAGGCTGGGGCTTCCAGCCCGCCATCCGGTGCTCGGCGATCACATTGGTGTAGATGCCGCCGCGCACGTACCACTTCGCGGTGATGCGGGCGAAACGCGGGGCGATCGCTTTGACGATGTCGTCGAGGATGGTGTTGGTGACCTTCTCGTGAAACGCACCCTCGTTGCGGTAGCTCCAGAAATACATCTTCAGGCTCTTGAGCTCCAGGCACAGCGTGTCGGCGATCAAGTCGATCGTGAAGTGGGCGAAGTCTGGCTGGCCGGTCAGCGGGCAGTGGCAGGTGAACTCGGGCACCTGGAACTGGATCAGGTAGTCGCGCCCGGGCGCCGGGTTGTCAAAGACATGCAAGTCCTTGGACGGTGCGCTGGGCGGATTGACAGGCATCGCACGCTCGTTGCGCGCCGGTGCGGTGTTCTTGGCGGCTTTCTTGGCCATGATGGGTCTGGGCTGCGGTGTTGGCAGCGCGCGTTCTGAAAGAGGGTGGCGATGCTATCATCGCGGCTCATTGGGCTGCTCTTGGATGTCCAATTAACCCATAAAAATCAAATACTTGCAGCTTTCGACCGACGGGTCGCGCGAGCCGCAAGCAGTCTTCGTGCATGCGCCTGAACCAGATCAAGCTCTCGGGCTTCAAGTCGTTCGCTGAGCCGACCACCTTTGCGCTGCCGGGTCAGCGGGTTGGCGTGGTCGGTCCCAACGGCTGTGGCAAGTCCAACATCATGGACGCTGTGCGCTGGGTGCTGGGCGAGAGCAAGGCCAGCGAGTTGCGCGGCGAGAGCATGCAGGACGTGATCTTCAACGGCTCGGGCCTGCGCAAACCGGCCAGCCGCGCCAGCGTCGAGCTGGTGTTCTCGAATGAGGATGCGCGCGCTGGTGGCCAGTGGAGCACTTTTGCCGACATCGCTGTCAAGCGAGTGCTCACACGCGAGGGCGGCAGCAGCTACTTCATCAACAACCAGCCGGTGCGCCGTCGCGATGTGCAGGACGTCTTCCTGGGCACAGGGCTTGGGCCACGCGCTTACGCGATCATCGGCCAGGGCACGATCAGCCGCATCATCGAGTCTCGCCCCGAGGAATTGCGGCTGTTCCTCGAAGAGGCCGCCGGCGTGTCGAAGTACAAGGAGCGCCGGCGCGAAACCGAGAACCGACTCAAGGACACGCGCGAGAACCTGACCCGGGTCGACGACATCCTGCGCGAGCTCAACGCCAACGTCGACAAGCTTGAACGGCAGGCCGAGGTCGCAAGCCGCTACAACCGCTTGCAGGCGTCGGGCACGCTCAGGCTGCACCAGCTCTGGTTCCTCAAGCACCGCGATGCGGCCACCGAAGCGCAGCGGGTGCAGCTGGCCGTGCTCGAGGCCACCAATTCGCTCGAATCGCGGTTGGCCGAATTGCGCCATGTCGAGGCCGGTCTGGAGACCGTGCGCCAAGCACATTACGCCGCCAGCGACGGCCTGCACAGTGCGCAAGGCGCGTTGGCCGAGGCCTCGCTCGAGGTCAGTCGACTGGAAGAACGCATACGCTATGTCGTCGAGGGCCGGCAGCGGGTGCAGCGACGCCTGGTCGATCTGCAATCCCAGACGGGGCAGTGGCAACAACGCCATGACGACGCGCAAGCAGAGCTCGAGACGATCGCCGGGCAAATCGAATCGGCCCAGGAGCAGGCCGAACTGCTGTCAGCCCAGGCCGAGGACCAGGCCGCTGCGCAACCCGATGTCGAGGACGCATTGCGCGCCGCCCAGGCCCGCGCCAACACCCAGCGTGGCCAAGTCAACCAGGTGCAGCAGCAGATCTCGGTGCTGGCAGCCGACAGCCGCAATGTCGACGAGCAGACCCGTCAGCTGCGCGGCCGCCGCGAACGCTTGCAGGGCGAGCGCAAGTCGCTGGCCCCCCCTGAGCTGCAGCAGCTCAGCGAATTGCAGGTCCGAAGCGCCGCGGCTGACGACAACCAGGCCATCGCCGAGGGCCAGCTGCAAGAGTTGCAAGACCAGGCGCCTTTGCTCGACGAGCAGCGCCGCGAACAGCAGCAAGCCGCCAACCACGAGGCCGGTCTGCATGCCCAGCTGTCCGCACGCTTGTCGGCACTGCGCGCCTTGCAGGACAAAGTGCAGACCGAGGGCAAGCTCAAGCCGTGGTTGGCCAGGCATGGCCTGGAGTCTTTGAGCGGGCTGTGGACCCGGGTTCACATTGAGCCGGGTTGGGAGACCGCGTTGGAGGCGGTGTTGCGTGAGCGACTGGGCGCGTTGGCGGTGGGCCGCATCGACACTGTTCGCGCTTTCGCGAGCGACGCCCCGCCGGCCCGGCTGGCGTTCTATACCTTGCCGGTCGACGCGGTGGTGGCGAGCAGCGTCGCTGCCACCTTGCCGAAATTGTCAGACCAGCTCAGGCTGGGCCAGAACATCGATGACGCTGGCCTGAAAGCCTTGCTGTGCGATTGGCTGGAAGGCGTGTACACCTCGACCAGCCTGGACCATGCGCTGACCCAACGCGCCGAGTTGGGCCGCGGCGAGGTCATGATGACGCGCGATGGCCATGCTGTCAGTGCCCATGCCGTGGCTTTCTACGCCCCTGATTCCGAGCAAGCCGGTCTGCTGGCGCGGGCCCAGGAGATCGAGAACCTTGACCGCCAGAGCCGTGCCCAGGCGTTGATCAGCGAACAAGCGCGTGGCGCGCTGGTTCGCATCGAGGCCGCATGCACCGAGGCCAACCTGCGGCTGGTCGTGTCGCGCCGCGAGGCTGCCGAGGCCCAGACCCTGGCGCACCAGTTGCAGGTCGAGCTGCTGCGGCTGACCCAGCAAGCCCAAGCCACCCAGGCCAGAGGCGGCCAACTCGACGCCGAGTTGGCCGAGATCGATGGCCAGCTCGAAGCGCTGGACGAACGACAGGCCATCGGCGAGGCGCGGTTTGAAGAGCTGGACTTGCAGCTCGCCAACCACCAGGAGCGACACGCCGAACTCGAGGAAGCCGTGATGGCTGCCGAGCGCAAATTGGCTGACGCGCGCGAGCAGGGTCGGGCGCTGGAGCGCAGGGCGCAGGAGTCGCAGTTCCAGGCCCGCGCGCTGGAGGCGCGTCGCGCCGAATTGCAGCGCGTGATCGAAACCGCTCAACATCAAGCCGCCAGCAACGCCCAGGCCGGCGAGCAACTCGAGCTCGAGCTCGGATCGCTCAACGATGCTGCGGCGCAGGCCGGGTTGCAAACAGCGCTCGCACTCAAGCTCGAACGCGAGCAGGCGCTGGGTGCCCAGCGCAGCGCCTACGACGGCCTGTCAGCCCAGTTGCGATCGGCCGACGAGCAGCGAATGCAGTTCGAGCGCAGCTTGCAGCCCTTGCGCGACGAGATCACCAAGCTGCAGCTCGAAGCCCAGGCCGCGCAGCTCGGTGGTGCGCAGTACCTCGAGCAACTGGTGGCGGCCCAGGTCGATCTGGAGGCGCTGGCCGCCGAGATTGAAGCCGGTCAGGTCAAGCTCTGGGGCTTGCAGGGCGAGATCGATCGCATCGCCCGCGAGATCAGTGCGCTGGGTGCGGTCAATCTGGCCGCGCTTGACGAGCTCAGCGCTTCGCGCGAGCGCAAGACTTTTCTCGATGCGCAATACGCCGACCTGACCGATGCGATCAACACGCTCGAGGCTGCGATCCACAAGATCGACCTCGAGACGCGCGACCTGCTGGGCGCGACCTTCAACCAGGTCAACGAGCATTTCGGCCGGATGTTCCCCAGCTTGTTCGGTGGCGGCACGGCGCGGTTGCAGATGACCGGCGACGAGATCCTGGACGCTGGCGTCCAGGTGATGGCCCAGCCGCCGGGCAAGAAGAACTCGACCATCCACCTGCTGTCGGGTGGCGAGAAAGCGCTGACAGCGATCGCGCTGGTGTTTGCGATCTTCATGCTCAACCCGGCACCTTTCTGCCTGCTCGACGAGGTCGATGCACCGCTGGATGACGCCAACACCGAGCGCTACGCCAGGCTGGTGGACGAGATGTCGCGCAAAGGTACTCAGTTCTTGTTCATCAGCCACAACAAGATCGCGATGGAAATGGCCGAGCAATTGATAGGGGTGACGATGCAAGAGCAAGGGGTGTCACGGATCGTGGCGGTGGACATGGAAGCGGCCGTCGGCCTGGCGGAGGCGGCGTGACGGGCAACCTGATGGAAGGCCTGGCGGCGATAGGCGCGGTAGTGCTGATCGGCGTGCTGGGACAAGGGCTTTGGCGTGCGCGCAAGGCCAAGCCACGGCAGGCTGAAGGTGCAGAAGATGGGCGCCTGGAGCCGTCGTTGGCGCCTGGCGATGCAAGTCTGGCGGCGATCAGCGACCAGGATCACGGCGCTGACGCGCCCCTGCCTGAGCTGCGCCTCGTTGGCCCGCGCAAGACGGCCAGGCTAGACCCCTTGATCGACGCGATTGCCTGCCTTCACCTGGACACCCCCATCAGCGCGGAGCTGGCACTGGCCCACCTGCCGCCGACACGTCGGCTGGGCACCAAGCCTTTCCTGATCGAAGGACTCAACGCCGAACGGGGCAGCTGGGAGCTGCCTGCTGCCGGGCAGCAATACAGCGAGTTCCAGGCCGGTGTGCAGTTGGCCAACCGAGGCGGTGCACTCAGCCAGATCGAATACTCCGAGTTCGTGCAGAAAGTGCAGGGCTTTGCCGACGGCGTCGGTGCGTTGGCCGAATGGCCCGACATGGTCGACGCGGTAGCCCGAGGCCGCGAGCTCGATGCTTTTGCCGGCGCCCACGACGCCCAGCTCAACCTGAGTCTGCGCGCCAATGGCGCAGCATGGAGCGTGGGCTATCTGCAGCAGTGTGCCCAGCACCATGGCTTTGTCGCCGGCGGACTGCCGGGTCGGCTGGTGCTGCCGGGTGTTGAAGACGGGTCACCGCCGATGCTGGTGCTGACCTTCGACGCCCAGGCAGCGATGGCCGAGGACCCTGGCCATGCGGCGGTGCGCGAGCTCCAGCTGACGCTTGACGTGCCGCAGACGCCTGCGAGTGCTGAACCTTTTCCGGCTTGGCACCAGGTCGCCCGATTGCTCGCTGCCGAGATGGATGCGTCGATGATCGACGACAGCGGCCGTCCCATCCTGCTGCACGCGTTCGCCACCATTGGCGAAGACCTGGCCAAGCTGTATGAGGCGCTGGCGGCGCGCGATCTGGCCGCAGGGTCAGCCGCAGCGCGGCGCTTGTTCAGCTGAGCGCCAAGACCAGCATGCCGGTCCCCGACCCCGAGAGCCCAGCGCGGCTTGTCGCCGAGTTGCGCGTCAAGCTGCAACACCACGCCCAGCGCTACTACGTCCAGGATTCGCCTGAAATCCCGGATGCCGAATACGACCGCCTGTTCCAGGACCTGCAGGCGATCGAGGCCGAGCACCCCGAACTGCGCAGCGCTGACTCGCCGACCCAGCGCGTGATCGGCCAGGTGTTGGATGGGTTTGCGCCGGTTCGCCATGCCGTGCCCATGCTCAGCATTCGCACCGAGACCGACACCGAAGCCAGCGGTGCGCAGGCTTTCGACGCCAGGGTTCGACGCGAACTGGAGCTGGCTGACGATGCGCCGTCGGTGCAATACAGCGCAGAGCTCAAGTTCGACGGTCTGGCAATCAATCTGCGATACGAACAAGGCTTGCTGGTACAGGCCGCCACCCGCGGCGATGGCGAAACCGGCGAGGACGTGACGCAGAACATCCGCACCATTGCCCAGATCCCGCGGCGCTTGCGTGGCTGCTCGGCGCCGGTGCTCGAGGTTCGGGGCGAGGTCTACATGCGGCGCGATGACTTCGAGCGCATGAACGAGCGCCAGCGCGAGCGCGGGGACAAGACCTTCGTCAACCCGCGCAACGCCGCAGCCGGCGCGGTGCGCCAGCTCGACCCGGCCATCGCGGCACAGCGGCCCTTGAGCTTCTTTGCCTACGGCCTGGGCCAGACCCAGGGTTGGGAACAACCCGCCACCCACAGTGCGACGCTGGACGCGTTGCTCGCCATGGGCTTGCCGGTCTGCGCTGACCGGGCGGTCTGCCAAGGCGCTGCCGGGCTGGTGCGGTTTCACCGTGCGATGGGCGCCAAGCGCGACGCGCTGCCCTTCGACATCGATGGCGTGGTCTACAAGCTCGACTCGGTGCAGCAGCAGCAGCGCCTGGGCTTTGTCACCCGTGAGCCGCGCTGGGCGGTGGCGCACAAGTATCCGGCGCAAGAGCAGATCACCCAGCTCGAACGCATCGAAATCCAGGTCGGGCGCACCGGCAAGCTCACGCCGGTGGCCAAGCTTGCGCCGGTCTTCGTGGGCGGCACGACGGTGAGCAACGCCACACTGCACAACCTCTTTGAGCTGCGACGCAAGCGGGTGAGGGTGGGCGACCAGGTGATTGTTCGCCGCGCCGGCGATGTGATCCCCGAGGTGGTGGGGCGCATGATCGGCTCTGGCGTTGACCGGCCTGCTTACGTTCCCAACTTTCAAATGCCGCGGTCTTGCCCGGCCTGTGGCAGCGCGGTGTTGCGCGGGCGAGCTGAAGTCAACCACCGTTGCACTGGCGGGCTG
>JBILYN010000233.1:0-7013 GCA_044377715.1 Aquabacterium sp.
CCCGATCGACCGACTTCATCACGCCCAAGAGCGAGGTGTCAAAAGACTTCCGCAACGCAGTGCTGTCGCTCGCCGGCACGCACGGCTTCGCCCGACTGCTCGTCAACTCGGGACGCTTGTCGGTGCCTGCGCACTTGACGGGCTCGCCGTTGAACACGCCCGACAGCACCGCTTTCGAAGGCCGGATGCAACCCGGCGCGCCGATCGCCGATGCGCCGGTACAGCACGAAGGGCAGGACAGCTGGCTGCTAAACCACGTCGGTGGCAGCTTTTCGCTGCTGCTGTTCATCGAAAGCGCCGAGGCCCTGGATGCCGCCGCTCGCGCCGAGCTCGCGGCGCTGGCCGCCGGGCCGATACCGGCACGCACGCTGCTGGTGACCAAGCAGCCGGGCGCGGCGCCGCCAAGCTGCACCCTGGTGGTCGACCACCAAGGCTTGGCAGCGCAGCGCTTCGACGCGCTGCCCGGCACCGCTTACCTGTTGCGCCCCGACCAGCATGTGGCTGGGCGCTGGCGCTCGCTGGCTGACGGCGTGGTGAGCGCTGCGCTGGCCCGCGCCACGGCCAACGACCTGGAGTCCCAGCGATGACCCATCTGCAAACCGATCCCAACTTTGCTGACCCACAGGCGCGCTACCTCAACGCCTACAGCCCCGGTGATGATTTCTACGAATCGCTGATCAAAGCCCACGAGGGCTTGAGCGAGGCCCAAAGCCGGGCCGTCAACGCGCGGCTGATCCTGCTGTTGGCAAACCACATCGGCGACCTGCGCGTGCTGCGCGAGGCGCTGGACGCCGCGCGCCAAGGCGTGGCAGCGGGTTCAACGCAGACACCCTCATGAACCAGACCTTGAACTACCTCAGCGGGTTCGGCAACCAGTTCGCCACCGAGGCTGTTGCCGGCGCGTTGCCGCAAGGCCGCAACAGCCCGCAGCGCGTCGCCCATGGCCTGTACGCAGAGCAGATCTCGGGCAGCGCCTTCACCGCGCCGCGGGCTGAGAACCGGCGCAGCTGGCTCTACCGGCGCCAGCCCTCGGTGGTGACCGGGCGCTACAAGGCTTGCGAACAGCCGCTGTGGACCAGCGGCGCTGCCAGCGGCGTGGCGGTTGCGCCCGACCCGCTGCGCTGGTCGCCCTTCCCCGTGCCAGGCGCCGTCCCAAACAACCCAGCGGTCGACTTCATCGATGGCCTGGCCAGTGTCGTGAGCAACGGCGATGTCGAGTCCCAGACCGGGCTGGGCGTGCTGGTCTACGCCGCCAACGCCTCAATGGACCGGCGCGCGCTGGTCAATGCCGACGCCGAGATGCTGCTGGTGCCGCAGCAGGGTCGGCTGCAAATCCGCACCGAACTCGGCCGCCTGGAGGTCTCGCCGGGCCAGATCGCGCTGCTGCCGCGCGGCCTGGCGTTTGCCATCACGCTGCCCGACGGCCCATCGCGCGGCTATGTCGCCGAGAACTACGGCGCAGCGTTCCGCTTGCCAGAACTCGGGCCGATCGGCAGCAACGGCCTGGCCCATGCCAGGGATTTCTTGGCGCCAGTGGCCTGGTTTGACGAAGCGCCAGGCGAATGGGACATGGTCAAACGCTTCGGCGGCAAGCTCTGGCAATGCCGCCAGCCGAACACCCCGTTCAACGTCGTCGCCTGGCACGGCAACCTCACGCCGGTCAAGTACGACACCGCGCATTTCATGACGCTGGGCTCGATCAGCGTCGACCACCCCGACCCGTCGATCTTCACCGTGTTGACCTCGCCCAGCGACACGCCAGGCACCGCCAACTGCGACTTCGTGATCTTTCCGCCACGCTGGTTGGTGGCCGAAGACACCTTCAGGCCGCCCTGGTTTCACCGCAACCTGATGAGCGAATTCATGGGCCTGGTCCATGGCCAGTATGACGCCAAGCCCGAGGGCTTCAAACCCGGCGGCGCCAGCCTGCACAACACGATGGTGCCGCACGGCCCCGACGCCGAGGCCTTCGACAAGGCCAGCCAGGCCGTCTTGGCACCGCACAAATTGACCGACACGCTGGCCTTCATGTTGGAGAGCCGCTACCGATTCGTCCCCAGCGCCTGGGCCATGCAGCCGGGTCGGCTGGACGGGGCTTACGCCGACTGCTGGCAAGGCCTGGCCGACCACTTCCTGGACACTCCGCGATGAGCCTGCACCTCGACGCTACACACGACCCTGCACTGCGAAGCTGGGTCGCATCGGCCAATGCGCCGGGCACCGACTTCCCGATCCAGAACCTGCCCTATGGCCGGTTCCGGCGCGCCGGCAGCGCGCAGCCCTGGCGTGTCGGCGTGGCGATCGGCGACCAGATCCTCGACCTGGCCGAGGTCCATGCACAGGCAAAGACGGACACCTCTGCAGAATGGGCTGGCACAGCGCCGATGGCGGCGCTGGCCGCGGGCGATCTCAGCGCACTGATGGCCGCACCCAAAGCCATCCGGGTCGCGCTGCGCCAAGCTTTATCGGCTGCGCTTGCCAGGCGCAGCCCGCAGCAAGCCAGCCTGAAGAGCTGTTTGCTGGCCCAGGCCGACGCCGAAATGGGTTTGCCCTGCGCGATCGGCGACTACACCGATTTCTACACCGGCATCCACCACGCCACCACAGTGGGCAAGCTGTTTCGGCCCGACAACCCGCTGCTGCCCAACTACAAGTGGGTGCCGATCGGCTACCACGGCAGGTCGTCGACGATCGTCGTCAGTGGCACGCCGCTGCGCCGCCCGCTGGGCCAGACCTTGCCGCCGAACGCCGAGTCGCCGAGCTACGGCCCCTGCCAGCGACTGGACTACGAGCTCGAGCTCGGCGCGCTGGTCGGCCCCGGCAATTCGCTGGGTGAGCCGGTGGCCATTGCCGAGGCTGAAGACCGCTTGTTCGGCATGACCTTGCTCAACGACTGGTCGGCCCGCGATGTGCAGGCCTGGGAGTACCAGCCGCTGGGTCCGTTCCTGGCCAAGAGCTTCGGCACCACGCTGTCGCCCTGGGTCGTGACGATGGAAGCGCTGGCGCCGTACCGGCTGCCGTTCCATCGGCCCGCGGGCGACCCACTGCCGCTGAGCCACCTCGACAGCCCCGCCAACCGCGAGGCCGGCGCGATCGACATCGCGCTCGAAGTCTGGCTGCAAACCGCAGCGATGCGCGCTGCGGGCCAGGCTGCGGTGCGGCTGTCGCAGAGCAACTTCCGCGACGCTTACTGGACCCTGGCCCAACTGCTGACGCACCAGGCCAGCAACGGCTGCAAGCTGCAGCCTGGCGACCTGCTGGGCACCGGCACCCAATCGGGCCCCGAACCAGGCCAGGGCGGATCGCTGCTAGAGCTCTCGGCCGGTGGCAAGCAGGCACTGACCTTGCCCAACGGCGAGCAGCGCCACTTCCTCGCTGACGGCGACCAGGTGATCCTGCGCGCCGCTTGCGAGCGCCCGGGCACGGCGCGCATAGGCTTTGGCGACTGCGCCGGCACGGTGCTGCCCGCACCAGGATGAACCAAGCGCGTCAGCGCGCTGGCCCGAACGGCACCCATCCCGGCCACAACGGGCCGATGGCGTCTAGCGTGTTCTTGAGCACCAGACCGAGTTCGGTGTCGCCCTCCATCACCAACGCACGCTCGAAGAACAGCCGGTCGGGGTCCTCCTCGCCGCGCATCAGCCGCAGGTAGCTGTTGCTCGGCGCGATGATGCGCAACACCGTGTCATCGCGTTCGCGCGCGGGCACGAAACCCTTGTCGGTGAGCATCAGCCGCAGCCGCAGACCAAAGTCGCTGACGCGTAACTCAATGCAGTGCCCAGCCAGCGCCGAGCGAACATCGACCGGCAGCCGTGGCCACAGCAAACGGTCCAGCAACTGGGCCAGCAAGAACGAAGGCGGCGCGGCCGGCAAGCGCTCGACCCAGCCGCAGACGTGGTGATGGGCAGGTGCCAGCCAAGCTGGCAAACCAGGCGGCAGAACCCTAGGGCTGACGAAAGTCATGTGGTGCTCCAAGACATGCCGGGCTGGCGAAATGCGTAACCGTTGCTGAAAAGTCCGGGCATGCCGGACCAGGCCGCAGCCAACCCGGTGGCCTGCGCGCCGGCATTCATCACCGCATCGAAATCGGCCAGCACCTGCATAAAGCCCTGTGCGCAAGGCGACAGCCGCAAGCGCGTGACGCCTGCCGCTCGCAGCGCCGGGCCGGCGTCGAGCAGGTTCTGCACCGTTGCCGACTGGGTCTGGGTGCCGTTGAGCACCAGAAAAGGCTGGCCTTCGGTCGACGACACCAGCAAGCCGTCGGGGTCGTCCAGGCAGCGAAACCCGCAGTCGTCTCGGGTCAGCTGGTGGTGACGCGCGGTGAAGCAGCGCGCTGAAAACGCCAGCGGCATGCGACCGAAAGCCCAGGCCTCGGTGACCATCGCCAAGCCCTGGGGCGTGCGCACCGGGTCGGACGGCGGGTTGACCAAGGCCAGCGCTTCAAGCGGCAGTTCCAGCGGCGCGACCCAGCGGCTCGCACCCAGGTCGGCATGCTCGCGCAAGGCATCGCGGCTGTAGATGTTGAGGTGCGGCCCCAGCACCAGCGGTACCCGCCCAGCCAGCAGTTGTAGCGCCGAGGCGTCGCCGGCTTCGACCGCGAACGGCTGCTCGGCCTGTCGTTCAATCAAGCGCAGGTCGGCCTCGCTCTCGATCAAGGTCTGCGACACCAGCACCACCTCCTTGCCGCTGGCAGCGAGTTCGCGCCCCAGTGCCAGCCAATCGGCCAAGCGCAACTCGCGACGTCGAGCACAGACCGACTCGCCCAGCACCACGGTGTCGGCCGGGCTGTCGGCGACCTCGGCATAGAACTGCATCAAGCTCTCGCGCGACCAGTGGTAGAGCACCGGCCCCACGGTCAAAGCCAGCCGTGCAGCGCCATCGGCAGGGTTCAGGGTCAATGTCATCGTCGGGCTTCCGGGTGGTTCAGCTTCAGGGTCAGCGCCAGGGCCGGTCGTAAGCGCCCAGCGTGTGCTGCTGGCCTTCGGCATGGCGGGCCAGTGCGGCGCTCCAACCGGCTTGCACGCTGTAGTGCCCGCCCGGCGCGCAAGCCTGGTCTATCGCGGCGCGCCAGACCCGCGTGACCTGTTCGACATAGGCTGCGCTGCGCTGCCGGCCTTCGATCTTGATCGCCTTGACGCCCAGCGCCAGCAACTCGGGCAGGATGGCCAAGGTGTTCAGGCTGGTGGGCTCCTCGATCGCATAGCCGCGCTGGCCGTCAACCACGAATCGACCCTTGCACAGCGTGGGGTAGCCGCGCGGCTCGTCGGGGGCGTAGACATCGATCAGCACGCTGTTGAGCCGCGACTGCACGCCGTCGGGACCCTCCTGCCAGCGCACCGCCGATGGCGGCGAGCACACACCGGCATTGTTAGGCGATTGGCCCGTCACGTAGGACGACAGCGTGCAGCGGCCCTCGACCATCACGCACAAGCTGCCGAAACCGAAAACCTCGACATCGACATCGGTGTGGCGGACCACCTCACCGACTTGCTGCAGCGTCAACACGCGCGGCAGCACTGCGCGCTGGATGCCGTAGCGGCTGCGGTAAAACTCGATCGCGGCATGGCTGGTGGCAGAGGCCTGCACCGACAGGTGCAAGCGCAGCGTCGGATGGTGGTCGCGGCAGTAACCCATCACCGCCGTGTCGGCGACGATCAATGCGTCGGCGCCGAGCAAGACCGCCCTGTCGACCGCGCGTCGCCACGGACCACCGTCGCGCGCATCCGCGAAGGTGTTCAGCGCCATCAGCACCCGAGCGCCGCGGGCATGGGCGTAAGCCACACCGTCGCGAACCTGCTCGTCGTCGAAATTCAGACCTGCGAAATTGCGCGCGTTGGTGGCGTCCTTCAAGCCCAGGTAGACCGCGTCGGCGCCCGCCCCCACGGCAGCTTGCAGCGCTCGCAGCGAACCGGCCGGGCACACCAACTCGGGCGCTGCAAGCAGCGGCGCGTCGTTCGCATCGCCCGTATGGCGTTGATTCATGCCCCCACCTCGCTGTAGCCTGAGCGCGCCCTGTGGCAGGCGCGAAAGTCAGGCACTGTAGGCATTTCGGCGCGCCAGGCCATGCGGCGCATCAAACCGGGCGCAGTCGTGAGAGCATCGCCATCAAACAGCTTATCCAAGCCGATGCAAGCCCGACGACGACTTCAAACTGTGCGCGCATTGATGGTCCAATCGGGGCTTTCTGAAATCTCTCACAGGCTCGAATGTCGTCAAGATCTTCTCACTGCCTCGGCACCTTACCGTGGCGCGTCATCGCCGCCCTGACCCTGGGGCTGTTGCTGCAAGCCTGCGGCGGCGGATCCGAAGACAGCAATACCCAGCCGTTGCAGGCGCCAGCGAGCTTGGCCGTCAGCGCTGCACCCGCAGGCCATGCGAAGGCATTGGCCACCACCAGCGCCACCGACAGCGCAGGCAGCGTTCTGGCCGATCAGGCCGTAACCCTGCAGGATGCGATCGCGATCCTCAAGATGATCGTCGGGCTGAACATCAACGCCGATGGCAAGCCGCCAACGCCCTATCAAGTCTATGCCGCCGACTTCGACGCCAATGGCAGCATTGAACTGGCAGACGCCATCGCGGTGCTCAAGCATGTTGTCGGGATCGCGTCACCGACACCGCAGTGGATGTTCTTCAACCCGGCAGACCCCACACTGGCCGGCAAGACAGGCCTGAATCCCGGCGCGGTTCCTGCCTTGAGCGCGTTGCTCCCCGCGTCGGCATCGACCGCCATGCGACTGGTCGCCGCGCTGCGCGGCGATGTCACGGGTGATCCGATGAGCTATTCATGGTCCTTGACCTCCAGACCCACAGGCAGCGCAGCATCACTGGCCAATTCGACGCAGGCAAGCCCGAGCTTCACACCCGATCTGGCGGGCGTCTATGTTGCCAGCCTGGTGGTGACCGATGGCAAGCAAAACAGTGCCACAAGCTCGATCACGGTGACTGCCATCCTGGTCAACACGGCACCCGTGGCCAACGCCGGTGCTGCGCGACAGGTGGAGACAGGCAGC
>JBILYN010000234.1:0-7003 GCA_044377715.1 Aquabacterium sp.
CAAACCGCTCGCCCAGGATGTGCGATGACGAACCGGTGCCAAAGGAGCCGAAGGCGTGCTTGCCGGGATTGGCCTTGGCCAGCGCGACGAACTCCTTGATGTCGCGGGCCGGGAAATCGGGTTTGACAGCGAGCACCAGGTACGACAGGCAGATCTGCGAGATCGGCTCGAAGTCCTTGATCGGGTCAAAGGGCACCTTGACGTAGATGGCCGGATTCTGGATGTGGGTGGTGATCGCGACCAGCAGGGTGTAGCCATCGGCCGGCGACCGCGCCACCTGCTCGGTGCCGATCATGCCGCTGGCGCCCGGGCGGTTGTCGACCAGCATCGGCTGCCCCCAGGCCTCGGCCAGTTTGCCGGCCAGCAGGCGACCCACCAGGTCGGTGGCGCCACCGGGTGGATAGGGCACCACCATCTTGACCGGGCGGTTGGGATAGGTCGACGCCGCCTGTGCTCGCGCATCGAGGGCGGTCAAGGGCGCAGAGGCAAGCGCCATCAGTGTGAACTTGCGGCGCGTGAACTGACGACTCGGCGGTTGGATCATGGGGCTCCGAACAGATCGCGTGACTGCGATGTAGAAAACGATTCTCGCATTGCACGGTGCCATCAAAGATCATCCACCCCAGCGGGTCAGGCTTGCCACCTGCGTGACGGCTTGCTGCGTTGGCGCCGACGTCGGCTTCGGTCGAGAAGTGCCTGCCCGCGTTCAGCGCTCCTTGACGTAGGGAATGCCCAGCGCGGCCGGCGCGCGCGCGCGGCCTATGAAGCCGGCCAGCAGCACCACCGTCAGCACATACGGCAAGGCCTGGATGGCCTGCACCGGCACCGCGCCACCGCCTAGCGCGGCGGGCAACGAAGCGCCCTGCAGCCGAATCGCCACCGCGTCGAGAAAACCGAACAGCAAGCAGGCCCAGAGCGCGCCGACCGGGTGCCATTTGCCGAAGATCATCGCCGCCAACGCCATGTAGCCGCGACCGGCCGTCATGTTGGGCACGAAGTTCGCGCCCTGGGCCAGCACCAGGTAGCTGCCGGCCAGCGCGCACAGCAAGCCGTTGCCCGCCAGCGCGCCGTAGCGCAGGGCTTTGACCGACAGCCCTGCCGCGTCGACCATCGCCGGGTTCTCGCCGGTGGCGCGCAGCCGCAGGCCTAGCCGGGTGCGGTAAAGCAGGAACCAGGCACCCGGCACCAGCGCCAGCGCGCCGTAGACCAGCGCGTTGTGACCCAGCAGCCCGGTACCCAGCAAAGTGCCCGCCTGCGGCCAGGTCTGCAACGATTGCGCCAGGTCGCCGAACCAAGGCGACAGCCGCACCGCGTCGGGCAGCGGCGGCGTCTGCCCGCCCTGCTTGAACCACGCGATGCCCAGCACGATCGACAGGCCGCTCGCCACCATCGTCAAGGCCATGCCGAGCACGACCTGGTCGCCGGCGTGGCTGACGCAGGCATAGCCGTGCAACATAGACAGCGCCAAGCCCACGGCCAGCGCTGCGGCCAGCGCCAGCCCGAGCGAGCCAGTCGATGCGCCGGTCGCGCCGGCGGCAAATGCCGTCAACAGCATCTTGCCCTCAAGCCCGAGGTCGATCACGCCCGAGCGCTCACTGAGCAATCCGGCCAGCGCGCACAGGATCAGCGGCGTCGACACCCGCAGCGTCGACGCCAGCAAGCCGCCGATCAGCGCTTCATCCATGGTTGGCTCCAGCGCCCAGGGCCTGCCTGGGTTGCAGCAGCGCATGGACCCGCGCCAGCCCCGGCGCAGCGACCTGGGCCATCGCACCCGAGAACAGCACGATCAGGCCTTGCAGCGTGGTCACCATGTCGCGCGAGAAGCCCGGCATCTCGAATACCAGCTCGGCCCCGCCCTGGTAGAGCGCGCCGAACAACAGCGAGGCCAGCACGATGCCCAGCGGGTGGTTGCGGCCGATCAGCGAGACCGCGATGCCGGTGAAGCCTGCGCCCATCACGTAGTCGAGCAACAAGCGGTGCTGCACGCCGGCGAGCTCGTTGATGCCGACCAGCCCGGCCAACGCACCCGACACCAGCATCGCCAGCATCACCTGCCGGCGCGGCCGCACGCCACCGTAATGCGCGGCGTCGGCTGAAAAACCCACCGCACGCAACTCGTAGCCAGCGCGCGTGCGCCACAGCAACAGCGCCACCGCCACCGCCGCGAACAAGGCCAGCAGCACGCTCAAGTTCAGCGGCGTGCGAGGCCAGGCGATGCCCAGCCAGCCCAATGCCTGGTGCAGCCCGGGCATCTGCGCGGCTTCGGCGAACGGCAGGGTCTCGATCGACATGCTGCCCGGCGCCTTGAGCGGGCCGACCAGCAGCCAGGCCAGGCCCGCCGCGGCGATGAAGTTGAACATGATCGTCGTGATCACGATGTGGCTGCCGCGCCAAGCCTGCAGCGCCGCGGGCACCGCGGCCCACAGCGCGCCGCCAGCCATCGCCGCGACCACCATCAGCGGCAGCAGCAAGGCGGCCGGCAGACGATCACCCAGCGCCAGCGCGACCAGGCTGCAGCCCAGGCCGCCGATCATGGCCTGGCCCTCGCCGCCGATGTTGAACAGCCCGCCATGGAAAGCCACCGCCACCGCCAGCCCGGTGAAGACAAAAGTGGTCGCGTAATACAGCGTGTAGCTGATGCCTGACGCGCTGCCGAAGGCGCCCTTGACCAGCAGCGCGAGCACCTGCAGCGGCGCCAGCCCGACAGCGGCCAGCACCAGCGCGCAGACCGCCAGCGCCAGCGCGAGGTTGACCAGCGGCAGCAAGCCGATGTCCATCCAGCGCGGCAGTTCGACGGGACGGCTCATGCCTGCAGCGCGCCGACGCCAGCCATCAACCGCCCGAGCGCGGCCTCGCTGCAGTCGGCGATCGCGAGTTCGCCGGCGATCCGTCCGCGGTCCATCACCAGCACCCGGTCGGACAGCGCCAGGATTTCGTCGAGCTCGCTAGAGACCAGCAACACCGCGCCGCCAGCGTCGCGCATCGCGCGCAGCCGACCGTGGATGAACTCGATCGCACCGATGTCGACGCCGCGGGTGGGCTGGCCGACCAGCAGCAAGCGCGGCGGCGACTCGGGCGCCAGCGCCTCGCGGGCGAGCACCAGTTTTTGCTGGTTTCCACCTGAAAACTTGGACGCCCGCAGGTCGACGTCGCGCGGCCTGACGTCGTAGGCCTCCATCATCTGCGCGGTGGCCGCGCGCATCGCCTGGCGCTTCATCCAGCCCCAGGCGCCGGCAAAGCGGGCGCTGCGCTGGTAGCCCAGCACCGCCGTCTCCCAGGCCGCGAACGGCAGCACCATGCCGCGGCGGTGGCGGTCTTCGGGCACATGGGCTAAGCCCAGGCGGCGCGCGCTGGAGGGGTCGAGCCAGCGCCCGACTTGGAACGATTCAGCCCCCAGTGTCAGCGTGCCGGTCTGCGCCGCGGCCAAGCCCGAGAGCAGCGCCAGCAACTCGCTCTGGCCGTTGCCCGACACGCCAGCGATGCCGACGATCTCGCCCGCGCGCAGCGCCAGCGACACGCCGGCCAGGCGCTGCACGCCAGCATCGTCACGCCAGCCCAGGTCTTGCGCGGCCAGCAGCGTCGCGCCGGGCCGGGCTGGCGCCGCGCTCGCGTCGCGATCGAGCTTGACGCGCCGGCCCACCATCGCCTCGGCGAGTTGGTCGAGGCTGCAGTCGGCGATCGCGCCCTCGAACACCACGGCGCCGGCGCGCATCACCGTGACCGCGTCGCACAGCGCCATGATCTCCTTGAGCTTGTGGCTGATCAGCAGCAAAGTGGTACCGGCATCGCGCAGCCTGCGCAGTGTGACGAAGAGCTGCTCGGTCTCTTGCGGCGTCAGCACCGCGGTGGGCTCATCGAGGATCAGGATGCGCGCGCCGCGGTACAGCGCCTTGAGGATCTCCAGTCGCTGGCGCTCGCCCACCGGCAGGTCCTCGACCGCGGCGTCGAGTCGCAGCTGCAATCCGGTCTCGTCCATCAGCGCCTGCAGCTCGCCGCGAACCCTCGCTCTGGCCGGTTTCAGTCGCCAATGACCTTCGGCGCCGAGCATGATGTTGTCCAGCGCCGACAGCGGCTCGACGAGCATGAAGTGCTGGTGAACCATGCCGATGCCCAGCGCAATCGCCTCGCTCGATCCGCCGATGCGCACCGGCCGGCCCGCGATCTCGATAGAACCGCTGTCGGCCTGGTAGAAGCCGTACAGAATCGCCATCAGCGTGCTCTTGCCTGCGCCGTTTTCGCCGACGATACCGTGCGCCGTGCCGGCGGCCACCGTCAGCGCGACCTCGCGGTTGGCCTGCACCGCGCCAAAGCGCTTGCTGATCGCCGTCATGCGCACGGCGGGGGATGCGGGAGCGTTCATTAAATGCCGGTGCTGTGCAGCGCCTAGGCACCGCGAATGCGGTCGCGCCGCAACCTATTTCAGTACTTGCAGGCGTTGTCCGCCATGTAGTCGGCGACCTTGAGCTTGCCAGCGATGATGTCGGCCTTGGCCGCCTCGACCTTCTTCTTCATCTCGGCGCTGACGAGCTTGGCGTTGTGCTGGTCGAGCGCATAGTCGACGCCGCCCTCTTTCAAGCCCAGCACCGTGACGCCAGGGTTGGTCTTCTTGGACAGCTGGTACACCGCGACATCGACCCGCTTGACCATCGAGGTCAGCATCGTGCCGGGGTGAAGATGATTCTGGTTGCTGTCGACACCGATCGCCAGCTTGCCGGCGTCCTTGGTTGCCTGGTAGACGCCCACGCCGGTGCCGCCGGCGGCGGCGAACACCACGTCGACGCCTTTGGCGAACTGGGCCTTGGCCAGCTCGCTGCCACGCGTGGGGTCGTTCCAGGCCGCCGGCGTGGTGCCGGTCATGTTGGACGTGAGCTCGACCTTGGGGTTGGCGTACTTCGCGCCCTGCTCGTAGCCGCAGGCAAACTTGCGGATCAGCGGGATGTCCATGCCGCCGATGAAGCCGACCTTGCCCGACTTGCTGGCCAGCGCGGCCATCATGCCGACCAGGAAGCTGCCCTCCTGCTCCTTGAACACGACCGACTCGACGTTGGGCAGCTTGACCACCGCGTCGATGATCGCGAATTGCAGCTTAGGAAAGTCCTTGGCCACTTTTTCCATCGTCGAGCCCTGGCCGAAGCCCACGCCGATGATCGGCGAAGCG
This sequence comes from Aquabacterium sp., assembly GCA_044377715.1. Lineage (GTDB taxonomy): Bacteria > Pseudomonadota > Gammaproteobacteria > Burkholderiales > Burkholderiaceae_C > Pseudaquabacterium. Next base: position 5,159 of record JBILYN010000234.1, read on the forward strand.
CTCTTGTCGGCCATCCGGCGCATCGCCTGTTCGCGCTGGGCCTCGTTGGCGATCTCGAACTCGAGGTAAGGCTTGCCGGTCTCTTTCTTCCAGCGCTCGGCGCCGACATAGGCCGCCTCGTTGAAAGACTTGTCGAACTTGCCACCCATGTCGTAGATCACCGCGGGTTGAGCCTGGGCCTGGGCGGCCCCCAATGACAGGGCCAGCGCGGCCAACACAGCGTGTTTCATGGTCTTGTAGGCCGCTCGGGCTTGGATGGTGGGGGCGTTCAGGATAGCAAGAGTCGGGTCGTCGCCGCCTCGGGATTTGCCTGCCCTCGGCGCGCCACAGTAACTGGACCTGGCTTGTCCACCGCTTGTCCACCGCTTGCCCACCGACTGCCCACCGACTGCGACCCGCTTTTTCAGTGTTTGTGCACAGCTTGTGCACCGCTGCGGCAACGCCGACGGCTCCGGTAGCATCGATCCATGCCGCATGCGCCGTCCACCGAACTGCCGCCAGAACTGTCGCCAGACATCCTGCGCCGAGCCAGGCGCCTGCCCAAGGTGCTGCTGCACGAACACCTGGACGGTGGGCTGCGCGTGGCGACGCTGCTGGCGCTGCTGCGAGAACGCGGCGTCGCAGCCCCTGCCGACGACGAAGAGACCTTGGCAGCCTGGTTCGACGCCCGCGCCCATGCTGGCTCGCTGGCCGAGTACCTGCGCGGTTTCGCGTTGACGGTGGCGGCAATGGCCACGCCCGAGGCGATGTCCCGGGTGGCTTTCGAGGCCGCTGAAGACGCCCGCGCCGAGGGCTGCGTGCTGGCCGAGTTCAGGATCGCACCGCTGCTGTTCGAGCCTCACGGCGTCGCCGGTGAGGCCGCAGTGGACGCGCTGCTCGATGGCCTGTCGCGCAGCCCGCTGCCCTGCGGGCTGATCATCTGCGCGATGCGCCACGACAGCGACGCGCAGATCGCGCGCGCCGCCGAGCTGGCGCTGCGCTATCACCGCTTGCCGGCCAAGCCAGGAGCAGCTCGGGTGCTGGGCTTCGACCTGGCTGGCCCGGAAGCCGGCTGGCCGGCATCGCGCCACGCCGACCTGTTGACGCGACTGCGCGCGGCCGGGCTGGGCCTGACGCTGCACGCCGGCGAGGCCGACGTCGGCGGGCGTGTGCTGGAAGCCGCGCGGCTGGGCGCGCAGCGAATAGGCCACGGCGTGCGGCTGGCCGACCTGATCGCCGAGCCGGGCGCGGCCACATCGGCTTTGCTAGCCGAACTGCGCCAGCGCGATGTCCACCTGGAGATCTGCCCGACCAGCAACCTGCACACAGGCGCTGCCGCGTCGATGGCGCTGCATCCGATCCATGCGCTGTGGCGGGCGGGCGTGAGCCTGTCTTTCCACACCGACAACCGCTTGATCTCTTGTGTAGACCACAGCACTGAGGCGGCCCGGTTGGTGCAGGCCGGCTTTGGCTGGGACGAGTTGCTGCACATGGGCTTGGATGCCGCGGCAGCGTCGTTCATGGCGCCGGCCGCGCGCGCTGCGGCCCGGGTGGCGCTGCTCGAGGGGGCCCGCGGCGAAGCGCTGGTGCCACGCCGCCGCTGGTAGGCGGATAAACAACAGTGTGTCCGCTTGCCCGCCACAGCGGTAAAGTAATGTCATCGAATAGACTCACGGCTCCGGCAACATAACGGCTTTACTTGTATTAACCGCTGAGCAAGGCATCGAACGCGCCAGCGCACAAGCTGGCCAAGCGCGAATGTTGATACCCGCCGCAAAAAGTCCAGAAGCGATAAGCCGAAGTCCCCGGCACCGCGATGCACTCGCGATCTGAAGAATCCGCAAGACACATACCCAGGAGTTGACT
>JBILYN010000321.1:0-5323 GCA_044377715.1 Aquabacterium sp.
CGTGGGGCGCTCAGACGTAGCTGACCGCGCCCGAAGCCGTGACGGTGACCGACTTGCCAACGGCCGCGGTGTATTGGGTCGACTTGACCGTGCTGACGAAGACAAAGTCGCCCTTTACGGCGGCGGCAGTGACCGTCATCAACAGGTAGCCGCGGCGGATGCTGTCGCTGTAGTTCAGGTCGTCGACCAGGCCCAGTCCCGAACCCGACACCTTGGCAATTGCACTGCCGTCCATCGAGCTGGCCAGGCCGCCCAGGCCAGCGCTCTCGAAGCCTGGCGCGGTGACCGACGAGCCGGCGAATTCAACGCCGACCTTCTCACCCGCCAGCGTGGTCAGGTTGGCGAACCAGGCGTTGTGCGAGTCGCCCGACAGCGCGACCAGTTTCTTGCCCTGGGCCTTGACGGTTTGCAGCACGGCTTCGCGGTTGCTGGGGTAACCGTCCCAGGAGTCCAGGTTGTAAGGCAGTCTGGGGTTGACCGCCGGGTTCAGCAGCGCGGTCTGGGTGGGCGTCAGCGCGCCCGCGCCTGCAGCGGCCCGGGTGGCTTTGGCTGTCAGGTAATCGGTGATGACCTGGGTCGGATCGCCGCCCGTGGCCGCGACCTGCAGCACCGAGGCCGGGAACCACATCTTGGCCATGATGTCCTGGTTGCCGAGGAACTGCCAGACCGCGCCCGACTTCGACAGGCCGTCGGTCAGCCAGGTCTGCTGGGCGCTGCTGATCAGCCGGTGGCTCGCGTCCGTGCCTGAGGCCAGCGCCGTGCCGTAGCGCGCCAAGCCACCATCGGCGTCGCCATAGCTGTCGTATTGGCGGTCGCGGCCTTCGATCCGGGTGTCGAGCATGTGCAGGCTGAACAGGTTGCCGAAGTCGAAGCTGCGGTAGATCTTGAGCAGGTTGGCCGCGTCGGGCGTGCGGATCGGCATCCACTCGTGGTAGACCCGAGCGGCGATGTTCTTGCGCGTGATCCAGTCACCTTGGGTCGCCGAGTTGTGGTTCTCGGCGCCGCCGACATAGGCGTTGTTGGCGAACTCATGGTCGTCCCAGACCGTGATCCAGGGCATCTTGGCATGCATCGCCTGCAGGCTGACGTCGGACCGGTAGAGCGCGTAGCGGGTGCGGTAGTCGCTCAGGCTGACCATGTCATTGGCTGGCGCGATGACGCGTCCGAGCTTGACGGCGTCGGTGTTACCGAACTGCTTGGGATCGGCGCCGTATTCGTAGAGGTAGTCGCCCAGGTGGATGGCGAACTGCGCATCGGATTTCGATGCCGCGTCGTAGGTGTTGAAAAATCCTTCTGAGTACAGGCTGCAGGAGAACACCGCAAAGCTCACCGATGCGGTGTTGGCCGCCGGCAACGTGCGGGTGGTGCCGACGGGCGAGACCACGCCGGCGTCGTCGATGAAGCGGTAGAAATACGTCGTGCCCGCGCTCAAGCCGGACGCATCGACCTTGGCCGTGAAACCGGTGGCCTCGGTCGCACCGACCCGGCCCGAACCGACGATGCTGGAAAACGCGTTGTCGCCCGCGACCTGCCAGGTTATGCCCACTGGTTCGATGCTGTCGGCGATCTTGGCGTGGGTCCAGAGAATCACCCGGTTGGCCAGCGGGTCCCCGCTCGCCACGCCGTACTTGAATTCAGCTGGCCGGGCGCTGGCGTCGCTGCAGCCGGCGAGCGTGCTGCCCAGAACCGCCGCGCCGGTGGACGCGGTGACCATGAAATTGCGGCGATTGATTGATGTCGACATGTCTTGACTACTCCCTTGGATGAGCGGATTTCACGGCGGTGATGTGACACGCGTGTGAAGAGCCGGCGCTCCGGAGGGCAAGACGTTCTAAAGCACTTTCCGGCGCGGGGCCGGCGATCGGATGGATTGGCGAGTTGGTCGGCCTTTGGCGCGTCGCTGGAGGGCGGCTTGGACCGCACTCGGCGGCAGCCTGATGACCCTAAGCCCAGGCGAGATTGATTTTCTTTTTCGATGCCGCGCAATCTCGAAGGTAGAGATTGATCAGGCTTTGGTAGGGAATGCCTGTCTCGTCCGCGAGTGACTTGAAGTAGGTCACTGCGTCTTGGTCCAGGCGTATGGTCACCGGCTTTTTCAACTGCGCGGCGTATGGGTTCTTGCGTGCTGCGGTGAAGTCATATTCCTTGCGCATAGATCACCTTCATGGGTAGGCGTTTCGCTCGCGGCCTTCGGCCTTGCGGGCCGAGATGATGCGCACCAGCTTACCTGCAGATCGGTAGCAGTGGCAGACCACCAGCAATCTCAGGCTGCTGCTAAAGCCAAGCAGCACAAATCGGTCCTCTTCTTCGGAGTGGTCGGGGTCGTCAATCAGTTTGGCGTTTTCATCTGCAAACACTGTCTGAGCGTCCTCGAAGCTCACCCCATGTTTGCGCAGGTTGGCTTGCGCTTTCTTGGGATCCCACTCGAATCTGAGCATGCTTATAGTGTACGCACTCTGTACATACACCGCAATACTTACTTGCTGACCGTCTGTCTGAGTCAGTCGTAGACGTTTCCAACGAGGCATGAGCCTGTGCCAGGCGTCAGATCGCCCTGAAAATTCAGTTCAGCTGGCTGTCGCAAGCCGGATGCTCGGCCACCTTGCGCGGTGCCTCGCACTGTTCAGGGCCCGCAGTGCAAGCGCTGGCCCTCGATGTCGCAGCGTTTCAGCGCCTGGCCGTCCACGCTCCAGGCAATCAAGGACCAGCCGGTCGGGCGGCGGTCCAGGCTGGCAAAGCCGAAGCCCGAATGGGTCGCGAAGGACTGCACGACGGCGCCGGGCGCGGGCTGCGCGCGCAGCGCTGCGGCCTCGGCGACCTCGCAGCTGCGCTGGGCAAACTCGGCGTGCTTGACATCGGCTTGGGAGCCGCCCGTCCTGGCGGCGATGACGGCGGGCTGCGATCGCGTGCTCATCGCCAGCGAACCGCCGCGCCATCGCAGGCTGGGGCAGCTGGCGGCATTGGTCAGCGCCCGCGCGACCCATTGACCGTCGGACGCGGCCTGTACCCAGGCTTGGGTCACCTCAGGCTCTTGCGCGACCGACGTGCAACCAAGCGCAGCGGCGACGAGCAGCAAAGCTGTGCCGCCTCGGTACCCCCTCGGCCATTGCGATCTGTCGGCTTGAGAACAGCGCGACGGCGGCGCGTCGCTCGGCGCGATCGCGGCGAATGGCGCAAGCGGGTGATCGGGCAGGTGCTGGCTTGGGCGCATGGTCTTGGCGCGCCGGGCTCCCGGTGCGATGTCTTGATCGGACCAAGCAAGCTAGCGGCGCTTCGTGACATCTTGGTGAATCGCGACCGTCTGCGAGCCCGCTGCCGTGGCAAGTTGTCACGTCAATGCAAGGTCACGGCCTTTGGTGCGGCTTGACGCCGAATTCGAGTTCAAGGTCGGCGACTCGCTCAAGGTCACGCCGGGGCTGAAGTACGCGTCTTAGCAGCAGGACTTCGTCCACTTGCAAGACAACGGCGGTGCGGTCGGCCCGCTGGGCGGCGTCTGCAACAAGACCAATGACGTGATCACCGGCGGCGCTGCCAGCCCGGCCAATTCGGTCACGTACACCGATGTGCTGCCTTCGCTCGATGTGCATTGCAAGCTCGCGCCGAACTGGACGGCATACGCGCAACTCGCCGCCGGAGACCAGATACCCAGCACCAGCGTGTTCGACATCAAGGACGCCAAGGGCTCGCCGGCACCCAGCGCCACCAAGACCAAGACCTTGCAGGTCGGCACGGTCTGGCAGTCTGCGCAGATGTCGTTGGCCGCCGATGTCCACCACACCAAGCTCGGCGGGAGCGCCCCGAGGCCGGCCGAAGCCGGCCGCCCCCCAAGGGGGTCAAGCAAATTGGCCAAGCCACATTTGCTTGAGATCGGTACGCACCAGGCCTGTCAACCGCGCGCAAACGCTCAGACCGCCTGCGCGGTGTCGAACTCCGCCAGGTCGGGCCGCTCGGTCATGCGCCAGTAGTCGACCAGCCGCCAGGGCATCGGCGAGAACACCCGGCCCTGGTCGTTGCGGTACCAGTTGCGCATGCCCGGGTGGGTCCAGACCAGGTCGGCGTGCTCGGCGTCGACGCGCTGGTTGTAGTCGTCGTGCACGGGCTGTTTGACCTCGACCGAGCCCAGGCCTTGTTCGAGCATTTCCCTGAGCATCGCGGTGACATAGCGGACCTGACACTCGGTGACGAAGATCAGGCTGCCGCCGTGCGCCAGCCCGGTGTTGGGCCCGGTCAGCACGAACAGGTTGGGGTAGTCGGGCACGGTGATGCCGAGGTGGGCCTTCGGGTTGTCGGCGCCCCAGACCTGTTTGAGCGCTGTGCCTGATCGGCCACGTATGTCGATGGGCCACAGCATCTTGCCGGGCTCGAAGCCGGTGGCCAGCAGGATCACGTCGACCTTGTGACGCCCGCCCTTGGCGTCGACGATCTCGGAACCGTCGACCTGGGCTACCGCCTCGGTCACCAGCTCGACGTGGGGCTGTTTCAAGGTCTGGTACCAGCCGTTGTCGATCAGGATTCGCTTGCCGTAGGGCGGGTAGCTGGGCAGGCATTTGGCCACCAGGTCCGGCCGGTCGGCAAGCTGCTCTTGCAGGTGGGCGCTGAGCTGCCGGCGCTGGCTGTCGTTGCGGTGGTTCATCGCTCGTTCGGGGTGCGGCCAGTTCGGGTCGCGCCGCACCGTGGGCAGCAGCCCGTCGCCGAAACGCCACATCAGGCCGAAGCGGTACCAGGCGTAGTAATGCGGCACGTTCTCCAGCAGCCAGCGTGCTTGCACGCTGACGCTGCCGTGGTAGTCCTGCGGCGGCCGCGCCCACTGCGGCGAGCGCTGGAACACGGTGACCTGCTCGGCCTGCGACGCGACACTTCGCAGGAACTGCATCGCGCTGGCACCGGTGCCGATGATCGCCACTTTCTTGCCGGCCAGCGGCACGTCGTGGCGCCATTGCGCCGAGTGCCAGCTCTGGCCCGTGAAGCTCTCCAGCCCCGGGATCGACGCCAGCTTGGGCCGGTTGAGTTGGCCAACCGCGGTGATCACCGCATCGACCCAGCGCTGGCGCAGGCTGCCGTCGGCCTGGCGCGTGCTGACCTCCCACTGCTGGCGGTCCTCGTGCCAGGTCATCGCGTCGGCCTCGACGCCGAACTCGATGTGGCGGCGCAGGTCGAGGTCCGACACGACTTGGCGCTGGTAGTCCCAGACCTCGCCGCGCTTGGCGTAGTTGCTGGTCCAGCCCAGGTTGGGCGCGAAGGAGTAGGAGTAGAAGTGGTTCGGCGTGTCGACGCCGGCCTCGGGGTAGTCGTTCTCTAGCCAGGTGCCGCCAACATCGGCGTT
>JBILYN010000235.1:0-6977 GCA_044377715.1 Aquabacterium sp.
AAGCCTGCTCGATCCGCAGGTCTGGCAAGCCTTCGATCTCTAGGATCCGGCCCGAGAATTCATTGATCTTGCCCTGCTTGGCCACCGTCAGCAGGCCAGCCTTGATCGCGTAGTACGGAATCGCATGCACCAGGTCGCGCAGCGTGACGCCGGGCTGCATTTTTCCGGAGAAGCGCACCAGCACCGACTCGGGCATGTCGAGCGGCATCACGCCGGTGGCGGCACCGAAAGCGACCAGGCCTGAGCCGGCCGGAAAGCTGATGCCGATCGGAAACCGCGGGTGGCTGTCGCCGCCTGTGCCCACGGTGTCGGGCAGCAGCAAGCGGTTGAGCCAGCTGTGGATGATGCCGTCGCCCGGGCGCAGCGCGACACCGCCGCGGTTGCTGATGAAGGCCGGCAGCTCGCGGTGGGTTTTCACGTCGACCGGTTTCGGGTAGGCCGCGGTGTGGCAGAAGCTCTGCATCACCAGGTCGGCCGAGAAACCCAGGCAGGCCAGGTCTTTGAGCTCGTCGCGGGTCATCGGGCCGGTGGTGTCCTGGCTGCCGACCGTGGTCATCTTCGGCTCGCAGTAAGTGCCTGGCCGAACGCCTTGCTGGACGCCGGCGACCACCGGCAGACCGACGGCGCGGCCGACCATCTTCTGCGCCAGCGTGAAGCCTGCTTGGGTGGCGATCGGCGCAGTCGGCAGCCTGAACACGGTCGATGCCGGCAGGCCTAGAAAGTCGCGCGCCTTGGCAGTGAGCGATCGGCCGATGATCAGGTTGATACGGCCGCCCGCGCGCACCTCGTCGAACAACACCTCGCTCTTGAGCTTGAACTCAGCGCTGAGCTTGCCGTTTTTCTCGATCTTGCCGTCGTAGGGGTAGACGTCGATCACATCGCCCATGTCGAAGGCCGAGACATCGACCTCGATCGGCAGCGCGCCCGAGTCTTCCTGGGTGTTGAAGAAGATAGGCGCGATCTTGCCGCCCAGTGTGACGCCGCCAAAACGCTTGTTCGGGACAAAGGGGATGTCTTCGCCGAAGCCCCAGACGATCGAGTTGGTCGCGCTCTTGCGCGACGAGCCGGTGCCGACCACGTCGCCGACATAGGCCACCAGATGACCCTTGGCTTTGAGCTCTTCGATGAACTGCATCGGGCCACGCTTGCCGTCTTCTTCCGGGGTGATGCCGGGGCGGGCGTTCTTGAGCATCGCCAGGTAGTGCAGCGGGATGTCGGGCCGACTCCAGGCGTCGGGCGCGGGGCTCAGGTCGTCGGTGTTGGTCTCGCCGACCACCTTGAACACGCTGACGGTGATCTTGCGGGCGACCTCGGGCCGCGTGGTGAACCACTCGGCGTCGGACCAACTGCGGATCACATCCTGGGCGAAGCTGTTGCCGGCCTTGGACTTCTCCGACACATCGTGGAAGAAGTCGAACATCAGCAGCGTCTTCTTCAGCGCAGCCGCGGCCACGCCAGCGACCGCTTGGTCGTCGAGCAAATCGATCAGCGGCTTGACGTTGTAGCCGCCGACCATCGTGCCGAGCAACTCGGTCGCCTTGGCCTTGGAAATCAGGGGCAGCGTCAGGTCGCCGTGCGCCACCGCGGCCAGAAAGCTGGCTTTGACCTTGGCCGCGTCGTCAACGCCCGGCGGCACACGGTGGGTGATCAGGTCGAGCAAGAAAGCGTCTTCAGCCGCGTCGGCCGAGGCCCGGGGGGCTTTGATCAGCTCGATCAGGTCGGCGGTCTGCTGGGCTGACAGCGGCAGCGGCGGAATGCCGAGCGCGGCGCGTTCGGCCACATGTTGACGGTAGGCTTGCAGCATCTCGATGACTCCTGTGGGGCGTTGGACAGAGGGTGGGGGTGACAGCATCAGGCGCCGGCCTTCAAGCTTGAGCCGGGCGTCTACGGGTTAGTCCCATAGTTTATGTCTTATAGATGACTTGCCGGCCATCAACTCGCTGGGTCGGCGCGTTCAGCGCTGATTGTGACCCGGCGTGACTCGGCTCGACTTGGCGCGAAAAAGCCAGCGCGAGGGGCGGGCTGGTTCGACCGCTGCGCTGGCCGCTCAAGCCCTGATCACTGCGCTGCGGAGGCAGCTTTGGCCGCGCCAGGCGCGACGATGCCCAGCCCTGTGCCGGCGGCAGCCACCGCCGTGGACGCCACCCGTTGCGAGGCATGCTGGCAGCCGTCGACCATGCGCTGGCCGATCTTCACGTTCATCAGCATCGATTTGACGGGGATTTGCAGCCACATCACGCCGGCGGTCTTGTCTTCCAGCCGCACTGCGCCGGTGCTGGTTTCCTGCGGCACCATGCGGTATTGAAGACCTTTGTGGCCGACATGGAAATGCCCGGGCGAGCCGTCGACCGCGGTCACGCTGATGCGCTGCTTGAATTCGCAATCGGCGAACCCGGTCAACACCCGGCCCGCCATCTCGAGCTGGGCCTCGTTGATGGTCTCGGCGGTGGCGGTGGCCAGCGCCAGGCCTGCGGCCTCGTTCTTGAGCTGCTGGCGTCCGGTGGCGGCCTTGGTCGTCTTGGCGGCCGGTTTCGATGCGGCCGATTTGGGTCCGGCGGCCGGCGCTTCGGGTCCTGCCGCAGCGACGGGCAGCGACAGCATCAAGGCCAGGCAGCAAGGGGCGAAGCGGTGTGCACAGAGCATGTTGATCCGAAGTGGGCTGGTGTGAGTGGTGATTCTGCCCCCGTCCGGTGACACAGTGTTCTGTGCGCCTCATGGCCGGCCGAAGCCGGCCGAAGCCGGCCGCCCCCCGTGGGGATCAAGCCGCCAAGCCACATTTGCTTGAGAATCGCCAGATGTCAGAGTACACAGCCCAGATCGCCTGGCAACGCGACGGCCAGCGCTTCACCGACCGCCGCTACCGCCGCGCTCACGAGTGGCGTTTCGACGGCGGCGCTGTGGTGGCCGGGTCTTCTTCGCCGCAAGTGGTGGCGGTGCCGATGTCGGATGCGTCGGCGGTCGACCCCGAGGAAGCTTTCGTCGCGTCGCTCGCGAGTTGCCACATGCTGTGGTTCCTGGACATCGCCTGCCGCGCCGGCTGGGTGGTCGATGACTACTGCGACGACGCTAGCGGCTTGCTGGCCGCCGATGAGCGGGGCCGGCTGGCGATGACCTGTGTCACGCTGCGGCCGCGGGTGTGTTTTGGCGGCGATCACCGGCCCGATGCGGCGCAAATCCGTCGCCTGCACGATGACGCGCACAAGGCTTGTTTCATCGCCAATTCGGTCAGGACCGAGCTGCGCTGCGAGCCGGTGATCGAGCCCATCTGATCGCGGTCGCTGCCGCCTTACCATTCATGCCTGCTCGACCCCAGGACCCCGCGATGTACCTGCCCGCCCATTTCGAAGAAACCCGCCCTGCCGTGCTGCACGAGTTGCTGCGCCAGCATCCACTGGGCCTGCTGATCACGCAGGACGAACAGGGTGCACCGGTGGCCAACTCGATCCCGTTCATGCTCGACGCCGATCGTGGCGAATTCGGCACCCTGGTCGGCCATGTGGCGCGCGCCAACCCGGTCTGGCAGCTCGCGACCGGGTCTGGCCACCCGGCCGCGCTGGTGGTGTTCCAGGGCGCCAATGGCTATGTCTCGCCCAACGGCTACCCCAGCAAGGCCGAGCATGGCAAGGTGGTGCCGACCTGGAACTACGCGATGGTGCAGGCGCGCGGCCCACTGCAGTTGCTCGACGCTGCCGCTGCCCACGCACTGGTCAACCGGCTGACACAGCGCCACGAAGCCAGCCAGCCCCGACCCTGGGCGGTCAGCGACGCGCCCGACGACTACATCGCCGGCATGCTGCGCGCGATCGTCTGCATCGAGATCCCGCTGGTCTCGCTGCTGGGCAAGTACAAGCTCAGCCAGAACCGCAGCGCCGCCGACCAGGCTGGCGTGGTGGCGGTGTTGCAGTCGGGTGGGGTCGACACCGACGCTGCGCTGGCGCGCGCGATGCAGGCCCAGTCATGAGCTTCAAGCGAATTTTTCTGGCGCTGACGCTGCCGGTTTTGCTGGTGGCAGCCTATTTTTGGCTGGTGCTGCACTGGAGCTACTCGTCGGGTGAGCGCGCGGGCTGGATCCAGAAGCTGTCCGACAAGGGTTGGGTCTGCAAGACCTGGGAGGGCGAACTCGCGCTGGTGTCCATGCCCGGCGCCCAGGTCGAGAAGTTCGCATTCACCGCAGCCAACGACGAGGTCGCCGCGGAGATCGCCAAACTGATGGGCCGCCGGGTCAACCTGCATTACGAAGAGCGCGTCGGTTTGCCGACCTCCTGCTTTGGCGACACCCGCCACTTCGTGACCAAGGTCACCGTCTCGGCCGATCTCTCGGGCTTGCCAGGCATCCTGACGCCTGCCGTGCCGGCCTCCGCCCCGCGCTAGGGCGGCGCCCAGCGCTAGGCTTGGCGCTAGGCTTGGCGCCCAGCGCCGGCAGGCCGGGCTGCGATTACTTCTTGGTCGGATAAGCGCTGGCGCGGGCGGCTTCTTCGGGTGTCATGCCTGTATAGCCCTTGGACATGTCGCCGGTCGATCCCGACAACACCAGGTAGAGCAGGGCGCCGAGCACCAACAAGGCCGGTACCAGAAACTTCAGGTACTCGGCGATCGCCTTGGCCTTCGCGACCACGCGCTCGGCCAGACCCGGCTCGGCGCGGACCGTTGCCCGGTGGGCCGGCGGCTGCAGCGGTTCGAGCAGCAGCCTGGCTGACCTGCCTTCGCCGAAAGCACCGCGGGTGTCACCTTGCTGCACCAACTCGGTGGCGCGCCGGAAATGACCGGCCGCAGCCTCGCAGGCCTCTGCCGCGCGGTTGAAGTCCCAAATCTGCTTGAGGTCGTCTTCTGAAAGTGCCATCGCCGGTCTCCACGTCCATCCATTGGCCTGCGCCATTGCCTTGATCGAGATCTTGCACCAGCGCGCAACGAGTCTAAGCCGGGCAGTTTGGTATGGATCAATTTATTTGATCAGTTTACTGCGTCGCTGTCCAAGGCTTGCGGCCACACCGCTGCCGATGCCGCGCCCGCCAAGTCGCCGGCCTGTCGTTGCGGCGCTGGCCCGCAGGCGAAGTGACCGCGAGGCTGTACGCTGCTCAAAATTGCTTTTCATTGAAATGTGTAAATTGATGAAGACAAGTTTTAATGTGTAAATAATTGTTTTGATCTTTTTATTGATATTAATTGCGACTTAAAAATATTTTTGTTGAAAGCAGGTGAGAATTTGTAAAAATATTTAAAATAACCAATAAACCACAAACGGAGTGACCGAAGCTTGGACTCTGATCTTCCAGCGCCCAGCGCCCAGCGCCCAGCGCCCAGCGCCCAGCGCCCAGCGCCCAGCGCCCAGCGCCCAGCGCCCAGCGCTCCATGCCCTTTTCGTGGCACTAGCGCTGAACCAGCGCCCGGGCCGGGCCACGCCGTGACGCAGTCCGGACCCCTGCGCTGGGCGCGGCAGGCCTTGCTGTGCCTGGCCTGGCTGCTGTGCGGGCCGCTTGCCGCCCAGCCGCTGGCGCCGTCTGATCTGGCGGTGCTGGTCGACGCCTCCGGCACCGAGACCATCGCCAGCGTCAGCGCGCCGAGCGCACGTGCGCGCTTCCTGCCGGCCGCTGGCAACGGCGTCAGCGCCGGCTACACCCACGATGTGTACTGGCTGCGCTTCACGGTCCAGGTGCCGTCGCCCGGACCCTGGTGGCTGGATGTGCAACCGGCGATGCTCGACGACTTGCGGCTGTTCGAGCCGGTCGCCGAAGGTTTCGTCGAGCGCCGCAGCGGCGACCGTCAGCCCATCGCCAGCCGCGAACTCGACTACCGCGCGTTCGTCTTCAAGCTCGACCTGCTTGACCTTGGGCCGCGTGTTTTCTACCTGCGCATCCAGACCAGCGGCAGTTTGCATGCGCGCTTGTCCTTGTGGCGGCCAGACGATTTCCGCGCTGCTCAAAGCCGCGAATTCGTTGGCCTGGGCCTGTACTTCGGCATGGCCGCGATGATGTGCCTGCTCAACCTGGTGCTGTGGGTGTCGCTGCGCGAATCGCTGTTCGTCTGGTTTAGCCTGTACCTGTCGACACATGCCACGGTTCATTTCGGCTTCTTTGGCTTGGCGGCCCAGTTTCTGCCTGGCGAAGGGCCTGCGCTGGCCGGCTTTTGGACCGCCCTCGGCATGGCGTCGAGCATGTCGACGATGGCGGTTTTCAACCAGCGGCTGCTGCGCATCGATTCTCGGAACCGGCTGCAGGTCCTGCCGTTCCGGATCCAGGCGCTGCTGCCTTGGCTGCTGCTGCCGGCCTGGTTTGCCGGTCACTTTCAAGAGGTGGCGCCCGTCGCGTTGGCCTGCACCTCGCTGTTCACGGTCTGGTCGTGGGTATTGGTGTTGCGGCTGTGCCGCTTTGGCAGCCGCGAAGCCCGCTGGATCCTGCTGGTTCAAACCATTGACCTGAGCGGGACTTTCACACTTACCATGGTGTTGCTGGGCTGGCTTAATGGCGACCTGATGTCGCTGACGGCGGTGATCGCCCCGAGCTTCATCTCCATGCTGGTCGTGCAGGCCGTGCTGATCCTGCGCATCACCTCGCTGCGCGTGGAGCGCAACCAAGCGCAACAGCAAGCCTCTGAGGCTGCTCGTGAAGCTGCGCAACTGCGCGAAGCGCAGGCCGAGCAGCAGCGCAGCCAGGCGCTGCTGAGCAGCACGCTGGCGAGTCTGGGGCAGGCGCAAGTGCTCGGCAAGATCGGTAACTGGGAGCGCTACCTGAAGGGCGATGACTCGAACTGGTCGCCCGTGATGTACCAGCTCTTCGAGCGCGACCCTCAGCTCCCTCCGCCGACCTGGCAGGAGCGTGCATCGCTGTGGACGCCGGCGAGTTGGCTTTTGATGCGGGCCGCGACCTTGAACGCGATCGCCACGGGCGAGCCCTATGTGATCGAGCTAGAGCTCGCGCTGCCGTCGGGCCGTCAGCGCTGGGTCGAGTCTCGTGGCGCTGCGCTGCGCGACGCGCAGGGCC
>JBILYN010000236.1:0-6976 GCA_044377715.1 Aquabacterium sp.
TCCAGCGGACGCAACACCCGCAGGTCGACCACCTCGGCCTCAATACCGCCCGCGGCCAGCGTCTTCGCGGCGGCCAGCGCGCGCGGCAACGAACCGCCATAGGTGACGATGCTCAGATCGCGCCCCACACGACGCACCGCAGCACGGCTGATGTCGACTTCAGGCGGTGGGTCGGCCAGCGAACCTTCGAGGTTGTAGAGCTGCGCGTGCTCAAAGATCAACACCGGATCGGGGTCGAGCAGCGCCGGCCAGAGCATGCCGCGGGCGTCTTCGAGCGTGGCAGGCGCCAGAACCTTCAAGCCCGGCACATGGGCGAACCAGACCTCCAGGCTGTGCGAATGCTGGGCCGCCAGTTGTCGGCCTGCGCCGCTGGCCATCCGGATCACCAAGGGCACACCACACTGTCCACCCGACATGTGCCGCAGCAGCGCGGCGCTGTTGACGATCGCATCCAATGCCAGCAGGCTGAAGTTGACCGTCATCACTTCGACGATGGGCCGCAGGCCGCCCAAGGCTGCACCGACGCCCGCACCGACGAAGCCCAGTTCAGACAGCGGCGTGTCGCGGACACGCTGCTCACCGAACTCGGCCAGCAAACCCTTGGTCACAGCGTAGCTGCCGCCGTAGCGGCCCACATCCTCGCCCATCACGAAGACCCTGGCATCGCGCTGCATTGCCTCGCGGTGGGCGGCGCGCATCGCCTCGCGGTAGTTGGTCTCAGGCATCTGGGTTCACCTCGCCGCTTGATCTGGCGGGCAGTACACATCGCGCAGCAGGTCGGCCACAGGCTCCCAGGTACCGGCCTCGGCAAACTGCACCGCTGCTTCAACCTCGGCCATCGCCAGCTTGTCGGCCGCTTGGACATCGGCCTGGCTGATCATCGACGCCGCCCGCAATCCTTCGGTCAGCCCGTGAATAGGGTCGTGCTGGCGCCAGCGCTCGACCTCAGCCTTGTCGCGGTACAGCTCGGCGTCGAACATCGAGTGCGCGCGAAAGCGGTAGGTGTGGAGCTCCAGAAAAAACGGCATTCGCCTCTCGCGCACCTGAGCCACCGCCGCTTTGGCAGCGTCGTGCACTGCCAGCACGTTCATGCCGTTGATATGGCTGGTGGCCAAGCCATAGCTCGCGGCCTTGGCCGTCAAGTCGATGCTGGACTGGCTGCGCGACAGCGCGGTGCCCATCGCATAGAGGTTGTTCTCGCAGACGAACAACACCGGCAGGCGCCACAGCGCGGCCAGGTTCAGTGACTCGTGAAATGCGCCCTCGGCGACCGCACCTTCGCCGAAGAAGCAGACCGCGATCGCGTCGCGCCGCTGCAGCGACTCGCTCTCCAGCGCCAGCGCCAAACCGACGGCCAAGGGCAGGCCGCCGGCGACGATCGCGTTGCCGCCCCAAAAGCGGGTGGCGCGGTCGAACAAGTGCATGGACCCACCGTGACCACGCGAGCAACCCTGTTGCTTGCCATACATCTCGGCCATGATCGCGCTCATCGCCACCCCGCGCAGCAGCGCATGGCCATGCTCGCGGTAGGTGGTGACCACATCGTCATGCGGCTGCAGGTTGGGCATCACCCCGGCGGCGACCGCCTCCTCGCCGATGTAGAGGTGCAGAAAACCGCGGATCTTGCCTTCGCCGTAGAGCTCAGCGCAGCGCTCCTCGAGCCGCCGGATGCGCAGCATGTCGCGCAATCGATCCAGGCAGAAATCGCGTGAGTAGTTGCTGAGCTCGGTCGAAAACGCCAGCGGCTTGTCGCTCAGTGGTGCAGCGCTCACGACGCCGACTCCAGCGTCGAGGTGTCACCGGTTGGCAAGCCCAACTCTTGGGCCTTGACCAGCCTGCGCATGATCTTGCCGCTGCGGGTGTGTGGCAACTGCGACGCAAAGTCGAGTTCCTTGGGCGCCACCGCCGGCCCGAGCCGGGTGCGGGCATGGGCGAGCAGCGCGCGCCGCAGCGTGTCGCTGGCGTCGAACCCTGGCTTGAGCGTGACGAAGGCTTTCACCGTTTCACCCACCACCGGATCGGGCTTGCCGATCACCGCAACCTCGGCCACCGCCGGGTGCTCCATCAGCGTGCTCTCGACCTCGAACGGCCCTATCAGGTGGCCGGCGGACTTGATCACGTCGTCGGCGCGGCCGACGAACCAGTAATAGCCTTCGGCGTCGCGCTTGACCAGATCGCCTGTCAGATAGATCTCGCCTTGGGCGGTGTTGGCAAAGCACTTGCGGTAACGCTGGTCCTCGCCTAGGTAGCCGCGGAACATCGACGGCCATCCGCTGCGCAGCGCCAACTCGCCATCGGCTTGCGGGCTGTTGATCACCTCGACGCCGCCATCGGGCAGACGGCCAAGCACCAGGGCCTGCACACCGGGCAGCGGCTTGCCCATAGACCCCGGCTTGATGTCTAGCGACGGCGTGTTGGCAATCATGATGCCGCCGGTCTCGGTCTGCCACCAGTTGTCGTGGATAGGCAAACCCAGCTGTTCCTGGCCCCACCAGACCGCCTGCGGGTTGAGCGGTTCACCGACACTGGCGACGAAGCGCAGCCGGGGGAAGCGGTGCTTGGCGACCAGTTCCGGACCGACCTTCATCAACATGCGGATCGCTGTGGGCGCGGTGTACCAGACCGTCACGCCCTGCTGCTCGAGGATGTCGTACCAGCGCGCGGCGTCGAACTCGGCCTCGTCGACCACCATCGTGACGCCGTGCAGCAAGGGCGCGAGGATGCCGTAAGACATGCCGGTGACCCATCCGGGGTCGGCGGTGCACCAAAACACATCGCCCTGGTGCAGGTCCAGCGCATAGCGGCCGGTCATCCAGTGCGTCAGCGCGGCTTCATGCACATGCATCGCGCCCTTGGGTCGACCGGTGGTGCCGCTGGTGAAATGCAGCAGCGCCAGGTCGTCGGGGCGCGTCGGCACGACCTGGAACTGGGTGGACGCCGCGCTCATCAGCGGCCCCAGCGCCTGGGTTGTCTCGGGCCATCCGCCGCCGGCATCAGCACCGCCCTCCCCGGCCTCCTCGATCAAAAAAACCCGCTCCAGCGAAGGCATCTGTGCACGGACGGATGCCACCTTGCGCCGGTACAGCGATGCGGTGGTGATCATTGCCCGACCGGCGCCGAGTTGGACGCGGGTGGCCACAGGTTCAGGACCAAAAGCCGAATACAGCGGCGCGACCACCAAGCCTGCCTTGAGCGCACCGATCACCGCCACATAGAGCTCGGGTAGCCGGGGCGCGAGGATGAACAAGCGGTCACCGCGCTGCAATCCCGCACCGACCAGCACATTGGCAAAGCGGTTGCTGCGATCGCGAAGGTCGCGGTAACTGATGCGCAAGCTGCGGCCATCGGCGCCCAGCCAGCGGATCGCCACCCTGTCGCCATAGGGGCTGTCGGCATGCCTGTCGACCGCCTCGTGGCCCAGATTCAGCGCGCCACCGGGCAGCCCAGCCATCGCTTGGCGCGCCTGGTCCCAGCTGAAATCACGGCAAGCAGCGTCCCAGTCCAGCAGATGCGGCCGCACCGCCATACCCTCCAAGCGCTTGCGGATGCGGTCGTCGGTACCGTGGAGGCGGGGCAAGGCTTCGGACTTCATGGTGTGGCGATCCTGATGGCAAGGTTTAGGTCGTGTAATTAAAGAGTTATCCAATGCAATCGACGATCAGATCAACTGGTCGGCCGCTCGATCCCAAGGCTAAGGAACGGCAAGATCACCCGGTTGACAGAACTCAAGCGCGACACGCCGCGGCATCAAGAGCGCGCAGCGTTGTCAGCGAGCGACCCGGTGAGCCGATTGCCTTCGGCTTTGACAAGGCGCAGCCAGCCCTTGCCGGTTGTTGCCTAGATTCGGTGCTGAACCCATACTTGTCGACAGCGTCATCAAGCCGAATTCCTGCCATTGCCCTATGCCTGAGCTCCAAGACCAGTGCCTGCGGCGCTGCTGACCCACACAACATCGGCATCAGGAGCATCACCATGCGCATCGGCGTCCCCCAGGAAATCAAGAACCATGAATACCGGGTCGGCCTGACACCCACCAGCGTCAGGGAGCTGAGCGGCCGCGGTCATGCGCTGATGGTGCAGTCAGGCGCCGGCGCGGCGATCGGACTGAGCGACGAGCAATACCGCCAGGCCGGTGCCGTCTTGGTGGCAAGCGCCGAGGAGGTCTTCGGCTGGGCCGAGATGGTCGTCAAGGTCAAGGAGCCACAGCCCGACGAGTGCAGGCTGCTGCGCGAAGGCCAGATCCTCTACACCTACCTGCATCTCGCGCCAGACCCTGAACAGACCGCGGCACTGCTGAAGTCGGGCGCGGTCTGCTTTGCCTACGAGACCATCACCGGACCCGATGGTGGACTGCCCTTGCTCGCGCCGATGAGCGAAGTGGCAGGCCGCATGGCGATCCAGGCAGGCGCAGCCCACCTCGAAATATCCAAGGGCGGCATGGGCTTGCTGCTGGGCGGCGTGCCTGGCGTCGCACCAGCCCAGGTCGTGATACTGGGCGCAGGCGTGGTCGGTAGCAACGCCATGCAGATGGCGGTCGGCCTCGGCGCCCGGGTGACGGTCTTCGACCGCAACCTCGCCCGGTTGCGCCAGATCGACCTGAGCTTGGGCAACCGGGTCGAGACGCTGTACTCGACCACCCAGGCACTGGAGGAACGCGTCGCGCTGGCCGATCTGGTCATAGGCGGCGTGCTGGTACCCGGCGCAGCTGCACCCAAGCTGGTGACGAGGCAAATGGTGAGCGGCATGAAGCCGGGTGCGGTGGTCGTCGATGTCGCGATCGACCAAGGTGGGTGCTTCGAAACCTCGCACCCGACGACCCACGCCGAGCCGACCTTCGTCGTCGATGGCGTCGTCCACTACTGTGTCGCCAACATGCCGGGTGCCGTGGCGAGAACCTCCACCTTCGCGCTGAACAATGCGACCCTGGCCCATGCGCTAGCGATCGCCGACAAGGGTTGGCAACAGGCCTCAGCCGACGACCTGCACCTGCGCAACGGGCTCAACGTGGTGCTGGGTCAGGTGACCCACGAGGCGGTGGCGCGCAGTCTGGGCTACGCCTTCACGCCGGCACTGCAGTTGCTGCGCTGAGCTGCGCCGCAGTCAGTCGGCCGAGGACTTGTCGCGTCCGCGCTGCCGACAACGCAAGCTGCTGGCCAGCACCCGCGCCACCTCGTCGTCGTCCAGCGGCGGACGGCATGCCAACCGGTTCCACGCCAGCAGCAACTCGCGCACCACCGCCGGCTCTAGCCCCTGCCCGAGCATGTGGCCGCAGAGGGAAGCCAGCGTCGCGTTGCGCGCGTCCTCGGCAACGCCCTCGCACACCCGCTGCCGCACAGCGCCCGCGGGCAACCCCGGATGATGGCCGCGGGCCGGGCGCTGCGTGGCAACCATGACGAACAGACCTCGCCAATTTGAGCGCTGATCAGGTCTCGAACGACGCGACTGCCAACGTCGACCCGCCAGGGTCAGCCAAGGAGGGTGTCATTGCGTGCTCCGCGAGTCTGAGGACTGCTCAGTCTGGCCAGCGCAGGCGGGCCCGCGTTGCGTGCCATCAACACGGCGACCGACGGGGCCAGCCGACGCATTGAGCGGCGTCAGCCGCAGCCTCCAAGCCGCCAGCCTCAAGCAAATGTGGCTTTGACACTTTGCTTGATCCCCACGGGGGGCGGCCGGCGTCAGTCGGCCTTGGGGCGCTCAGAGCCCGCGCAACCAGGCCAGCAGCAGCGCGTTGACCTCGGCCGGTCTCTCCTGCTGGGTCCAGTGACCGCAGCCCTCGAGCAGGTGGTAGCCCCGCAGGTCGGTCACCACCTCGCGCATGCGCGGCTCGACGTCTCGGCCGAACATCTTCAACGCCGAGTCACGCTCGCCACAGATGAACAGCGCAGGCTGCGTTATCGACCGGTCCTTGAACTGGCTCAGCCAGGCAAAGTCGCGGTGGAAATTGCGGTAGCGGTTGAACGGGCCGCGAAAGCCCGAGGTCTGGAACTCGTTGACGAAGTAATCGAGGTCTGCCGGCGTCATCCAGTCGGGGAAGACTGCCGGGTCGACCAAGCGGTGCAGCAAGCTGTCGCCGTGACGCTTGTCAGCCGGCCAGGTGCCGGGTGGCGCGTCGCCGGAAATTGAGTAGTAGAGCTTGCGCAAACCGGTGCGCACATCGGCCTCGAGTTCAGCCTCTGCCACGCCCTCGTCCTGGATGTAGATCTGGTAGAAAAACAGCCCGTTGTCGGTGAACAGCTTGCGGGCGATGTCGATGAACGGGGCCTTGCCCAATCCTAGGTGCGGAATAGCCAGCGCGGCCACCGCAGAAAAACGCGTTGGGTCGACCAGAGCAGCGTTCCAGACGATGGGCGCGCCCCAGTCGTGACCGATCAGGATGGCTTTGCCGCCGCCCAGTTGGTCGGCAACAGCCTGCAGGTCGCCGACGATGGACTGCATGTCATAGGCTTCGACCGGATGGGGCCGGCTCGACCCGCCGTAGCCGCGAACGTCGATCGCGGCCACCTTGTAGCCCGCAGCCACGAGGGGTTCGAACTGGTGGCGCCAGGAATACCAGCTCTCGGGCCAGCCGTGGACCATCATCACCAGCGGGCCTTCGCCCTGCACCGCCGCTCGGATCTGGACATCGCCCGAAGGCACGAATTCAAAGTGGTGGTTCATGCAATCTTCCTGGTGGGGTCGGGCAAGTTGATCAGCGCCGAGTCATCGCCAACGCCAGGCGCCGGCGCTTCGCAATGCGGATTCATTCGCTCGAACAAAGTATCGCATCAGCCTTCTGTCGACCGTGCTTGCGGGCGATTCACAGGCTGACGCCCAAGCGACCGAACACAGCGTCTGCGACCACTACCATGGAGATCATCGCGAGCGTGTCCGATGGATGAACAGCCTGCGTCAGTCAGCCCAGCCACAACCCTTCAAAGGCAGACCACCATGAGCAAAACCCTGGCCGAATTGCGCAGCAGGCGCTGGTTTTCCGAGT
>JBILYN010000473.1:0-3370 GCA_044377715.1 Aquabacterium sp.
TGGGTTGTTCTTTTCGACGATCTGGTAGCGGATGTTGGGCCGGTCGAAGCTCGCGACGAACTGCTGGGCCTGGTCCAGCGCGAGGCGTTCGATGATGTCGGCGCGGGTGTGGTCGTCGGCCGTGGCGGTCAGCGCCATGCGCGGCACGCTGGGGTAGCGCTCGTGCAGCTGCGACAGGCCAAGGTACTCCTCGCGGAAATCGTGGCCCCATTGGCTGACGCAGTGCGCCTCGTCGATCGCGATCAGGCTGAGCAGCCCGCGCTCGTGCAGCGAATCGAGCATCGCCAGAAAGCGTGGCGTGAGGATGCGCTCGGGCGCGGCGTACAGCAACACCAGGCGGCCGGACAGCAGGTCGCGCTCGACCCGGCGCGCGCCGTCGCCCTCTAGCGTGCTGTTGAGAAAAGCAGCGGGAACGCCGGCCTCGTCGAGCGCGCCGACCTGGTCGTGCATCAGCGCGATCAGAGGGCTGACCACCAGCGTCACACCCTGGCCGGCGCGGTGGCGGGCGATCGCCGGCACCTGGTAGCAAAGGCTCTTGCCGCCGCCGGTGGGCATCAGCACCAGCGCGTCACCGCCGCTGCAGACCTGCTCGACGATCTCGCGCTGCTGGCCTCGGAAGACGGCATAGCCGAAGACCTGTTGCAGGATCGCGAGCGGGTCGGTGGAACTGGCGGTGGCGGTGTCGGACTTGGGCATCAGACAGGGATGGTAACGAGGGCCGCCACCGCCCCGCTTAGCAGACTTGCCCAGCCCCCTACCGAATGACGGCCAGAACAGGCCGGATCGGTATCATGGCCTTTCAGGGACAATCCCGCCCCTCGTACCCGCACCCCGTCAGCAAGGAGCCCAGCCATGGCATCGGTCAACAAAGTCATCCTCATCGGCAACCTGGGGCGGGACCCCGAGGTGCGTTACACGCCCAGCGGCAGCGCGGTGTGCAACGTCGGCATCGCCACCACCCGCAACTGGAAAAACAAGGACAGCGGCGAACGCCAGGAAGAGACCGAATGGCACCGCGTGGTGTTCTTCGACCGCTTGGCCGAGATCGCCGGCGAGTACCTTAAGAAAGGCCGACCGGTCTATGTCGAAGGCCGGTTGCGCACGCGCAAGTGGACCGACAAGGACGGCGTCGAGAAGTACACCACCGAGATCTACGCTGAACAAATGCAGCTGCTAGGCGCCCGTGAAGGCGGTGGCGGCGGTGGTGGTGGTGGCGGTGACGACCAGAACTACGGCGAGCCCGAAGCGGCCCGCGCCGAAGCCCCGCGCCGCAGCGCGCCGCCGCAGCGCCCGCCAGCGAGCGCACCAGCGCAGAAGACCGCAAAGAAGTCGAGCACCGGCTTCGACGACATGGACGACGACATTCCGTTTTAGAAGCCGCGAGCCCTGCAGCACCAGCGCTGGTGCTGCAACTCGATGCGGTCGGCAGCACAAGACGCGCTCAGACCCAGCCCTGACGCCACAAGCTTTCGTCGCGCAGTTCGCGCCAGGGGATGCGCCGGCTGGTCCTGGAGTGCACGGCCTCGATTTCGACCTCGTCGATTCGGGTGACCGGCGGCTCTGGCAGGATCACCCGGGCGACCAGAAAATGCTTGTCTCGCGCCAGCGGCAGCACCGCCGTCCACTTGGTCAGCAACAGCTTCTTGGGGTGGACCGCGTTCATTTCTGCGCCAGCCCGCCGCGCGCGACCCAGTCCACCAGCGCATCAAGCGCAGGCCGGGCCGCTGCGGCCTGGTCGTGGTTGATCATCGCCGCCAACACCCACCACCGGCCCTGTCCGTCAGGCACGTAGCCAGCCAGCGCCGTCACGTTCTTCAGCGTGCCGCCTTTCAGGCGCGCCCAGCCTGCGGCCGGGCTGGTCTTCAGGCGCCTGCGCATCGAGCCATCGACGCCGGCCACCGGCAGGCTCATCATCAGCTCGCTGGCCCAGCGCCCGCCGTGAGCGGCTTGCAGCATCAGCGCGAGCTGGCGCGGGCTGATGCGCTCGCTGCGCGACAGGCCCGAGCCGTTGTCCATCACCAGGCCGGCGCTGGCGATCCGCCGCTCGGCCATCCAGGCCTGCACCGAGCGACTGGCCAACTCGGCGGTGCTGGCCGCAGGCTGGTCAGCCATCGCGCCCAGGCCCAGCGACAGATACAGCAAGCGGCTGTTCGCGTTGTCGGAATGCTTGTTCATCATGCGCAGCGTCTCGCCCCAAGGCCGCGCTAGCCGGCGCGCCAGCACCCGCAGCCCTGGCGGCGTGACGCCTGGCGTGCCCGCCAACGCGACGCCGGGGGCGAGCCAGTTGGCAGGCGGGGCGTCGGGCAGTGTTGACGGGGCCGCCTGCGCGGCCGCGCCCAGCGGGGCGATCAGTGGTGCGCCCGCGTCGCGCAGTTGCCCTCGCCACTCGCCGCCCAGGCCCTGCCAGACCCAGCGCAAATGGCGCTCGGCCAGCGCCTGGCGATCGATCAAGGCCAGCGCGCTGCGCTGGCTGCAGGCTTTGGGAAACCCGCCGCGCAGGTTGATGCGCAGCTGGCCCGGCGCAGGCTCGACCAGCATCGGCGGGCTGATCCAGTCATCGTCCCATTCGCGGCAGGGCCGGTCGGTCAGCCGCATCGCACTGGCATCGATCTCCAAGCCAGGCAGCGGCGGCAGGGCACGGGCCACCACGCTGCCGGGCCGGGTCGGGTCTTCGCTGGTGATCTCCAGACCCATCAGGTTGTGGTTGAGCTGTAGCGCATCGGGCACGCCGTTGTAGGCAAATTCGGGCCAGGAGTCGAACGCCGGGCCGTTGGGGCCGGGCGAAGCACGGAACAAGCTGCGGTCGAGCACGATGTCGCCAGCGATCTCGCGAATGCCTTGCCAGCGCAGCTCGGCCAACAAGCCCCAGAGCTGCGGCAGGCCCAGCTCGGGGTCGGCGCCGCCGCGCAGCACCAGGTCACCCGCCAGCACGTCGCCTTGCTGCGGCGCCTGGGTCAGCAGTTCGGTGAAACCCCGGTGGTTGGGGCCGAGCCGGTCGAGCGCGACGATGCTGGTCACCAGCTTCATCGTCGATGCCGGCTGCATCGCCCGATCGGCCTGGACCTGCCATCGCGCAGCCCCTGTGGTGACCGGCATCACGACCGCGGCCAGCGCGTCGGCCGGCACCTTGGCGCGCTGCAGCAACTCGGCAACAGCCGCAGGCAAGGTGCTGTCGGGTGTCGATGCGCCGGTTTTCGGGCTGGGCTGCAGCGCCAGAACCGGGGTGTTGAGCAGCAGGCCCAAGGCCAGCGCGGCGAGTCGAGCCGGCAAGCCGGGTTTGGGGTGAGGCGGTGACATGAGGCCAGAGCTTATCTGCTGGACCAGCGCCTTGTCGGCACTCGGGCCGCCGTCGCATCGACGACGGCTTGAA
>JBILYN010000447.1:0-3580 GCA_044377715.1 Aquabacterium sp.
AAGAGAACACCGGCGCACCGTACCTGGGCAAGTCGCAGCGCCATGTCGCTTCCACGGTCGACACCGCCAGAATGGTGGAGGTCTCGATGTCGATCCGACGCCCGACCAGGGTCAGTTTGTCGGTTTGCAGATGGTATGTGCCGACGATCGCGACGTTGGCCGGGAAGCGTGAATCGCGCACCTCCGCATGGTTTCTCGACAACGCGGTCAGGCCATCCGGGTTCAACTTGAATTGGCGCGACAACTCGACCTGCCTGATCGGCACCTTGCAAATCTTGTTGATGCTGGCCCGAAACAGCTCGCCCATCGATTTGCCAAGCTGATTGGCTTGCAGCGTCTGCACGTCGACGAGGTCGGGCACCACGACGGTGTTGTCCTGCGGCAAGGCGTTGGGATCGGCTGCGGGCGGGCACAGCCCAGCCACCATGTCGTCGCTGAGCCGTCGCGTGTCGAGTCGCGCCAGGACATCGCTGGTGAACAGCCCGCACTGTTCGAGCGTCAATTGACGCGGCCCGGCACAGCCGAGCAATCCCGCGCCTGCGAGCGTGATGCTGGCCATTCTGGCGATGCGGCGCAATGCTTTCGATTTCACCCTCATCAAGCAGCCCGCCATCTTCAGCGCGTCAGGCTGACCATGTTGACAGGCCGGGGTTTGTCGACCAGGCTGGCGATGAAGCGGTTGTGCACGAACCGGGTCTGCGCTGTTGAAACCACATGACCTGTGGCCAATTCGATAACCCGCACGCTGAGCAGCAATCCGTCATTGGTGGCCGTGTAAGTGCCGGTCACGACGTTGACCGCCGGCAGTTTCTCGCGCAATCGCTTCATGTCACGGCTGAGCGAAAACTCCCCCGTCTCGTTGATGATCAGATCGCGCGTCAGTCGCAGGTCGGTGATCGGCCAACCCCTCATCTGCAGCTCGTGCATCAGATGCTCGCCGATCAACAGACCAAACGGCGAGGTTTCAGCCAGGTTGTTGAGATTGACGAAACTGGTGATGACGGTGGCCTGGGCTCTGGACTGTGTCGCCACGTTGCGGTCGAGTTGGTCCGCGACGAAGATGATGTTGCTGTTGAAGACCCCGGCGGGTATCGCGCTCGGCTGATTCAGGATCGGCTCATAGCGGTAGGCATTGGGCACCAAGACCGTGCCACGGGTGCTGATCAAGCCGCTGTCGACCTGGGTCACAGGCTGGGCCCAGGCGTTGCCGAGCAGGCCAGCCGATGCCAGCGTCAAGCCAGCGATGAGTTTGGAAGTTGTGTTGTTCATGGGGTAATTTCCGAGTTCAGCGCGGGCAACCGCCGTAGACCGTCACCATGCCATCGCGCGAATACAGTTCGCTGCGGTCGACTGCCCGTATCCGTTCATCGGTTTCCGGTATTTGGACCCGGTAGGTGACGGGATAGTCATTGCACATCGGCGGCCGGCTGACGGCGTAGGCGTAGTACGGTTGTGCGCCGCAGTTCAGGCAAGGCACGGTCGCCGCGACGGGTGCCACGACGACGGCGGGCCCAAGAGATGGCAGAGAACCGCAGCCCGACAGTGCGACCAGGGTTGAAGCCAGTGCGAAAAAACCAACTGTTCGATTCATGGGGCAAGCCTTTTCAAGTCGTTGTCTATCTGGAGCAAATCGCACACATGCTGTTGCACGTCGGCGCCTGGGTCAGCGCTTGGACGCGGTATGCCGAAACACCACAATTCATGCACGTCGCGCCGACCTGCATGCCCGGCACAGCGAAGACCGGTACAGCGCTGCAAGCGGACAGGGCGCACCCCAGCAGCCCCGCGTACAAGATCTTCCTGACCATGAATGAATCCCTTGGCGTTGAACACAGTTCGGTCGTTGCCCGGACGCAGCTGGCACCGACTTCGGGCGCCGAAGAGAAGAACCGCCCGAGCCAAGCCGCCAGAGCTTGGCCAAAGCGAACACTGCGCTCAAGCGCCTGAACGACGCCCGCATGATGCGGCACGCCAGCGTTCTTGGCTAGCAAAAATTGCGGTAACCTGTTCTTGTGCGAGTTTAGTTAGTCTACGTCAGTTGGAATTCTTATAAGAATTTTTAACCAGTTTGCGAGGAATTCTAGAACACGGCTTGGGCCGGTGTGCCAAGCCAGCGCTTTGGGCAGCCAGACCTATCGCCAGGCCTTGGTCACGAGATTCGCGCACCAGGGTCGGCCAAGGCTTTCGTGCCGCCCGCCCACAGCCCAAGGGCTGGGCCAGCACAATGCCGGATGTCCGCGAAAACCCTTGCCCTCAACCCGAACCCACCGGTCCCGGTGCTGGCGATCACCGCGCTGGCGCTGGCCGCGTTGGCCAGCGGCGTGTCGATGCGCCTGGCCGATGCGCTGCTGCCGCGGCTGGCGCGCGAATTCGGGGTTTCGCTCGGCCAGGCCTCACAGGTGGTCACCGTGTTCGCCGTCGCCTACGGTTTGGCCCAACTGCTGTTTGGCCCGCTGGGCGACCGCTTTGGCAAGTACCGCGTGATCGGCTGGTCTTGCGCGGCGTCAGCGCTGACGGCGCTGCTGTGCGCGCTGGCGCACAGCCATGACGCGCTGATGGCCGCGCGCTTGCTGGCCGGCGCGAGTTCGTCGGCGGTGATTCCACTGGCCATGGCCTGGATCGGCGACGTGGTGGCCTACGAGCGGCGGCAGCCGGTGCTGGCGCGCTTTCTGATCGGCCAGATCACCGGCTTTGCGATCGGCGTCTGGGCCGGGGGCTACGCGGCCGAGCACCTGGACTGGCGCACGCCTTTCTACGGCGTGGCCGTCCTCTTCGCACTGGCGGCCGTGCTGCTGCAGTGGGTGCGGCGCGGTCTGCCGGCGTCGGTCGTTGCGCCGCGCGCGGCCGCGCCCGGCAACCTGCTGCAGCGAACGCTGGCTGAGTTCGGCGCGGTGCTGGTCAGGCCCTGGGCGCGGGTGGTGCTCGTCACGGTGTTCTTCGAGGGCGCCTGCCTGTACGGGCCGTTTGCCTTTATCGCCGCACACCTTCACCAGCGCTTCGACCTGCCGCTGTCGACCGTGGGCGCGCTGGTGATGCTGTTCGCGCTGGGCAGCATGAGCTATGCGCTGAGCGCTCGCTTGCTGGTCGGGCGGCTGGGCGAGGTGGTGCTGGTGCGCACAGGGTCGGTCTTCATGGCCGCCGCGCTGGGAGTGCTGGCCTTTGCCCCGACTTGGTGGTGGGCCATGCCGGCCTGCGCGTTGTTGGGGCTGGGTTTTTACATGATGCACAACACCTTGCAGACCCACGCCACCCAGATCGCGCCCGAGCGCCGCGGCGCCGCACTGGCGACGTTTGCCGCGAGCTTGTTTCTCGGCCAATCGCTGGGCGTGGGCGCTGCCGGGCTGCTGGTCGGGGTGGTCGGCACCGGCTGGGTGCTGAGCGCGGGCGGCGCCGGGATGCTGCTGGTGGCGTGGAACTTCAACCGCCAGCGCAGCATTCGGCCCGAGGCGGGCGCAAGCCTGGCCTGAACAAGCCCGCCTTGGTCAGCCGAGTGCCACAGCGGCCGGGGTTGACGGCGTGCCCGCAGTTCAGCTTTGGCGCCCTGCGGCGCACTTTGAGCTCGCCCAGCGGCTTGCCCCAG
>JBILYN010000237.1:0-6958 GCA_044377715.1 Aquabacterium sp.
GCCGACGTCGAAGCTGTTGCCCGGGGCTTCGCTGAAGCTGAAGGTGATCGTCGCTGGCTGACCAGCCCTGAGGGTCGAGAGGCTGCTGGTGATCGTCAGCGTGGGGGCAACCGTGTCGATAGCGATCGGCGCCATCGCGCCAACCGAGCCGCTGTTGCCGGCGGCGTCGGCATAGCTGGCTGACGCGATCGTGACCGTCCCGCTGGCCGCGATCTGGCTTGGCAGCGGGGTGAAGGTCGCGCTGTAGACCAGCGGGTTGTTGCTGACCACAAGGTTTTCGACGGTGCCACCGGCCACCGTGAGGTCGCTGCTGTTGAAGCCGGCCGGCGCTTCACTGAAAGTCAGGGTGATCGCAGCGGTCTGGCCTATCTTCAAAGCCGAGACGTTTCCACTGTTGATCGCCACCGTCGGGGCGAGCGTGTCGATCGCGATCGCCGGCGTGCTGCCGGCGCTGCCGGCATTGCCCGCCGCGTCCGTGTAGCTGAGGTTCGTCACCGTGATGCTGGCGTTGCCGGACGCCAGGCTGGCGGTCGGCGTGAAAGTGGCTGTGCGGGTCAGCCCGCTGCCGCTGATCGCGCCCAGCGTGCCGCCGGTCACGAGGACATCGCCGCTGCTGCCGTTCCAGGCGAAGCTGGACCCCGGGTCTTCGCTGAACGTGAAGTCAATCGCGGCGGTCTGGTCGGCGTTGAGGGTTGGGGTGCTGCTGCTGATCGACACCGTCGGGGCGACCGTGTCGATCGCCAGCGCTGGCGTGGCGCCGGCGCTGGCGACATTGCCTGCAGCGTCGCCGTAGCCCGCGCTCGTCACCGTGATGCTGGCGTTGCCGCTGAAGTTGGCGTCGGGGGTGAAGGTGGCTGTGTAGGCCTGGCCCGCGCCGCTGAACTGGCTGAGGCTACCGCCGGTCACGGCGGTGTCGCCGACGGCGAATCCGACAGGGTCCTCGCTGAAGGCGAAGCTGACGGTCGTCGTCTCGTTGATCTTCAGTGCCGAGACCCCGCTGGTGATGGTCACCGATGGCGCCAGCGTGTCGAACGGGATGGCCGCCATGCTGGCGCCGCCGCTGTTGCCCGCCGCGTCGCCGTAGCGGCCGCTCATCACCGTGATGTCCGCGCTGCCCGCGTCCAGACCCGGTGTCGGGGTGAAGATGGCCGTTCGCGTGGTGCCGGTGCCGCTGATCGCGCCCAAGCTGCCGCCGCTCACGGCGATGCTGCCGGCCTGGCTGGCAGCGTCCCAGGCGAAACTGCCGAGCGGGTCCTCGCTGAACGCGAAGCTGATCAGCGAGGTCTCGCCGGTCTTCAGCGGCGTTGAGACTGGGCTGATCGTCAAGGTCGAGGCGATCGTGTCGACGAGGTAGCCGGCGTTATCAGTCGCTGCTGCGTGGCCGATCGCGGCGGCCCGACCGATCACATCGCGCAGGCTTGCACCCGAAGGCAGCGACAGGCTGTTGGCGACGACGGCGACACCGTTGCTGTCGTTCTGGCCTGCCAACACGGTGTAGTCAAACACCAGCGCAGTGGTGCCCGACCCCGAGACGTAGTGGGCGTCGACCAGCGTGCCGCCGATGTCGAGCTGCAGGCTGGGCGTGCCACCGCTGACCAGCGTTGGCTTGCTCATCGTCACCGTGACACTGATTTTGTCGCCACTGTTGAGCGTGCTGTTCTGGCTGCCGACAGCGGCGCTGATCGCGACGCCCAAGACGCTTGGCCCGACAGTGTCGTAGCCGACGCTGAAGGCCTGGGAGGCCTGGTTCGGGTTGGCCGAGTTGTCCTGGGCTTTGTCGCCCGCGACGCTGACCAACAGCGTGCCGATGGCACTGTCTGGCGGCGTGACGACCAGCGTGTACACGGTCGAGCTGATGGCGGTGAAGCTGCTAGGCGTTCCTGTGCTCAGCACGATGTCGCTGACGCCGAAACCGGTCACCGCCTCGCTGAAGCTGAAGGTCAGCATGAACACGCCTGCGGCCAGGCCGTCCGCGTTGTCGGTGATCGCCACCGTCGGCCCCAGCGTGTCCACCGTCACGCCGATCGGGCTGCCTGTCGCGCTGTTGCCCGCTGCGTCGGTTGCGGTCGCGCGGAAGCTGTAGGCCCCGTCGGCCACCGACGTCTGGTTGGCTGTCGTTGCGCTCCAGGTCGCGCCACCGTCGGTCGAGACCTCGTAGCTCAGCGTCGCCCCGGCTTCGCTGTCGGGCACGATCAAGTCGAACGTCGCGTCTTGCGTGATGCTGTCGCTCTCGCTTGTGCCGCTGTCGGTCAGCCCGGTGAAGCCCAGCGTGCCCGCTGCCGGCGCCGTGTTGTCGACCGTGACGCTGCCAGCGCTGCCGGTCGCGCTGTTGCCCGCAGCGTCGGTCGCGGTCGAGCGGAAGCGGTATGCACCGTCGGCCAGCGAGGTCTGGATCGCCGTTGTCGGACCCCAAGTCACGCCGTTGTCGGTCGAGACCTCGTAGCTCAGCGTTGCCCCGGCTTCGTTGCCGGTCACGCTCAGGCTGAACGTGCCGTCCTGCGTGATGCCGTCGCTGGCACTTGAGCCGCCGTCGGTCAATGCGGTGAAGCTCAGCGTGCCCGCTGCCGGCGCGGTGTTGTCCACCGTCACGCTGACGGCGTTGCCGGTCGTGCGGTTGCCCGCAGCGTCGGTCGCGGTAGAGCGGAATCGGTATGCCCCGTCGGCCAGCGATGTCTGGCTCGCCGTCGTCGGGGTCCAGGTCGTGCCGCCGTCGGTCGAGACCTCGTAGCTCAGCGTCGCGCCGGCCTCATTGCCGGCCACGCTCAGGTTGAAGCTACCGTCCTGCGTGAGGCCGTCGATGGCACTTGAGCCGCTGTCGGTCAGATCGGTGAAGCTCAGCGTGCCTGCTGCAGGCGCCAGCGTGTCGACGCTGATCGCGCGGATTCCGGCCGGGCTGACGTTGCCCGCAGCGTCGGAGGCGGTAGCGCTGAGGGTCTCGCTGCCCTGCCCCATCGCGGCGATGTCGGCCGATGCCAGCGTGTAGCGCCAAACGCCTTGCGCATCGGCGACGACGGTCCGCACATTGCCCGCACCCAGCGTCAGCGACACCGTCGCGCCTGGCTCGGCGCTGCCGGTGAGGACGCTGCGCTGCTCGTTGGCGTTGATCAAGTCGTCGGTCGCGACGATGTCGATCACCGGTGCGAGAGGGGCCAGCGTGTCGACACTGATCGCAAAGGCGGTGGACGCAGCGCCGGCCTGGTTGCCGTTGAAAACCTGCACCTTGAAGTTGTGCGCGCCTTGCGACAGCGCCGCTGTGGGCGTGAAGCGCCAGTCGGTGCCGGTGACCTGGGCTACGCCGATGTCGACGCCGTTGTCGAACACATGCAGGCTCACACCCGTGGTCAGCGCGGTGTTGAGCTTGCCCTGCAGCGTGGGCATCGCGTCGTTGGTCTTGGCGCCGGGCAGCAGCGCACCGACGAATCGCTCGACATCGTCGGTCACCGACAGCAGCGTGGGCACCTGGGTCGGTGCGCTGTACACGACCGCGCCATTGCTGGGCGGGCTGATCAGGCCGGCTGCGTCGGTGGCAGTGGCCGACAGCGGCGTGCCGTCGGCCAGCGCATCCGCGGGCTGGATAGACCAGGCGCCGCTGGCGTCGGCGACGGCGATGCCGATCACGGTGCCACCGCTGCTGACGGTGACCGTCGCGCCGGGCTCGGCGGTGCCGGCCACCTTGCTGCCATCGCTGGGGAACAGCGGCGGCGCTGCCGGCGCCTGCGTGTCGACGCTCAGGTTGAACAGGCTGGACGACGATTGCACGTTGCTACCCGACGCCACGCTCGACAACACGCGCGCGCTCAGACCATGCGCGCCCTCGGCCAAGGCCGTGCCAGGCGTGTAGCTCCAGTCCTGCCCGTTGACGGTGGCATCGCCCAGCCGGACGGCGCCGTCGTAGACCGCGACGACCTCGCCGGCCTGCAACACCGCGCTGAGCGATCCGGTCAGCGTGGGCTTGGCGTCGTCGGTGCTCGCGCCCCGGGCCAGTGCGCCGGTGACTGCGCCGACGTCATCGACCACCGTATCCAGCGTGACCTGGCTGATCACCGGCACAGCGCCGATGTCGAT
Organism: Aquabacterium sp.; assembly: GCA_044377715.1. Classification (GTDB taxonomy): domain Bacteria; phylum Pseudomonadota; class Gammaproteobacteria; order Burkholderiales; family Burkholderiaceae_C; genus Pseudaquabacterium. The sequence goes on from JBILYN010000237.1 coordinate 4,066, forward strand.
CGCCAGCGTGCCGCTGTAAGCGGTGCTGGTGTCGCCGACCAGGTTGGTTGCGGCCAGCGTCAGCGAGCCCTGGACCACCGAACCCGACCGGATCGACAGGTAACCCGCGTCCTGCGGCGCGACCACATAGGCGCCGCCCACGGGCTGCAAAGCGGTGGCCACACCCGTGAGCGGGTCGACGCGCAGCAACTCGACACCTGCAGGCAGGCCCGACAGCGACAGGCTGTCGACCGCGTCGCCCAGCCCCAGCGACGGCAGCTGGATGTCGAGGCGGATCAGCCGCCCGACCTTGCCGACAGCGTCATTGGTCTCGAACACCGCCGAGACCTGGTTGACTGCGTCGGCCTGCGTTTTGACATAAGCCGCAATGTCGGCCTGCCCGGCCACCCCGGTGTTGAGCGTGGCGAGCGAGGCCGACAGCGAGATATCGCCACCGCGGTCGCTGGCCGCTTCGCTGCCGCTCTTGCTGAGCATCGGCAGCAACTGGTCGCTGGCCGCGCGCATCGTGGCGATCGCGTCGACCGACTGCGACCCGGCCTGCGTGGTGACGTCGACGCGGGCGTTGTAGCCGCCGATCACGCTGCTGAGCAGCGTCAGGTCGGCAGCAGAACTGGCCCGCAAGTCCTGCGTGAAGCCGCTGGTGTTGGACGCGTCCATCGTTCGCTGCATCGTCGCTTCGATGTCGGCGGTGCTGCTCAGGCTGACGGAGGTCTCGGTCTGGCTGCGCGCGCGCACCAGGCCGGCCAAGGCCCCGATGCCCATCGCGCTGCCGGTGCCCTTGGGCGCATCGGCAGCGCCGGCACCGTCGACGATCGCCGCAGAAGCCGAGAACAGTAGGCCGAGCTGGCGGTTGGCTGAGAGCAAGCCGCGGTCGCCAACGCTCGCGTTGACCGCCTCGGAAGCCGCAACCGGGTCGAAGCTCAACAGGCTGCCAGGGTTGCTGCTGCCGAGTTCGAGCACGGTGTTGACGACACCGGCCGCTGCCAGCAGCATCGCGCTGTCGACCACTTGCCCGTCGGCAGCGGCCTGGTCAGCGACCGCTGCGATCAGCGACGACAGCGGCGACAGCACGATGTCGACGCCGGCGGCCGAAGCATCGATCGAGCCGGAGTAAGCCTTGTAGACCACACCGCTATTGGCCGCGCCAGAGGCGGTGTCGACACCACCCATCGCCAACACTGGCGCGCCCTGTGGATCAAACGCGAACTTGAAATAGCCCCTCGCATCGCTGCGGGTGGTCGGCTCGCCTTCGTCCCAGCGGTTGTTGCGGTTGCTGTCGACGAAGACAAAGGCGTTGGCCAGGTAGTCGTCGTGCACCAGGCCGGTGAAGACCGTGAACGCCGCTGTGTTGGTGACAGGGAGACCCTGGTTGCCAGCAGGGTCGGTCAGCTGGGTCGTCGCGCTGTAGCGCCCGTCAACGGTCACGGCCGTAGCATCCACATTCAGGCTGAGTCGGCCGGCAGCGATGTCGGCCTGGGTCAGGGTCGACTCGATGGTCTGCACCGCCACGCCGTCGCGCGAGACCTGGGTGACGACGATGTCGCCGGCCTTGGCGTCGGCCGCGAGGGTGACCCGCAGGTCGACGCCGTTGCTCGAATCGCCGTCGTCGGTCGGGTCGAGCGTGACGCTCACGGCGTTTGGCGCGGCGGTGTCGACCAACACCACGCGGTCGGCCGAGAAAGCGCCGACATTGCCCGCAGCGTCGGTGGCCATCGCGCGCAGGCTGTGGCTGCCGTCGGCGAGCGCGGCGCTGGTGTAAGTCCAGACACCGCTGGCGTTGGCCGTGACGGTGCCAAGCAGGGTGGCACCGTCATAGACCTTGACCGTTGCGCCGGACTCGGTCGTGCCGCTGACCGTCAGCAAACTGTCGTTGGTCACCCCGCCATCGTCCACCAAGCCGGTGATCGTGCCGACATCGTCGACCACCGCGGTGATCGCAGTGACCGGCGCGACCAAGTCGGCCGGTGCTGGTGCCGGTGCCGGTGCCGGCGGGGTCGTGTCGGGCACCACCTCGTTCACATCGCTGACATTCAACACAAGACTGGCCGCGGTCGACCAGTTGCCCGCGGCGTCCATGGCCTGGATGGCGAGGCTGAAGCGGTTGGGCGCAATCTCGAAATCGTTGGACGCCGCGCCGGCGGCAGCACCGGCCGCGCTGAGGCTGACCCGACCGCTGGCGCTGATGTTGAAGTAGCCGTCGCTGCTGGTCGCGCTGCCGGAGTCGGCGAAGCGGAATGCGGTGACACCGACCGCATCGCTGGCGCTGACCGTGGCGACCTGGGCGTTGGCCGACTGGTTTTCGGCGTAGCTGGCGCTGCTGGCGGCGACCGAAGGGGCGGTGTTGTCGACCCTGAGCGTCACCGGCGCGGTGTTTGCACTGGTGCCGCCGGTGCCGGTGACCACCGCGCGGAACTGGTACGCGCCGTCGGCCAGCCCGCTCTGTGATGCGCTCGTCGAACCCCAAGTCGCGCCGCCGTCGGTCGAGACCTGGTAAGCGACGCTCGCGCCCGGCTGCTGGCCTGACAGGCTCAGGTCGAAGCTCTTGTCTTGGGTGATGAAGTCACCCGCCACACCGGTGTCGGTGAAGTTCACAAAAGCGAGCGTGCCCGCTGCGGTTGCGCTGTTGTCGATCTTGACAGCGACCGGCGAGGTGGTCGCGGTCGCGCCAGTCGCAGCGGTGACCACCGCGCGGAACTGGTACGCGCCGTCGGCCAGGCCACTCTGCGCTGCGCTCGTCGAAACCCAGGTCGCGCCGCCGTCGGTCGAGACCTGGTAGGCCACGCTCGCGCCCGGCTGCTGGCCCGACAGGCTCAGGTCGAAGCTCTTGTCCTGCGTGATGAAGTCGCCCGCGACACCGGTGTCGGTGAAGTTCGCCAGCGCCAGCGTGCCCGCT